>WLNW01000270.1 GCA_009699605.1 Actinomycetota bacterium | reverse complement strand
TGGAGATCGAGGAGGTGGCCGAGATCTCGCGCGACCTCGGGGTGCGCATCACGTGGGGCAGCGTGCTGCCCGGCCTGTTCGGCGGACCGGGTTCCGCGATGGCCATGCTCGAGCGGGGTGACGCAGTGGGTGGCGACCTCTGGCCCCAGACCAGCACGCGCTTCATCACGACGCAGATGAGCCTCGAGAACCCGTACCAGTGGAGTCGCGTGCCCGCCTTCGCCGAGATCCTCGGCGCTGGCCACGACACCATGGCCGCGGCGTTCGCCGACGCCGCGTGGCGCGCCCGGGCCATCGCGGAGATGGTGGCCATCGCGGACCAGACCGACTTCCTCGACGGCGACATCGACGGCTACTTCGTGCGCACCTCGGTGGAGGAGACCGATGTGCACGAAGCGCTGCGCGGCGTGCCGCTTGCCGACCTCGGCGCGGAGCGCGGGCAACACCCGTTCGAAGTGATGCTCGACCTGGCGCTCGCCGACAACCTCGTCACACGGTTCCGCAACGTGCCGCGCTCCACCAAGGAGGAGCTGACTCAACTGGTGCAGGACCCGCGTACCGTGCTGGGCGCGCACGATGCCGGCGCGCACGTCGACATGCTGTGCGACTCGAGCTACCCGAGTTACACGCTGCGCTACTGGGTGCGCGAGGAAGGTGCGCTCACGCTCGAAGAAGCGATCCGCCGCATGGCGGGCCAACCTGCGGCGCTGTGGGGGCTCGACGATCGCGGCACCGTCGAAGTGGGCAAGGTGGCCGACCTCGTCGCACTCGACCCGGCCACCATCACCGAGACGGGCCTCGAGCGCGTGTGGGATTTCCCAGGCAACGGCGATCGATTGATCTCGCGCAACATTGGCATCGAGCACATCTGGGTGGGCGGCACGGCCATCCGGCGCAACGGGGTCGAGGTGCCCGACGTGAGCCCGGGCGTGCTGGTGTCGAACATTGCGTCCGCAGTAGTGGGGCGTTCCTGATGGGGGTTTCGACCCGTGAGGTGGTTGACGCGACGCCGATCATCGACGCCGACACGCACGTGATCGAACCGGCCGATCTGTTCACGTCGCGAGTGTCGACGCGCAAGTGGGGCGAGCTCGTACCGCACGTGCGGTGGGACGACGAGTCGGGCGATGAGCTGTGGTTCTTCGGCGACAAGAAGATCTATGCCGCCGGGCTGGCGTCAGGTGCGCGCTGGCACGAATACCCGCCCGATCATCCGCGGCGCCTGCACGATTCCGATTCGCGCAACTGGGATGCCGTCGAGCGCGTGCGGCACATGGACGACTTCGGCGTGCGGGCCCAGGTGCTCTATCCGAACATCGGCGTGTTCCAGGTGAACGAGTACATCGGCATGAACGCCGAGCCAGCGCTGGTGCTGGCGTGCGTGCAGGCCTACAACGACTTCCTCATCGATTGGAGCGCCACCGCGCCGGGTCGCTATGTGCCGTTGATGACGGTGCCGTTCTGGGATCTCGACGCGGCTATGGCCGAGATGGTGCGCGCTCGCGACGCGGGGCACAAAGGCATCGTGTTCCCGGCCCGCATGGAGGACTTCGGCCTGCCGGCGTTGCACGATCAACATTGGGACCGCTTCTGGGCCGCGGCGCAGGAGATGCAGCTCTCGATCAACTTCCACATCGGGTCGGGCAACATCCCGATGTTCGGCACGTCGGCGGGGCGCCACCTCGGGTACGCGTGGACCGGCACGATGCTCTTCCAACTCAACGCAGCGGCGATCGCGTCGTTGATCTTCGGCGGGATCTGCCAGCGGTTCCCGTCGCTCGACTTCGTGTCGGTCGAGAGCGGTGTGGGTTGGATCCCGTTCGTGCTGGAGTCGATGGACTGGCAGTTCCACAACTCGGGGGTGATCGCGCACCACCCCGAGTTCGACCTGTTGCCGAGCGAGTACTTCGCCCGGCAGATCTACAGCTGCTTTTGGTTCGAGAACGCGTCGGCGCGATCAGCGATCGAGCAACTCGGTTCGGAGCACGTGTTGTTCGAAACCGACTTCCCGCACCCCACCGGGCTCACGCCCGGCCCGGCAAGTTCGGCGATGGCACCGCGTGAGCACCTGTACCAGTCGCTCGACGGGTTACCCGCGCAGGACATCCGCAACGTGCTGCACGACAACGCGGCGAGGCTTTACCGCCTCGAGTAGCGGAGTATGCACGGGTGTTCGCTGCGGGCCACGCCGCCGATCTGCACGGCCAGTGGCACGACCTCGGTGAAGTCGGGCGTGATGTCGTAGGCCTGCACGAGCCGTTCGGCAGCGCGACACATCGACGCCAGCGAGAACGGTTGCGCAGGGCACGTGTGCGAGCCGTGACCGAAGGTGGTGACGAGCTCTCGCGTGGCCAACTGCTGTTCGTCTTTGAGGCGGCGGCGTTGCCAGCGGTCGGGGTCGTACGACATGAGGCCGGGCATGGCCGACGTGTTGGTGAGCGGCAGCAACGTCGCGATCTGTGCGTTCGGTGCCACCGAGTACACGTGGTGCTCGTCGCGCACCTGCGTTGGTGCCAGCACGGCGCGCAACATGATTGAGCGCTGGCCGAGGCGGGTCGACTCGAGCGCGCATCGCTCGACCAACCCTTGCTCGCCGTCGCGCACGCGGGCCAGTACCTCGGGGTGCAACGCGAGCTGGGCAATCATCCAACCCGTGGCCGCGAACAGGTTCGACATCGACCCGAGGTGCACGAGGATCACGTCGCGGGCGATGCCGATGCGGCGCGCCGGCTCGGGCTCGCCGTCCCAACGTTCCATGATCCGTGCGAACAGATCGTTGGGCCGTTCCACTGCCGGTTGCGCGTCCCGCGCCGCGATCGTTTCCGTGAGGAGTTCCTCGACCTTTGTCATCGCGGCGCGCTCGGCCTGTTTGCCGCCCGCGGCAACGGCGCGCATCGCTTCGGGATGCACGAACGCAGCCGAGCCGTCGAGCTCGTCGAGAGCGGCCACCAGCTCGTCGAAGCGAGCAGCGCTGGACGGTGCTTCACCGCCCCAGCTCGCAAGGCCCATGCGATGCCCGAGGCGGCGCGTGAACGCGAACACGTCGATGGTGCCCGCGTTGCCCATCTCCGCGAAGGTGACGTCTATGGATGCGTTCAGCTGCTCGAGGTATGTGCGCACGTCGTCGCGGCCGAATAGCTCGTGCATGATCGTGCGGCGGCCGTCGAACAGCTCGTCGGGGAGCTTGCGGAGGAGCATCATCCAGTCGGCCACACCCTTGCTGGCCTCTTCCTCGGGGAGCTCGTAGAAGCTCTTGAC
>WLNW01000027.1 GCA_009699605.1 Actinomycetota bacterium | reverse complement strand
GAGGCGGTGGCGGCGCACGACGCTCTCGGCGAGGGAACGGCCCTTGGTGGTGAGCGTGATGTACGCGCCGATGTCGACCAGACCCTCGGTTTCGAGGCGCCGGATCATCTCGGATACGGACGGGCGCGACACCTGGAGCCGTTCGGCGATTCGCGCCTGGATGACGTCGAGCTCGTCTTCGTTCATCTCGAAGATCGCTTCGCAGTACTCCTCGTAGGAACGATGGAACGCACCCGTGCGAACAGAAGTCATGGGCCGAGTCTACGGTCGGGCCCCGGCAAGTCCAGGGTCAGTTGATGAACAGTGGCGTGCAAGCCGCCCCGCTTACCTGTCGGTGCGCGTGGCCGGGTCCTGGCCGTAGAAGTCGTGCAGGCACTCGTAGAGATCGGGGTGCTCGTCGCGCAGCAGGTGGGGGCGGTCGAAGAAGACCTCGGTGGCCACGGCGAAGAACTCGGCTGCGTCGATCCCGGCGTACGAGCGCAGCGCCTCGCCCCCTTCGCCTATCTCGACCGCCCGGTACACGTGGGTGCACACCTCGATCCATCGCTCGCGCTGTGCCTGATCCGCCAGTGGTGGGGTGCCGTCGAGGGTGCCGTCGAGCATGTCGAGCTTGTGCGCGAACTCGTGCAAGACCACGTTCGTGCCTCGGCCGGGGTGGCGCGCCTCGAAGCGCGCTGCCTCCCATGCGATCATCACCGGCCCGCCGAAAAACGCCTGCCCGTCGACGAGCATGCGATCGTCGGACATCAGGCCCTGTGAGGTGCGATGCGCCCGTTCGAGTCGAACGGCCGACGGCTGCACGAGGATCGTGCTCACGTTGCGGTACGCGTCGGCGGGCAGCTCGAGCACGAGCAGCGCGGCCTGCGCGGCGATGGTCACGATGATCTCGTCCGTGAGCTCGAAGCCGTGCGCGGCCTCCCAGTCCTTGTCGGCGATGAGATCGAGCGCGATCGCTTCGAGGCGTTGCTGCTCGTCGGCATCGAGCCACGCGAACATCCGCACCCGCTGCTCGACGATCGACCGCCAAGCCGCGGGAAAGCCACCGGTGCCGTCAGGGGAGCCGTCGATCGTGCGCCGACGCCGGAACATCACCGCACTGTACCGAATAGCTCGCGCAACCTTCCTCGCGCTCGACGCCGGCCTGAGCCGCCTTGTTCTCCGCGCGAACCGCCCCCTCCGCGGGGGATCGCCACGCGGAGAACCGGCGTTGGTCCGACTGCGCACGCGACTCGACGTGGATGGCATCGCCGACGAGACGGGCGAGGTGTGGTCGGCGATGCGGCGTGCTGCTGGCCACGTCGCACCTCCTGGGTAGCGTGCTCGTGTGGAACCCCTCGATCCGTTCTCGGCGCCCGTGCGCGAATGGTTCCTCGCGAGCTTCGGTCAGGCCACACCGGTGCAGAGCGCCGGCTGGCCTGCGATCGCGGGCGGAGACCACGCGCTGCTGCTCGCCCCCACCGGCTCGGGCAAGACGCTCGCGGCGTTCTTGTGGAGCATCGACCGCCTCATGGCCGACACGAACACCGGCACGGGCACGCGGGTGCTCTACCTGTCGCCGCTACGCGCGCTGGCCGTCGACGTCGACAAGAACCTGCGCGCACCACTGAAGGGCATTTCCCTCGCCGGTGAACGACTGGGCATCCCGTTGCGTACACCGGTGGTGGGCATACGCACCGGCGACACCGATGCGCGCGAGCGCCGACAGCTCATCAAACACCCGCCTGACATCCTCATCACCACGCCCGAATCCCTCTACCTCATGCTCACATCGAGCGCGCGCGACACGCTGCGCGACGTCGAGCACGTCATCATCGACGAGATCCACGCGATCGCCGGCACGAAGCGCGGCGCGCACCTCGCCCTCAGTCTCGAACGCCTCGAGGAGATCTGTCGCAAGCCTCCGCAACGCATCGGCCTGTCAGCCACGCAACGTCCGCTCGATGAGATCGCTCGTTTCCTCGGTGGCACCGACGATCACGGCACACCGCGGCCGGTGCGCATCGTCGATGCCGGGGTGCGCAAACCCCTGTTGATCGATGTCATCGTGCCCGTCGACGACATGGGGGCCATCTCGTCACGCGAGTTCGTGCCCGAGGGCCCGCCCGGGTCGCCGGAACTGCGCAGCATCTGGCCGTCGATCCACCCGATGGTGCTCGATCTCATCGAGTCGCACCGCTCCACCATCGTGTTCGTCAACGCGCGCCGCCTGTCCGAACGGCTCGCGGCGAAGCTCAACGAGCTCGCGGCCGAGCGGGCGGGTGTCGAACCCGGGTCGTTGCCGCAAGTCGTCAAGGCGCACCACGGCTCGCTGTCGCGCGAACGTCGCTTGATCATCGAGGACGAGCTCAAGACGGGTCAGGTCAAGGCGATCGTGGCCACCAGTTCGCTCGAGCTCGGCATCGACATGGGCTTGGTCGATCTCGTCATCCAGGTCGAATCGCCGGGTGCGGTCGCGCGTGGTCTGCAACGCGTCGGACGCGCCGGTCACCAGGTCGGCGAGCCGAGCAAGGGCACGTTCTTCCCGAAGCACCGCAACGACCTGCTCGAGACCGCAGTGGTGGTCGATCGCATGCAGCGCGGCCTCATCGAGGAAACGCACTACCCGCGCAACCCGCTCGATGTGCTGGCGCAGCAGATCGTGGCTATGTGCGCGCTCGACGACTGGCCGGTTTCGCGACTCGCCACCGTCGTGCGCCGTGCCGCGAACTTCACCGAGCTCACCGATGATGTGTTCAGCGCCACCCTCGACCTGTTGGCGGGGCGGTACCCGTCCGAGGAGTTCGCCGAGCTGCGTCCTCGCATCGTGTGGGACCGCGTCGCCGACGTTGTTCGCGGCCGCGCCGGCGCCCAACGTCTTGCGGTCACGAGCGGCGGCACCATCCCCGACCGTGGCCTCTTCGGTGTGTTCACCCCCGACGGCACCCGCATCGGCGAGCTCGACGAAGAGATGGTCTATGAGAGCCGCCCCGGCGAGACGTTCCTGCTCGGCGCGAGCACGTGGCGCATCGAGGACATCACCTTCGAACGCGTCATCGCCACACCCGCGCCGGGCATGCCTGGCAAGATGCCGTTCTGGAAGGGCGACGGGCCAGGCCGTCCCATCGAGCTCGGTCGAGCACTCGGCGAGTTCGTTCGCACGGTGCGCGCCCAGCAGCCGGCAGCCGCGCTTGAGCGGCTGCAACGCGACCATTCGCTCGACGAGCGTGCCGCGGCCAACGTGTTGCGCTATCTCGACGAACAGGCCGACGCCACGGGCGTGGTACCCGACGACCGCACCATCGTCGTCGAACGGTTCCGCGACGAGATCGGCGATTGGCGCGTGTGCATCCACACACCGTTCGGGTCTCGTGTGCACGCGCCGTGGGCTATTGCCCTGCGCGAGCGGCTGCGCGAGTTGTGGGGCGTCGATCCCGAGATGCTGTGGAGCGACGATGGCATCGTGGTGCGCCTCGCCGAGGCCGTCGACGAGTTCCCCATCGACGCGCTGTCGGTCGACCCGGCCGACATCGACGAGCTCGTGGTGAGCCACCTGCCATCGACCGCGTTGTTCGCCTCGCGTTTTCGCGAGTGTGCGGCGCGCGCGTTGCTGTTGCCTCGGCGCCGTCCTGATCGTCGAACGCCGCTGTGGCAACAACGTCAGCGCGCCGCCGATCTGCTCGCAGTCGCCGCGAAGTATCCGCAGTTCCCGATCCTGCTCGAGACGATGCGCGAATGCTGCAACGACGTCTTCGACCTGCCCGCGCTTCGCGGTGTGCTCACCGATGTGCGCTCGCGGCGCGTGCGCGTCGTCGCAGTCGACAGTCGGAAGGCGTCGCCGATGGCGCAGTCGCTGTTGTTCGGTTGGATCGCCGTGTACATGTACGAGAACGACGCGCCCCTGGCCGAACGCCGGGCGGCTGCGCTCGCGCTCGATCGCGACCTGTTGCGCGAACTGCTCGGCGCCGAGGAGCTGCGCGAACTGCTCGATCCCGATGTGCTGGCCACCCTCGAGCTGGAGCTACAGCTGCTCGCCCCCGAACGCCACGCCTATGACGCCGACACCGTGCATGATCTCGTGCGCGTGTTGGGGCCGCTCACCCGGGTCGAGATCGACTTGCGTTGCAAGGGCGATGCCACCGTATGGATCGCCGAGCTGCTCAGCCAGCGCCGCGCTATCGAGGTGCAGGTCGCGGGTCAGGGGCATATCGCCGCGGCCGAGGACGCGGCCCGCCTGCGCGACGCGCTCGGCACGGCGTTGCCGCCCGGGCTCCCCGCGGCCTACACCGACCCGGTCGACGATCCGCTCGGTGATCTTCTGACGCGCTACGGCCGCACGCATGGTCCGTTCGTGGTGCGTGAGGTCGCCACGCGGCTCGCGCTCGAGGCCGAGCGGGTGCACCCGGCGCTCGATCGGCTGGTGGCTTCTGGTCGTCTGGTGCGCGGTGAGTTCCGGCCCGACGGGCTCTCGCGCGAATGGTGCGACGTCGACGTGTTGCGCCAACTTCGTCGTCGGTCGCTTGCCGCGCTGCGGCGCGAGATCGAGCCGGTCGAAGCCGACGCCTACGCCCGGTTCCTATCCGCGTGGCAGGGCATCGGCGTGCCGCGCCGCGGCATCGACGGCGTGGTCGAGGCCATCGGTGTGCTGCAAGGAGCGGCCATTCCGGCGAGTGCCCTCGAGGTCGATGTGCTCGCGGCGCGGGTCGTCGGTTATCGCGCGGCCGACCTCGACGCGCTGTGTACCGCGGGCGAGGTCGTATGGATCGGTTCGGGTGCGTCGGGCGCGACCGACGGCCGGGTGCGCCTGTACTTCCGTGATCAGGTTGCGGCTCTTGCGCCGGCGCCGGTCGACGTACCGACCGAGCCATCGAGCCGTTCCGCTCTGCACGAGGTGTTGCTGGCACAGCTCGAACGAAGCGGCGCGTCGTTCTGGACCGACCTCGTGCGCGCTGCGAGCGACGCCGGTCAGTCCTACGACGACGCGTCGGTGCTGGCCGCGCTGTGGGACCTCGTCTGGGCGGGCGAGGTCACCAATGACTCGCTCGCGCCGGTGCGCTCGTTCATCGGTGGCTCCCGAACCCGAACTGCAGGTGGGCGCGGGCCGGCTCGCGGCCGGCCCCGACCCGGCCGCCTGGCCCGCCTGGGTCCGCCAGCCGGCGCAGGGCGTTGGTCGCTCGTGCGCGCGCTCACCCAACCACGCCCCGATGCCACGGTCATCGCACACGCGCGTGCGCAGCAACTGCTCGAGCGTTACGGCGTGCTCACGCGCGAGTCCGCCCTCGGCGAAGGCGTCGCCGGCGGCTTCGCCGGCGTGTACCCCGTGCTCAACGAGCTCGAGGCGCGTGGCCAGGTGCGGCGCGGCTACTTCGTGGCCGGCCTCGGCGCAGCACAGTTCGCCTTGCCCGGCGCAGTCGATCGGCTCCGAACAGAGCGCGTCGCTGACGACCCGCACCGCGCGGCGACGAGCCCGGTCGCGGCACTGGTGCTGGCGGCTACCGATCCGGCCCAACCGTTCGGCGCCGCGCTGCCCTGGCCCCCGACCGCGTTCCGTCCCGGGCGCGCCGGCGGTGCGCACGTGGTGCTCCACGAGGGTGCCTTGTGCGCCTATCTCGAACGCGGGGGCAAGAGCGTGGTCACTTTCGGGGACGATCACTCGTTGTGGGCGGCCGCGGTCGTCGAACGCAAGGTGAGCGGCCGGGTCAAGCGCATCGAGCTCACCAAGATCGACGGTGTTCCGGTGCGCGAACACGCCGCGGCGTCCGCGCTGCGGGCGGTGGGCTTCATCGACAGCTACCGCGGCCTGCTCTTGCCGTAGATCCCCGCACCGATATCGACTTCACAGTGCGAAGACGCCGTCGAGCAGTAACCGGACCGCGGCCACCACGGTGAGCGCCCCGAGCGCCGCGCCCAGCCACCGTTCCGCGGCGGGAGTTCTCGCGCCGACGCACCACCACGCGGCGACTGCGGCGAGTGCGACGCTGGCGCTGAGCGCGACGGTGGCCACGCCGCTGGTCCGATCGGCTGCGAACGCGACGAGGGCAAGGTCAGGGCGGAGCATCACCGGCACGAGCACCGGCACGAGCCAGCCGCCGCGTGCGTCGATCGTTGTGGGAGCGGCCGGCAGCGGCGCCACGACCGCGTGCAGGCCGACGACCACGAGTAGCAACCCCGCGGCGACGCGCATGTTCGGGGTGCTCACATCGAGCGCGTCGCGTAGCGACGCGCCGGCGACCGCGAGTGCGCCATATACGGCGACCGCAACGGCCGCGCCCGCGATGACCTGGCGTCCATCGGGCACTGAGAGGCAGCGCCGACGCCGGAACGGGTTCGCGGCAGCAGCGAACACGAGCAGTACCGCCCAGACGGTCATGGCGTGGCCTGGAGGTCGCGGATGAGCAACAACGCCGATAGCGCGTGTTGTTGGTCGTCGATCTGGGTTTGACCTTCGCGTATCCACGCGCCGCGTGCTCGCTCCGGGTTCGGATAGCGCTCGGCCTCGGTGGCGGTCGTCTGGCGGTCGAGTAGTACGCCCGCGCCGCAGAGCGAGCGGTCGCGCAGCGAGTCGGTTGCGGACAGCGCCGGCACCGAGCGAAGCGATGCGAGCGCTTCGGTTAGCGCGCCGACGCCCGCGCCGAGGGCGATCTGACCGCGGGTGAGCCGGCTGAACGTCGAACCGGTGCGTTGGGATTCGTACCGGATCGACAGGCTCTCGAGCTCCCCGACGTGGCGGGCGTAGGCCGTGAGCTCCTCGTCGAGCACGCTCGTGCCGGGCCAGTGCGCGAGCTCCGCGAGCGCGTACGCCGCCCAGTGATCGGCCACGTCAGGAAATCGGTGTTCCGCCTCGTCGCGGGCGGTAGCGATGTAGCGGGCGACCCGCAAGGCGGGCTCGCGCCACTCGCCGGGAAGTACCCGCTCGAGGCGGGTGAGGGCCCACAACGCTTCGCCGGTATAGAACGGTGAAGAGGCGCCCACTACGGGTGCGCCCGTTCCCGGATCCCAGTTGGCGGCCACGGCGCCTGATGGCGCGATGTTGGTGAGCAGGAAGCGGCCGAGGTCGGTGAGCAGCGCGTCGTCGGCGGTCGACGCAGTGACCGTGCGCCGGTAGAGCAGTGCGTTCAAGAACAGCGACGTCGCGCCGATGTCGTAGTGCTCGCCGGGAACGAGCGGGGCCAGCGCCTGCCATCCGTCCCGGGCGACGAGATTTGTACGTGCGTAGGTGTCGGCTTGCTCGGCGATGGCTCGCGCGTCGGGATGCCCGGCCGCTGCGGCCTGGTAGAGGGCCATCGTCAGTCCGGAGTGGCGCACCAGTTCGTAGATGCCGGCATCGGTGTCGGTTCCGGCGTTGTACCGGTAGATCCACGTACCGTCGGAACGGAGCGTGCGCCCGGCCCACGCGACGGCCTCGTCGATCGCCCCGTCCAGGCGATCTGTGGTGACCGTCCCGCACCGCTCGGGATGAAGTACCACCGCCCGCATGGCGCCGAAGGTCAGCACCCAGGCGAGCAGTGCTGCGCCCACCCGGCGACGTCGTGACGTTCCCCTGGCCCATCGCACGCCTTCGAGCATAAGGAAGTGCGCCCATCGGTGCATTGACGACCTGCCCGGAACACCTTCCTAGTGCGCCACTATGGTTGCGGCCGCACGTGCACCTGGAATCTGCGACATCGATGTGATCTTTCGCGGTGGGAACGGCCAGGACTGGCTAGGGCCGGGCGGATCGACGGTACCCGGAGTCCGAACAAGCGGAGATGGCAAACCATGCAGAGGAGCCACACGAAGTTGCGCTCCCTTGCGGTCGTCGTGGCGATGCTCGCCGTGCTCGGAACACGTCAATCGGGGCCCGCGCATCGCAACCCGCGGCCATCCGCAGAGCCGTCGGTCCCGGTCGCGTCGAGCACGACGACCTCGACGACGACGTCCACCACTGCCCCGACCTCGACCACATCTCCCGCGGTGGAACCGCCCCCGACCACCGTGGGGCCGCCGCCCTCGGTCGTGGTCGAACCGACGGTTGTCCCGCGCTCCCGCACACGCTGCGTCGTGCGGCTTCACGGGAAGGGGGGCAGCGGCGCCGCCACCACCACGAGCAGCAACGGTTGGCTCGAGGTGAAACCACGCGGCAATGCTCAAGGGTGGGGCGGATGGCAGTGGCTGTACTTCCCGGCTGCGTCCTACGCTTCGGCAGTCGGGGTCGTGCAGTCGGCAATCACGGCGAACGGCTGCACGGCAGTGGCCATCGACGGCTTCTCGAACGGCGCCGCGTTCGCCGCGAAGTTGGCCTGTCGCGGCGAGACGTTCGGCGGGACCGTGCTCGGGTACGTGATCGACGATCCGGTGCCCGATCACGGCACCGACGGGTGTGCCCTGACCGTGCCGGTAGCGCTGTACTGGACCGGCGGTCTGGCGTCGACTGCGGTGCCGGGCTGGATGTGCTCGCGACAGGATTGGACCTGCGAAGGCGCCGAGACGATCGGCATCGCGGCCACGGGCGCGAACCTCGGTGTCCCGGTGAAGCAATCGGTGAACACCGGCCACTCGCCGTATCTGAACCCGCCGGAATTGCGCGCCTGGCTCGGCTGAGCGAACTGCACGCTCGCTCGGATCCTCGTAGGGTGCGACGATGCGTCGACGGGTGGCGTCGGTGGTGTCCCTGTTGGCAATCCTCGTCGTGCTCCTGCCCGCATGGGTCGAGCGCGACAGCTATCCGTTGTCGACGTATCCGATGTTCTCGTATCCCCGAGATCGTGTTGCGGTGGTCGACACCGCAGTGGGCTATGACGCCACTGGACGGCGCATGCGGTTGACGCCCACGATCATCGGGGGAGGCAGCGAGGTCATCCACGCCGCAGTCACCGTGAGCACAGCGATCGCCCAGCGAGACACTGATGCGTTGTGCCAGGAGATGGCGGCTCGCGCTGCCTCGCGTCGGCCGGCGCTCGTGCGCATCGAGGTGGTGTCGGAGGCCCACGATGTCATCGCGTACTTCGAGGGCGAGGAGACGCCGGCGTCGGTGGTGGTGCACTCGTCGTGCGAGGTGCCGCGATGAGCGCTCTTGCGAATCGCTACTTCGCTCCCGAGGTGCCGACCCGACTCGCCGCGTTGCGGGTGATCGTGGGCCTGTTCGGCACCGTCTTCCTCGCGGTGCGAACGGGCTATCTGTTCGACGTCGCCCGCTTGCCGGCGAACCGTTTCGACGCGGTCGGCCCGTTGTCGCTCCTCGACCTTCCGCTCGACGTGCACGTGGTCCAGGGCGGCGTGGTGCTGGCCATCCTGCTGGGCGCGGCGTTCACGCTGGGCTGGCGCCACCGCATCACCGGACCGCTCTACGGACTGCTGCTCGTCGCCGTCACCACGTACGACAATTCGTGGCAGCACATTGCGCACACCGAGAACCTCTTCACGCTGCACACGCTGGTGCTCGGCTTCACGCCGTCGGCCGATGTCTGGTCGCTCGATGCCCGCCGTCGCGCCCACGCCTCCGACGCAGTGCCTCGCACCGACCGCACCGAGGCATACGGCTGGCCGGTGCGGCTCATCTCGGTGATTACCCTGTGCACCTATGCGCTTGCCGGTTGGGCCAAGCTGCGCAACGGCGGGGTTGACTGGATCACCGGCGACGTGCTCCGTAACCAGATCGCCCACGACAACGTGCGCAAGGCGCTGCTCGGTGATCGCCACTCACCGCTTGGCGCGCACCTGGTCAGGTACGGCTGGGTGTTTCCCCCGCTTGCCTTCGCCTCGATGATCGTCGAGCTCGGCGCGCCTCTGGCGTTACTCCATGCCCGGACTCGACGCGCCTGGGTGGCTGCAGCGTGGCTCTTCCACCTCGGGGTTCTGGCCCTCATGGCGATCCTCTTCATCTACCCCCTCACCGGTATCGCGTATGCGTCTTTCGGCCACCCCGAGGAGCTGTGGCAACGAGTGCGCCCGCGAAGTCGAACGGGCGTCCGTGTGGTTGTACTCCGATGATGCGTACTGTGCACGGCGTGCATGAGCTCCGAGCCACCGTGCCCACCGGGCCGATCCTCGTCATGTCGCCCCATTTCGACGACGCGGCGCTGTCGTGCGCGGCGCTCCTCGAACGGCACGAGCCGATCACGGTGTACGACGTGTTCACCCAGCGGCCCGAGCCCGAGCAGGTCACCGACTGGGATACACGTTGCGGATTCGCCGGCTCGAACGAGGCGATCGATGCCCGATGGGCCGAGGAGCACGACGCCTTCGAAGGCAGCCCGCACGTCGTCGCAGCCGTCGACCTGCTCGAGGGGCAGTACCGGACCGGCATGCGCGACCCGCGCGACACCGAGCGGGTCATCAGCGCGATCGACTCGTGGATCGCCGAGAACGCTGCGTCGGGCCCGGTGACCGTCGCGCTTCCCGTGGGTGCTGGCTCGCCACTCGGGGTGCCTACGTCGTTTGTCACACGCTTGCGTGCGCGCCGAGCCGGCACCTTTGCCTTCAGCAACAGTCGTGACCACGTCTGGGTGCGCGATACGGCGCTGGAACATCTGCGCGCCAGCCCCGAAGTATCGATCTGGCTCTACGAGGAGTACCCGTACCAGTTCGCGATGGGCGGCGAACGCGTGGTGCCCGCGATCGAGACCTGGATGGAACGCACGGCCGCGCTTCGCGTGCTGCCGGTCGATCGCGGCCTGAAGGCGCAACGGGTCGCGGCGTACACGTCCCAGCTCGGGCTGTTGTTCCGCTCGACCGGTGCTCGTGCAATCGAACGGGCGCTACCGCGGGTCGAGCGCTACTGGGAGCTCTCACCTCGCGACTCTGCGTGAGGTCGTTCGGCCCAACGATGGCGGCATCGCTTCGTGGAAGGTGCGTTTCACCCCGAACGAATCAGTTGTGCGAGATCGCGTCGAGCACGTTCAATCGTGCGGCTCGCCGGGCCGGGAAGATCGCCGCGAGCAGACCGAAGACCGCAGCGACGAGGACGTAGATCACCAGCGATCCCAAGGGCAACGTGATCGACTTGATGAACGAGCTCGGTAGCGCCGACGCGGCGGCCACGCCGAACAGGACGCCGAGTACGACCCCGAGCACCGCGCCGAACACGGCGACGATTGCCGCTTCCCAACGGATCATCACCCGCATCTGGGCTCGGGTCATGCCGACGGCCCGCAGCAGGCCGAGCTCACGGGTGCGCTCGTAGATCGACAACCGCAAGGTGTTGTAGATGCCGAGCAGCGCGATGAGTAATGCGAGGATCAACATCCCCTGGACCACCGCGAGGAACGAGTCGACGCGGCGTTGCTGGGTCTTTTTGAACTCGGCCTTGTTCTCGGCTTTCACGCTCGCGTACACCGCCGTCTCCACTTCGACGGCCTTTGCTGCCGCGGTGGGATCGGTGCGGTCGAGTGAGCGCACAGTGACGAACTGGTCGACGGTCGCCGTGAAGTGGCGATCCCAGAGGTCGAGGCTGACCACCCAGTTCCCGAGGATCGACGCGTCGTCGTAGATGGCTGCCACGCGCAGCGTTTCCGTCTTGCCGTCGATGAACAACATGTCGATCGAATCGCCGACCTGTAGGCCGAGGTCCTTCGCGGGGTCCTTGTGGACGAGCACATCGTTCGGGCCGGCCGCGGGGACATCACCGGAGATGATGTCGGGGTTGAGGTGCTGCAGGAGATTCTTGAAGTCGGTGCCCTGCAGATCCTTGGTTTTGCCTCCGACCCGAACGCTCTGCTGCGCGAACCGGAACGCTTCGACCGACTCGATCTCGGGGCGGGCCCGCAACGCGGCGGTGAGGTCGGGCGAGAACCCCGCAGTGGGATCCGCGGCGTTGTCGGGCCGCACGAAGAAGTCGGCTTCGACGGAATTGTCGAGCAGCCCGGTGAAGGTGTCCTTGATCGACGCGCCGACCACCGCCACCATGCTGATGAGCGCGACGCCGATCATGAGCGCCGCGGCCGTGGACGACGTGCGCCGTGGGTTGCGGGCCGAGTTGTCCCGGGCCAGCTGACCGGCGACGCCGCGGAAGCGGGCGATCGGCCACCCGAGTCCGCGAGCCACCGGCACGGCGAACACCGGGCTCAGCAGGTTGATACCTACGAACATGGTGAGCGCACCCAGGGCCAACGTGAGGAGCAGCGCTGTGGTGTCGAGACTGCCGAAGAGGCCCAAGCCCAGTAAAACCGCTCCGATGCCGGTGACGGCGCCGCCGACGATGATGCGGCGCCGCAGGCCAGTGCCCTGGAGTTGGAAGTCGTCGCCCAGGGCGGCGATCGGCGGGATCTGTCGCACCTTCAGTGCCGGCAGCAGGGCCGAGACGATGGTGACTCCGACCCCCACGAGCGTGGCCGCGATGATCGTACGCGGCAGGATCTCGAGGGGTCCGTCAGGCAGCGAGAATCCGAGTGCGCTGAACAGCACCTTGAGCAGCACCGCGAGACCGATGCCGGCGAACAACCCGATGAACGTGGCGACGACGCCGATCACCAGTGCTTCGCCGATCACCGAGATGGTGACCTGACGGCCGGTGGCGCCTAGGGCGCGCAACAGGGCGAGCTCCCGGATGCGTTGGCCGATGATGATGCGGAAGGTGTTGTTGATGAGGAATGCGGACACCACCACGGTGACCATGGCGAAGGCCAGCAGGATGCTGCCGAAGATCGTCGCGATCTCGTCGAAGTCGTCCTGGGTTTCCTGGATCTTCACCGAACGATCGACCACCTCGGCGCCCGCGGGGAGCTTTTCCGCGATTCGCGCTTGCACCTCGGCCAGGTCGGCACCCTTCGCGACGGAGATCGCGATCTCGCTGAAGCGACCTTCGAGGCTGAAGAACTTCTGCGCCGCAGGTGTGTCGAAAGCGACGAGCACGGCACCCGTGGTGTCGTTGGCGGCGCTGTTGAAGGCGAACGTGCCGACCAGCTTGACCTGCTTGCTCCCGGCCGGCAGCAAGACGGTGTACGTGTCGCCGACCACGAACTCGAAGTCCTTGGCCGCGTCGACGTCGAGGGCGAACTCGCCTTCGCCCGACGGTGGGCGGCCGTCGACTGGGATGAGCTGGTTGAGCTCGGGGCTCGTCACGGTGTTGATGCCGATGATGGGCGGACCGTTTCTCTTGACCGGGTCGCCGTTGGCCTTAATGGGCGTGATGCCGGAGAAGACGTTCAGCGTTCCCTCGACGGCTTGGACACCGTCGAGCTTCTTCACGAGGTCGACGTTCGATTGGTCGATCGGGGGGCGAAGGGCGTTGTCGCCGAAGTCTTGGCTGGTTCGCACCGTGAGGTCGGTCGTGCCCTCGATGTTGGTGGCCAGCGAATTGAAGGTCGAGCGAAGGCTGTCGGAGATGACGAAGCTGCCCACGACGAAGGAAACACCGATGACGATGGCGAATACCATCAGCAGGAGGCGGAGCTTGCGGGCGAGCAAGCTCTTGACGGCAAGTTTGAACATGGTGGTTCTCTCAGTCGCCGAAGTGCTTGAGCCGGTCGAGCACCGCATCTGCGGTGGGGTCTTGCATCTCGTCGACGATCTTCCCGTCGGCGAGGAAGACCACGCGGTCGGCGTAGGACGCGGCGACCGGGTCGTGCGTGACCATCACGATGGTCTGACCGAGCTCGCGCACGGCGTGCTTCATGAACGACAGGATTTCGGCGCCCGTGCGCGAGTCGAGGTTGCCGGTGGGTTCGTCGGCGAACACGATGTCGGGGCGGCTCGCGAGGGCTCGAGCAACGGCGACGCGCTGTTGCTGGCCGCCCGAGAGCTCGTTGGGGCGGTGGGTCAACCGGTCTTTCAATCCGACCGTCGTGACGACTTCATCGAGCCATGCATCGTCGGCGTCGCGCTTGGCGAGGGCCAGAGGCAGCGTGATGTTCTCGAGTGCGTTGAGCGTGGGCACCAGGTTGAAGGCCTGGAAGATGAAGCCGACCTTGTCGCGGCGCAACAAGGTGAGCGCCTTCTCGGGCAGTGGAGAGAGCGCGATATCGCCGATGAACACTTCACCGGAGGTGAGCGTGTCGAGCCCGGCGAGGCAGTGCATCAGGGTGGACTTGCCTGAACCGGACGGGCCCATGATGGCGGCGAAACGGCCCGGCTCGAAGCCGACCGTGACGTCGTCGAGCGCGCGGACCTCGGTGTCGCCGCGGCCGTAGATCTTGGTAGCGCTGACCGCGCGGGCCGCGAGCCGGGTGTCGGTAGGGGATTGCGGTGGGGGAATGCTGGTCACGTTTGCTCCATCGAGAAGGCAGGCAAAACACCATAGGAAGAACGATGCGGGGCCACCGGTGATTTGACGCCGGTCGTTGCTCTTGACTGTTCCTTCACCGACTCGTCGGACCGGTCAGCCTCATCGAGGATGACCCGGACGCGTCGGTTTGGCCGACGCACGAGGAGGGTGGTCCGATGACCTCGGTCAGCGAATTAGACCGTTCGGTCGTGGCAGGCCAGCGGCTTCGCAGCCTTCGAGGTACTGCTCGAGGGTGCGCTTCCAGTTCGACGTGTACAGGAGTTCGCCGTTCTCGTCGAGGTACTCGACGTCGCCGTAGACGATCGACAGCACTTCGGTCGGGCCGTCGTTCGCGGCGGGCACGGAGAGGGTGTGCACCGACCCGATCGGCTCGTAGAGGTACGAACCGGCCCGGTTGACGAATTCGTGTTCGCGGTAGACCCATGACCCCGACATGGTCCACATCTGCACCGGTCCGCGATGGCGGTGGGTGCCGACCGCGAGGCCCGGTGCCATGAGCCCGTGGGTCACCGACATCTCGCTCGCGGGGTCGACCTGCAGCAGCCGCATCGACGCGTCGACGGTGGGGTTCTGAACCCAGGGGAGTTCGCCCAGGCCGATGTGCAATGCCGGCGGTGCTTCGATGCTCATGGGGCCTCCACGCTGACGATGTTCGTGCAGAGTAGCCGGGCGTCGCCGTGGGGCCCGGTCACCGAGGGAGCGGGTGGTCAGGGGTCGCCCGCACCTTGCGCGCTCTAGGATCTGGTCGGTGAACTGCTCGTCGTGTGGCGTGGTGACCCCGCTCGCGGCACGGTTCTGTCCGTCTTGTGGGCACGTGTTGCAGTTGCGCGCGGACGAACGGCGCGTGCTCACGGTGTTGTTCGGTGACATCGTCGGATTCACCGCTCTGTCCGAGACGCTCGACCCGGAGCGGGTCAAGATCCTGATCGACGAGATGTTCGATCGGCTCGCGGCCGACATCGTGAGCTTCGGCGGCAACGTCGACAAGGTCGTCGGCGATGGCATCGTCGCGTTGTTCGGCGCACCGGTTTCCCACGGCGACGATGCCGAACGTGCAGTGCGAGCTGCACTCAAGATGCAAGACACGGTTCGGCGGTTCCAACGCGAGGTCGATGTGCCGGTGCGCATGCGCATCGGTGTCAATACCGGTGAGGCTCTGGTCGGGTCGTTGCGCGCCGACACCGACTACACCGCAACCGGCGACGCAGTGAACACCGCGAGCAGGCTGCAGAGCGCGGCCGATCCGGGCACGGTGCTCGTGGGTCAACAGACTTACGAAGCCACTGCCGAGTCGATTCGATACCTCGAGGTCGCGCCGGTTCGGGCCAAGGGGAAGGAAGAACCTGTGCATGCGTGGCGGGCGGTCGAGGCGCTGGGTCGCCCCGGCGAGCGTCGCTCGCACCTCGTGTCTCCGCTCGTCGGGCGCAACGACGAGGTTGCGCTGATGCGCTCGGCGCTGGATATGGCCGAGCACCGTCGTCGCGCGCAGTTGCTGTTGATCATGGGCGATGCCGGCATCGGCAAGACTCGACTCGCAGAGGAGATCATCAAGATCGCTCAGCGCGACTACGACGCCGTGATCTGCGCCGGGCGTTGCGTGCCCTACGGCGAGGCCAACTCGTGGCAACCGATCGCCGAGGCCGTTCGCTGTGCGCTCGACATCGCGCCCGATATGCCCCTGGTTGGTGCTCGCGCGAACCTCGGCGAACAGATTGCCGAGCTGTTCCGCTCCGTCCTCAACAGCCCCGAAGTCGAGCGAACCGTGAACGGTCTGCTGCACCTGCTCGGCTACGAGACCTCGGTGGCACAGCTCGACCCCCAATCCCAGGTCACCGAGAGCGGCCGCGCGGTTCGCACGTTCCTCCAGGCGCTCGCGAACCGCCGTGTCGTGTTGCTGTGGCTGAGCGATCTCCATTGGGCCGACGACGCCGTGCTACGACTCGTCGACGCGTTGTGCAACCGGCTGTCACGTCTGCCGTTCGTCGTGCTCACCACGGCGCGCTACGCGCTGAACGAGCGCTGGGCGGCGCAGCCCGGTCGGCACAACATGATGATGGTCAGCCTCGATCCGCTCGACCGCGACGCGGCCACCCAGATGATCAGCGAGTTGCTCTCCGACGACGTGAGCGCGGGGCTCCGCGACGAGATCATCGATCGGTCGGGGGGCAACCCGTTCGTGTTGCGAGAGCTCGTCGCGCTCGTCGGGAACGGAGTGCGCACCTCGTTGACGAGCACCGAGCTCCCGAGCAGCGTGCGCGGTCTCGTCTCGGCCCGTCTCGACACGCTTTCCGATGCCGAGCGCGGTGTGCTCGAGGATGCGTCGGTGATGGGTCGGCGCGGCACCGTCAAGGCGCTCACGCGCATGGTCGCGACCACGCGGGCCGTCGACCTCCTCGAAGTGCTCCGTTCGTTGCGCGACAAGGACCTCATGCTCCTTGATCGCGAGGAATGGTCCTTCCGTTCCGACCTCGTGCGTGACGCTGCGTATGCCCGCCTGCCGAAGACCGACCGGGCGCGCCGTCATGCGGGCATCGCCGAGTACATGGTCCAGCACGGCGAGGGCCCTCGGGTTATCGACGCGATCGCGTTCCACTATCGGCGTGCCGCGGAGAACGCCCGAGAGCTGGGCCGAGTGCCCGGGCTCCCCCTCGACATCGACGATCTTGCCGTCGAGTGGCTGCGCGGGGCGGCGAAGGGCAAGGCGGCTGATACGTCCATCCGGCTGCTCGGTCAAGCGCTCACCCTCGTCGGCGACGACCACCCTGAGCGGGCGCCGATGTTGCTCGAACGCGCCCGTATGGCGTCGTCGCAGCGCCAACTTTCGGCCGCACGGCGCGACGTGCTCGACGCTCGTGCCTGCTCGCTCGGCCGGGCCGACATCGAGGCGAACGTCAGTCTCCGGCTCGGCGAGGTCGAGCACCGCAGCGGCGATTTCGACCGCGCGGTCAAGCTCTATACCGAGGCCACATCCCAGTTCCGTCGGCTGGGTGATTTGGCGGGCGCGGCTGAGGCGCTCCGACTCTCCGGCATCACCTACCTTTTCACGAGTCGCTTCGAAGAGGCCGAAGCCACCCTCCTCGCCGCACTGCAGGCCTTCGAGGATGTCGAGGACACCCACGGCACTGCGTGGTCGTGGCAGAACCTGGCGTGGATCTCGTTTGCGCGTGGGCGCTTGGCCCAGGCCGAACGCCGCATCGCTCGGGCCGTCGAGTTCTTCGAGCGCATCGGCGACGAGAGCGGCGTCGCTTGGTGCCAAGGCTTGCTGGCGTATGTGCGGCTGCACCAGGGCCGCCTCGACGAAGCCGACACGCTCTCGGCCACGGCGTTCGTCGACGCCCGCGAACGGGGCGAGCGTTGGGGCGAGGGCATGATGCTGGTGCTGCGGGCTTCGGTGCACTTGTGGTCGGGTCGCACGGCCACCGCGTTGCGGCGCGCCGAGGACGCGCTCGAAGCGTTCCGCGATCTCGGTGACGTGTTCAGCCAGTCGCAGGCGCTCGCGGTGTATGCCCGTGCGCTGACCCTCATGGGTCGCGTCGAGGATGCTTTCGGGGTGCTCGACGACGCGCAGCGCTGCGTGGGCGATGCGCCCAGCTCCGAAAACCTGGCACTGCTCATCTCCACCGCGGGCACCGCGGTCGCGGTCGACATTGGCGACCCGGAGATAGCACTGGTGTGGGCTGGCACCGAGAGCATCGAGGCCCTTGACCCCACCATCATCGGCCAGGCCGATCGCATCGTGGCGATCGGCCTGGCGCTCGCGCAGCTCGGACGCTTCGACGACGCACGGGTCGTTCTCGATCGGGCCGCGCGCGAAGAACCTGACGCCGGTCGCGATCCGAACGCGATGGCCTCGCTCGCGCTGGTCGCCGTGGCGCTCGGCGATCTCGACTTCGCGCTCGACCTCGTGGTCGCGGTCGATGCGTCGACCCGCTCGACTTACGTCGACCACACGATGGTCGCGATCGTCGAGGCGTTCGTGCACCACCGACGGGGCCATGCGCTCGCGGCAGCCGATGCGTTGGTGCGGGCTCGCGCCATCATCGCCCGCACCGAGGACCGCGTTCGCGACATGCTGGTGGCGCTGGCGTCGGCGGCCATCGATCCGGAGGCCCGCCCCGAGGCCAAGGAACGTCGACGCGAACTAGGCGTCGACGCGCGCGGTTGGGTCGCGATGTTCCGGGTCCTCAGCGCATCGTGACCGACGAGCAGCCGCCATCCGTCCCTGTATCGGCCGATGACGCGCCCGATCTCGCGGCGCTCGACGAACGTATCGCGCGATGGCAGGCCGATCGTGCGGCTCAGCCCAGCGAGAGCCGGGCGCCGTTGTGGCTCACGCACCACCGAGCCGAGCAGCACGACCGGTGCTGGCACGCGGGCCGTCACCTCGTATGCCGCCGGTGCACGGTGCTGTGGCCGCTGGCGTTCGTGGTCATGATCGTGGCCGGGGTCGGGTCGTGGTGGCCGAGCTCCACCGACCCGGTGCTGCTCGTCCTGTTACCCCTTCCCGGGGTGATCGAGTTCGCGCTCGAGCACTTCGGCGTGCTTCGGTACTCGTCGACGCGCCAGCTCGTTCTCACGGTGCCCGTGGCGATCGGGGTCGGCCGGTTGCTGGCCCGCTACCTTGACGACCAGGGCGATGCGCTCTTCTGGATCGTGGTGTGGGGCTACGCGGTCGTGATGTTCGGTGCGGCGGTGGTGGGCCACCGCCGCACCCGAACGGGAACTGCTTCAGGGACCTGACGGTCCTACTTGGGTTGCTTCACGAGGCGTAGGTACGGCTTCTTCTCGTCCCAACCGCCCGGGAACAGGTCCTTGGCTGCGTCGTTGGTCACCGCGGGCACGATGATGACGTCGTCGCCCGACTTCCAGTTGACCGGCGTGGCCACCCTGAACTTGTCGGTGAGCTGCAACGAGTCGATGACCCGCAGGATCTCGTCGAAGTTGCGGCCGGTCGATGCCGGATAGGTGATGGTGAGGCGAACCTTGTTCGACGGGTCGATCACGAACACCGAGCGCACGGTCATCGTGTCGTTCGCGTTCGGGTGGATCATGTCGTAGAGGTTGGCGACGTTGCGGTCGGGGTCGCCGATCATCGGGAAGTTGACCGCAGTGCCCTGGGTCTCTTCGATGTCGCTTTCCCACTTGTGGTGCGACTCGACCGAGTCGACCGACAAGCCGATGACCTTGACGTTGCGATTCGCGAACTCGTCTTTGAGCTTGGCGGTGTAGCCGAGCTCGGTCGTGCAGACCGGCGTGAAGTCCTTGGGGTGAGAGAACAGCACCGCCCAGCTGTCCGTCTTCCACTCGTGGAAGCCGATCGTGCCCTGCGTGGTGTCGGCGGTGAAGTCCGGTGCGATGTCACCGAGTCGAATGGCCATGGTGCCCTTCTCTCCTGTCGTGTTCTTTGCTCGCCGGTCAGCGTACGGTCCGCCGAGCAAATCCCGACCAGGCTTGTCGGTTTTCGGCCCGGCCGTCAAGCGTCGTCTCATGGCGCGATCCGCCTAGGCATCGCGCCACTCGCTCAGGCGAAGGCCGGCATGCGGGCCGCGACGGTTCGCCCGATGGCGAGCGATGCGGTGGCCGCGGGCGACGGTGCGTTCACCACGTGCACGCTGCGGGGCGTGGACGCGAACGCGAAATCGTCGAGGAGGTTGCCCGACGCGTCGATGGCCTGGGCCCGGACGCCGGCGTGCGAGGGTGTCAGATCACCTGGTTCGATGTCGGGGCAGAGGGCCTGGAGTGCACGGACGAACGCCCGCTTGCGCAACGACCGGTGGATCTCGCCCGCGCCGGTGCGCCAGTACTTTTTGGCCAGCTTGTACGAACGGGCCGAGCCGAGCAGTTCGCGGACGTCGCCGAGATCGATGTCGCGCCGTCGGTACCCCTCGCGTGCGAGGGCGGGCACCGCGTTCGGGCCGGCGTGGATGCTGCCATCGATCATGCGCGTGAGGTGCACGCCGAGGAACGGGAACGCCGGGTCGGGTACGGGATAGATCAGCGAGCGGCACAAGTAGCGGCGATCCTCGATGAGCTCGTAGTACTCGCCCCGGAAAGGCATGATCTGGACCCCACCGGTGTCGGTGCCCGCCAAGCGCGCGATGCGATCGGAGTGCAGTCCCGCGCAGTTCACAAGGGAGCGGGCGGTGACGCGGTCGCCCGTGCGCGAATCGCTCACCGTGATCGTGTCACCCTGCTCGTCGATGGCGTCGACGGCGAAGCCGGTGCGCACGAACACTCCCGCCCGTTCGAGCTCGCGACGGAGCGCGTCGCAGACCGCGGGGTACGACACGATGGCGGCGCTCGGCACCACGAGCGCGGCCACCCCTCGCGCATGGGGTTCGCGCTCGCGCAGCTCGGCCGGACCGATGCGCACTGCGGCGATGCCGTTGGCCGCCGCGCGCGCCTCGAGCGTGGCGAGACGAGGTAGTTCGTTGTCGTCAACGGCCACGATCACCTTGCCGCAGTGATCGACGCGGATCGCGTGCTCGGCGCAGAACGTGAGCAATTCGGCGCGCCCTTCGCGCACCAGTGTGGCCTTCGCCGAGCCGGGCTTGTAGTAGATGCCCGAGTGGATGACGCCCGAGTTGTGCCCGCTCTGGTGGCGGCCCGGCCCGGCCTCCTTCTCGAGGAGGACTACGGAGCGCGCCGGTTCGGTCTCGATGAGGGCACGGGCCGTGGCCAACCCGACGATCCCCGCTCCGATGACGACGACATCGACCCGCTCCATGGGAGTCATTCTCGCATGAGCCCAGGGCCCGTTCCATGTATGGACCGTGTCGCCGTTACGAACGGTGCCGACGGCCGGCTGTGGGTGCGCGAGGTCTTCGCCGGCGAATCGGCTGGCTAGGGTGGCTCGTCTCCGACGAAAGGCTGCCATGTCCGACATCCCTTGCCCCGCTGCTGACGGTTCGAGCGCTCGGCGCACGGAGTTCCCGGCTGCGCCCCCGATGTGCATCGATCCGGCCAAGAGCTACACGGCCGAGATGGTCACCACGCTCGGCACGATGGTCATCTCCCTCGACGCGGCCAGTGCGCCGATGACTGTCAACAACTTCGTCTTCCTCGCCCGCTACCACTACTACGACGGCATCATCTTCCACCGCATCATCAGCGGCTTCATGTGCCAGGGCGGCGACCCCACCGGTACCGGCCGCGGTGGTCCGGGCTACAAGTTCGCTGACGAGCTGCCGAAGCCCGGCCGTTACGAGATCGGCTCGGTAGCCATGGCCAACGCCGGTCCCAACACCAACGGTTCGCAGTTCTTCCTGGTGAGCGGCCGTAGCGGCGTGGGTCTGCCCCCGGCCTACTCGCTGTTCGGCAAGATCGTGAAGGGCCTCGACGTGCTCGAGGCCATGCAGAGCGTCACCACCAAGGGCGGCGATCGCCCGGCCGAAGACGTCGTGATCCAGTCGGTCACCATCACCGAATCCGAGGCCTGAGCTTCGACCGGCAGTTCTTCGCGCGCCGCTCCCTCACGCCGGGGGCGCGGCCGCGAAGCACCGACCGGCGCCGCGCGGCGGCGGGGTCAGCGGCCGATGAACGTGGCTTTGCCCGGGCCGTGTTCGAGGAACGACGCCACGCCGACGGCTGCGTCTGCGGTGCGGAACACCTCGACGAAGCACCGCTGTTCGAGCTCGAGGCCCTCGGTCAGTGAACCGTCGAGGCCACCCATGATCGCCTGTTTGGCGAGGCCCTGGGCCACGACGGCGCCCCGGGCGTACTCGGCGGCCAACGCATACGCGCGTTCGTGGAGCTCGGCGGTGGGCACGATCTCGTCGACGAGGCCGATGGTCAACGCCTCGGCGGCCTTCACCGGCGCGCCCGACATCACGATGCGCTTGGCCCGCGACGGACCGACCAGGCGGGCCAGGCGCTGGGTGCCGCCGCCACCGGGGATGATGCCGAGTTGGATCTCGGGTTGGCCGAAGGTGGCGTTGTCTGCGGCGATACGCAGGTCGCACGCGAGCGCGACCTCGCAGCCGCCGCCCAGGGCGAAGCCAGCTACGGCGGCGATGACCATGCGAGGGATGGCCTCGAGCGCGTTCATGGCATCGAAGAACTTCCGGCCGATGACCGCAGCTTCGTCGGGTCCGTGGAACTCGCTGATGTCGGCGCCGGCCGCGAAGATTCGTTCGCCCCCCGTGACCACGACTGCGCCAGGCGGGTTCGCGGTGAGCTCCAGCGCAACGTCGCGGAGCTCGTCGAGCAGGGCGGCGCAGAGCGCGTTGACCTTCGGGCGGTTGAGGCGGATGACTGCGACGCCGTCGTCGCGACGCTCGAGCTCTACGAACATGACGTTCCCCTTCGAATGGTGGTGCGGGTGGCCACGCCACGCTCACTTGTCGTAGGTGAAGAACCCGCGACCGCTCTTGCGGCCCAGCAGGCCAGCCGACACCATGCGCTTCAGCATCGGTGGCGGCGCGTACAGCGGTTCGTTGAACTCGCCGTAGAGCACGTCGGCCACGGCCTTGATGGTGTCGAGGCCGATGAGATCGGACAGCTCCAGCGGACCCATAGGGTGCGCACAGCCGTACTTCATCCCGTTGTCAATGTCCTCGGGGGTGGCGAAGCCCGACTCGCACATGCGCATCGCGGCCAGCAGGAAGGGGACGAGCAGCATGTTGACCACGAAACCGGCGCGGTCGCCGCAGCGCACCACGTGCTTGCCCAGAACGTCACGAGAGAACGAATCGAGAGCGTCGGTGGTCTCGGTAGAGGTGGTCAGACCGTTGATGATCTCGACGAGCGGCTGCACCGGGGCCGGGTTGAAGAAGTGCAGGCCGGCCACGCGGTCGGGACGGGACGTGGCTTTCGCCAGCGTGACGATGGGGATGGAGGAGGTGTTCGACACGAGAATGGCCCCGGACGGACACACCTTGTCGAGGCGTTGGAAGACCTCGATTTTTTCTTCCTCGTGCTCGATGACCGACTCGATGGCCAGGTCGACCTCGCCGAGGGAATCGAGCGACGTGGCGAACTGCAGGTTGGCGAAGGCGCTCGCTTGCTGGTCCTGGGAGAGCAGACCCTTCTTGTAGGCACGCTCGAGCGACTTCTGGATCTTGTCGCTGGCTCGTGCGACCGCCGCGTCGTCCACGTCGACGACGATCGTCTGGAGGCCGGCGCGAGCGCACACCTCGGCGATGCCCGAACCCATGGTGCCACCACCGATGATGCCGACGCGCGAAATCTTCATTGCCGAACGACCTTTCCTGCTGAGGCAGGAACCATAGGAGATGAACGGAGAGCGGTAAGACCCGCGAGGGTAGTGGCCGTGCTCGGTAGTTCAAGCGGAAGCTTCGGCGAACTCACGCTGGGTGACGAGCAGCTCGATGAGGCCGTTGTGCGAGACCACTTTGCCCGGGGTCGTCGCCATGTTCTCGCCCGCGGCGAACACCGCGGCCGCCGACGCATTCGCCAACCCGAGACCGAACCGGACACCGCGCCGACGATGTCGCTCGTTCAATCGGCAGGTCGGGTCATCGGTTCAATCATCGAACCCGTGAAAATGGACACGATCGCTATCGCCGTGCCGGCCAGCGCCGCATGGGCGAACACTGCCCCGTCGGTGCTCTCGCCGACGACCGCGAGCATGACCGTGGTGCCCACGGCGGAGCCCAGCGAACCAACCATGTTCTGGATGCCTGCGGCCACGCCCACGTCGGCCATGTCGACGGCGTTCGTGACCGCCGCGGTGTTGGCGGGTCGCGCGTATCCGACGCCCCAGCCAACCACGGCGAGGCTGATCACGGTGAGCGGCAGCGATCGATGCCATGCGGCGAACGCGGTGAGCAGCGTGCCGCCGGTGAGCAGGCTGTTGCCGGTGATCTGGATGAATCGGGCGCCGAGGCGTTGGTCGTGGCGACCGGCCACCGACGCGCCGATCGAGAAGAACACGGGCCGGATCGCGATCAGCAACGCGGTCTTGCGAGTGGTGTATCCGAACAATGCCTTGACCATGAACGGCGCCACGGTGAACCCGCCGATGTACGCGCACTGCACGAGGCCGTTGGTGAGTATGGGGGTCGAGAAGTTTCGCCGGTTGAAGTACGTGAGCGGGAGGAGCGGGTGGCGCACGCGCCGTTCGATCCTCACGAAAAGGGCGAGCACCGACGGGCCGAGGACGAACCCGCCGAGCACGATCGGGTTCGTCCAGCCCCACGGCTTGCCCCGGTTCACCGAGAACAGGATCACCGTGACGCCCGCGCCCAGCGTGAGCGCCCCGGCGAGGTCGAAGCGCTGCATCGCCCGGCGGGCGGTCTCGGGCAGGATCGGGAATGCGACGATCGACGCGAGCACCGCGGGTACCGCCTGGATGATGAATAGCAGGCGCCACCCGAAGGATTCGATGAGCGGCCCGCCGGCGACGACCGCGATCACCGGTGACATCGCGAGCACTGAGGTGTACAGGCCGATGGCCTTGGCGCGGTCCTCACGTACGAAGGTCGCGGCGATGAGCCCGAACGCCGAGGTGCTCGTGGCGGCTCCCGACATCTGCCCGATCGTGCGGATCGCGATGAGCGATGCCGCATTCCACGCGAGCGACGTGAGGAGCGCGGTCACCGCGACGCCGATGAAGCCGATGATGAACGTGCGACGATGCCCGTAGAGGTCGCCGAGCTTGCCGAAGAACGGCATGCCGATCGCGAACGCGATCGACGGAGCCGTCGAGACCCACGTGATCACGCTGCGCGTGGTGTGCAAATCGGCGGCGATATCGGGAAGCGACGCCGACAGGAGCGTGGTCGGGAACGAGCTCGAGAACACCCCCACCATCAACACCCCGAGGACGTACCACCGATAGCGCGGGTCGGACTCGTAGTCGGCCCGTCGCGCGCGCCAGCCGGGCGGGGCCACGGTCTCGTTCACGACGACCCGACGTTCACGACGTGGCGATCTCGATGGTCTGTCCGAGTGCGGCCGAGAGCAGATCCTTGCGCTGATCGGCGGTGTAGATCTCGAGCGAGGGGTCGTGTCCTTTGCGCACCACGGCTTCGATCACCAGGCGCTCGTCAGCGAGCATGCGGCAGCGCACGTCGGTCACGCCGCTTGCGTGCGAGCGGTCGAGTGCGATGCCGACGCGCAACAGACCGGCCAGCACGCGCACGATATTCTGATCGGCCTCTCTGAGGCCGGCGTACTCGCCATGTCGCATGCTGGGCGTGCTCTTGCGATGGTAGCGAGCGAGCAGCGCCATGATCTCGATTTCGCGTTGGGAGAAGCCGACGAGCTGGTCGGTGTTGCGGATCACATAGGACGAGTGCTTGTGATGTGCGGAATGCGAGATGAACAAGCCGACGTTGTGCAGCACGCCTCCGGCTTCGAGGAGGTCGCGGGCGTCGGTGCCCAAGTGGTGCAACTGGGCGGTGCCGTCGAACAACTGGAGCGCGAGGTCGGTGGAGTGCTCGACGTGTGCGGAGTCGCGTTCGAACAGGTCGCGCACGCGTTGCACGCCCTCGCGGCGGATGTTGGAGAGATGATGAAACGCGTTGCTCGACTGGGTGCCCATGGTGTTGAGGAGCACGCCCTCGCGTAGCGCGAACTCGCTCGTGACCATCTCGCTGATGTGGAGCTCGTTGAAGATCTGCTCGAGCAACAGCGCCCCCCCCACGATGATGTCGCTGCGCTTCGCGTCGAGACCGGCGAGCGCGGCGCGCTCGGTGCTGTTGCGCGCAGTCAGGATGTCATCGAGGACCGCCGCGAGGTCGTCACGCGTGAACTTCACGTTGTTCACGCCGCGGGCGGTGTCCCGACCGGCGCGCTGCTCGCTCATGGCGGCGATGGCATTGATAGTGCCCGAGCTGCCGACGGCTACCTCGAAGCCTCGTTCGGCGACCTCGCGCACGAGTGGGGCCAGGTAGGCGCGCAGGTATTCACGGCAGTCGCGCACCGACCTCGCGCGGATGATGCCATCCGCGAAGAACCGCTCAGTGACGCGTATGGCGCCCAGCTTCAGGCTTCGTGCGAGGAGCTCGGTGCCCGACTTCCCGATGACGAACTCGGTGCTGCCGCCGCCGATGTCGACGACCAGGTGCAAACGATCGAACACCGGTACGGCCTGCAGCACACCGAGGTGGATGAGTCGAGCCTCCTCCACGCCGGCGATGATCTCGATGTCGATGCCCGCTTCGTCGCGAGCCCGCCGGAGGAACACCTCGCGGTTGGTGGCCTCTCGCACGGCGCTGGTGGCCACGGCGTGTACGGACGCGTCGTAGGCGTCGGACACGAGACGCATGCGCTGCAGCGCGGCGATGCCACGATCGATCGCGTCGAAGGCCAGTTCGCTCATCTCGCCCGGGCCGTGGCCGAGCCGCACCGACTCCTTCTCACGGGTGAGCACCTCGAAACCGCCCGCGGGGTCGACGCGCGCCACGACCATGTGGATGGAGTTCGTGCCGATGTCGATCGCGGCGCGCACGTCGCTGCCGGTGCGGTCGGGAGCGGCGCGGCGGCGGATGGTCACGCTCCCATCATGCCTGCGATACCGTCCACCGACGTGTCCCGGTGGGGATGAGGTTCACGGGGGATGACGTTCATGGGTGATGACACGGTGCGGGTTGACGAGATCGCATGGGCCGCGGAGTACGACGCAGCTCGCGAGCGAATCGGCCGGCTACTCGAAGCGGCCACGGCAGACGAAGCGGCCACGCTGGTACCCGCGTGCCCCGCGTGGACAGTGCGCGACCTGCTCGCCCACGTCACGGGTCTGGCCGCGGCGTTGTCGAACGGGCAGATGCCCGGGGCCGACCAGCAGGCGTGGCTCGACGGTCTCGTCGATGCCCGACGCGAGCGTTCGATCGGCGAGCTGCTCGACGAGTGGGCTGCGACGCAGCCTGGCATCTCGGTGTTCCTCGAGCGCATGGGCGGCGGGGGCAGTCAGCTGGTCTACGACGTCGTTGCGCATGAACACGACCTGCGCCATGCGCTCGGCCGGCCTGGTGCCCAGGATTCGTCGGGCGTGGCTGCGTGCGCGACCGCCGTGTCCAACGTGGTCGCCCGCGATCTTGCGGCACATGCGCTCCCCGCGGTGCAGATCACCTCGGGTGGCCGCACCTGGAACGTGGGCGAGGGCACGCCGGAGCTGGCGATCGAGCTCGACCCATTCGAGCTCATCCGCGTGTTCGGGGCCCGGCGCAGCGAGGCGCAGATGCGTGCGCTGCCATGGCGGGGCGACCTCGATCGCTTTCTGCCGGGCCTCGCCCACTCGCCGCTCCCGGTCGAAGACCTCGTCGAATGAGCGAGGTTCGACCGATCGGATTGATCGTCAACCCGCGCTCGGGCAACGACGTGCGCCGCGTCATCGCGAGCGCCGGCAGTTCGACCCTCGAGGACAAGACGTCGATCGTGCGTCGCGTAGTGCTGGGCGCCCGGGTGCTCGGCGCGACGCACTTCGTTACCCATCACGAGCCGCACCAGATCGTGCGCCGCGCCACCGAGACGTTACGCGGGGTCACGATCGACAAGGTCGGCGAGCCGATCGACAACACCGAGGGGGATACCACGCGCGCCGCGGCGATCATGCGCGAGCGCGGGTGCGCCGCAGTGATCGTGCTCGGGGGCGACGGCACCAATCGCGCGGCGGCGAAGGGTTGGCCCGACATGCCGGTGATTCCGTTGTCCACGGGTACGAACAACGCGTTTCCCTACTGGGTCGAGCCTACCGTCGCGGGGAGCGCGGCGGGTCTTCTCGCGACCGGCGTCGTCGTCTC
>WLNW01000269.1 GCA_009699605.1 Actinomycetota bacterium | reverse complement strand
GGGCTGGTTCCCGGTCGACAACTCGTTCACGTCGCTCGTGCCCGCACGCGTGCTCGACACGCGCGTCGGCATCGGTGTGGCGAAGGGCAAGGTGGGTTCCGGAGGCGTCGTGCCCCTGACCGTGCGCAATCGCGGCGGCGTGCCCGATCAGAGTGATCTCGATGCGGTGGTGCTGAACATCACCGTCGCCGAGCCCACCGTGCAGAGCTATCTGACGGTTTGGCCGAACGGCGATGCACGACCGAACGCGTCGAACCTCAACATGGCCCAGGGTCAGACGGTGCCGAATCTCGTGATCTCGAAGGTGGGCACCGGCGGAATCGTGAACGTGTTCAACGCGAACGGCTTCACGCACATCATCGCTGACGTGCTCGGCTGGTTCCCGCGCGGTAGCGGGTTCCACCCGATCGTGCCAGCCCGCATCCTCGACACCCGGACCGGCAACGGTGCGCCGGAGGCGAAGGTCGGTCAGTCGGGTCTGGTCGAACTGCAGGTGTCGGGGCGCGGCGGCGTGCCGACGGACGCCAAATCCGCGGTGCTCAACGTCACGGCCACCGAAGCCGACGCGGTGAGCTATCTCACCGTGTGGCCGGCGGGACAGGGTCGTCCCGACTCGTCGAGCCTCAACACCTCACCCGGCCTCACCGTGCCCAACCTCGTGATCACCAAGTTGGGCAAAGGTGGGGTGGTCGACCTGTACAACGCGTTCGGCACCGTGCACGTGATCGCTGACGTCGTGGGCTGGTTCGACTGACTCGGTCTATGGTGCGCGCATGTCACATGCGCCGCTTCTCGAAGGTCGTTTCGCCGTGGTCACCGGAGGTGCGGCCGGCATCGGTGGTGGCGTGTCGCGCGTGCTCGCCCGCGAGGGCGCGGTGGTCATCCTCAACGACATCGATCCCGAGCTTGCTGCAGCCAACGTCGCGGCCATCGCAGCGGAGGGTGGCCGCGCGGTCAGCGTGATCGGCGACATCCGCGAGCGAGAAGTCGTGCAGCGACTGCACGACACGGCGCTCGAGGTGGGCGGCGGGCGCGTCGACGTGCTCGTGAACAACGTCGGCGACTTCCGCTACGGCAACGGGCTCTTCTTACGCTCGACCGAGGAGGGCTGGCTCGACCAGTACCGCGTCACCCTCGAGCATGTGCTGCGGTGCACGCAGGCGTTCCTGCCGGTGATGCAGGCGCAGGGCTCGGGCGCGATCATCAACAACTCAACCGTCGAGGCGATCCGCGGCATTCCGTACAACTCGGTCTATTCGGCGATGAACGCGGGCGTGATTGCGTTCACCAAGAGCCTCGCGATCGAAGTCGGACAGTACGGCGTGCGGGTCAACTGCATCGCCCCCGACATGGCCGACACGTTGCAGACCCCGGCTGAGGCCATGTTGCGTGGTCGTGACCCCGAGCTCATCCGGTCGTGGATCCCGCTCGGTCGATTCGGCGAGCCGGACGAGTACGGCCGTGTGGTGCTGTTCTTGGCGAGCGACCTGTCGAGCTATGTCACGGGCCACGTCATACCGGTCGACGGCGGCACCATGGCCGCCAGCGGGTGGTACGGCCGCTACAAGAAGAAGGGCTTCACCAACTTGCCCGACAACCCCTGATCGCGAGCGTCGACCTCACGCAGGGATGTCGACGGCGCGAAGTGTGCGAGTCACGTGGCCGGTCGTCCGGCGGCCGGCCTGGGCGGGGCCCCGAGAACTCCTGGTTACCGAGAAGTAGCTGGTCGTCCCAGTTGACGGTGCCCGCTGTCACTTCTACGCTGCAGCCATCTGCAAGGACCCTTTGCAGCTGCCATTTCATAGCAAGCGATAGAGGTCACTCGGAGCTTGCTCCGAGGTAGGTCCGGCTGGGGGAGCCAGTGTTGCCCGGCCATCGAGGCGAGGCCCCTGTGGGGGAGGGCCCGCCAACGCGATGGCCGGGCATCACTCTATTTGGAGCACGTGCCTTTCGGCGCACGCGTCCGGCCCTGGGCCGTGCAGAATCGGCGCCATGGATTCCGTTGCCCCGCCGCCTGCATCGACCTCCTCGGTCGCGCCGTTCGATCTCGACACCGTCGATCGGCTTCTCTCGACCACCCGGGCGGTGCGCAAGCGACTCGACCTCGATCGCGAGGTGCCGCGCGAGGTGGTCGTCGAGTGTCTTGCACTCTCGGTGTACGCACCGAACGCCTCGAACGCGCAACGCTGGCGATGGGTGCTCGTCGAGGACCCGACCCATCGGGCGACGATCGGTGCGTGGTACCGCACGCACCTCTCACCACCGATGCAGGCACTCCTCGAGCAGCGACGTGCCGATGGTGACGATGCGGGCGTGCGCCACAGCGAGTCGGTGTTGCACCTCGGGGCGATCTTCGACCGAGTGCCCGTGGTGGCCGTCGTGTGCGTCGAGGGGCGTATCGAGGACGATCCCACGCTCAACGGTGCAACCTGGCTCCTCGGCTCGGTGTACCAGGCGGTGTGGAGCTTCCAGCTGGCCCTGCGCAGTCGTGGTCTCGGAAGCACGTTCACCACGGCGCACGTGTTGTTCGAAGCAGAACTGCGATCCCTTCTCGGCATCCCCGAGACGCACAGCGTCGTGTGCATGATCCCGCTCGCCTACACCAGGGGTATGGAATTTGCGCCGGCCCCTCGTCGCCCGGTCGAGGACGTCACGTTCGTCGACCACTGGGGCACCCACCTCTGAGCGGTGGTCAGGCCGGGCCGGTGGCGGCGGGGCGCGTGTGGTCTGCGCCCCACTGCGACCACGAACCGGGTGCGCAGACTTGCCGGGTCGAGCAGCGTGCCGTCGGGCGATACGTTGTCGGTCCACGGCGCACTCTTCGCGCCGGGTATGTGGCCTTGTCGCGGATCGATAGTGGGGTCACCAGCCGCGTATCGTGATCGCGTACGCGCGTCGAGTACCGCCACCGGATGGTCGAGGATGCGCAGCATCCACCACAGTCGCGCGGCCATCGAGCCACACGCATCGTCGTACATCACGACCGGGGTCTCCTGACCGATGCCGAGTCGTGACAACGAGGCCGCGAATAGGTCGGCGGTGGGGAACGGGTGACGACCGTCCGCAGAGGTGGCCGGCGCCGACAGATCCAGATCGAGATCGACCCAGACCGCGCCCGGTAGGTGGTCGGCCTCGTATGCGGCACGACCAGACCGACCGTCGAGGTACCAACGGCAGTCAACCAACCGGACCTCGTCGTGATGCGCGACGAGCCAACGAGCATCGACGAGGGGCTGAGGGAGGACCATGCGCTGCGGCTGCTCAGCGCATCGGCGTGATGG
>WLNW01000268.1 GCA_009699605.1 Actinomycetota bacterium | reverse complement strand
GCGAGATCTTCCGCCGAGTGCGCAAGGCTCGGGAAGAGCACCTCGTAGGCACCGGGCGCGAGCGCCACGCCTCGCGTGAGCAACTCGTGGAAGACCTTCGGGTAGATGCCGTTGCGGGCCAGCACGTCGGCTTCGTCGAAGTTGGTGGGCGCGGTGTCACCGAAGAACACGCCGACGAGCGGACCGACTCGTGGCACGACCGCAGCGAGTCCTTCTGAGGCGAACGCTTCTCTCATGCCAGTTGCGAGTCGGTCGGCGATCGCGTCGAGCGACTCGTAGGCGCCGACGTCGAGCAGCGCCAGTGCGGCGAGCCCCGCCGCGGTCGCAAGTGGGTTGCCTGACAGCGTGCCCGCTTGGTACACACCACCGAGCGGCGCCAGGTGACTCATGAGGGCGCGGCTCGCGCCGAACGCACCGACGTTCAGCCCGCCGCCGATCACCTTGCCGAAGCACCAAAGGTCGGGCTGCACGCCCGACCACGTCGTGGCCCCACCGACCCCGAGGCGGAACCCGGTGATCACCTCGTCGAACAGCAAAAGCGCGCCGACCCGGTCGCAGGCCTCGCGGAGACCTTGCAAGAACCCGGGCGCCGGAGCCACGAGCCCCATGTTGGCCGCGACGGGTTCGACGCACACGACCGCGACCGACTCGTCGAGCTCGGGCACCACGTTGTACGGGGCAACGACGGTATCGGCCACTGCGCCGGCGGTGACGCCGTCGCAGCCCGACAGCCCCTGGTTGGCCACACCGCTGCCCCCCGCGGCGAGCAGCGCGTCGCTGTGGCCGTGGTAGCAACCGGCGAACTTCACGATCGTGTCGCGTCCGGTCGCGCCGCGAGCGAGCCGCACTGCGGTCATCGTCGCCTCGGTGCCAGACGATACGAGGCGCACCATCTCGAGCCCCGGTACGCGTCCGGCCAACGCTTCGGCCAGCTCGACCTCGCGCAACGTGGGCGCACCGAACGTGGTGCCATCGAGCGCGGCGGCGCGGATGGCCTCGATCACCTTTGGATGGGCGTGGCCGAGGATGGACGCGCCATAGCTCTGCACATAGTCGATGTACCGCGTGCCTTCGATATCCCACACGTGGGCACCCGCGCCGCGGGCAACAAAGTAAGGCTCGCCCCCAACCGACCGAAACGCGCGCACGGGCGAGTTCACCCCGCCGGGGATGACGGCCTGCGCCCGCGAGAACAGCTGATGGTTCGTGGTCGTGGTCACAGCAGCTCCGCGAGCTCTCGGGCGAAATAGGTGAGGATCAGGTCGGCACCGGCTCGCTTGACTGCGGTGAGCTGTTCGAGTGCGACCGCCGGGCCATCGATCCAACCCCGTTCCGCGGCGGCCTTGACCATCGCGTACTCCCCCGACACGTGATACGCCGCGATCGGCCGGTCGATCTCGGCGCGGGCCCGCGAGATGATGTCGAGGTAGCTCAGCGCCGGCTTCACCATGACGATGTCGGCACCCTCGGCGATGTCGAGGCGGATCTCCTCGAGGGCCTCGCGTGCATTCGCGTAGTCCTGTTGGTAACCCTTGCGGTCGCCGCCGCCCGTGATGGTGACGTCGACCGCGTCACGGAACGGCCCGTAGAGCGCCGACGCATACTTGGCCGAATACGCCATGATCGGCAGGTGCTCGAACCCCGAGCCGTCGAGCGCGGCGCGGATGGCCCCGACCTGTCCGTCCATCATTCCTGAGGGCGCAATGATGTCGGCGCCCGCGGCAGCCTGGGCAACGGCAATGCGAGCGTACAGCTCGAGGGTGGCGTCGTTGTCGACGCTGCCATGGCCGTCAAGCACGCCGCAGTGACCGTGGTCTGTGTACTCATCGACGCATAGATCGGCGACGAACGCGAGATCGTCGCCGAAGTCGTCGCGAAGATCTCGGAGCGCCATCTGCACGATGCCGTCGGGATCCCACGCGCCAGAGCCGTTCGCGTCCTTTGCGGCGGGGACGCCGAACAGGATGACCCCGGGTATGCCGAGGTCGCGCAACTGCCGCACCTCGTCGCGCAACGATGATCGAGTGTGCTGCATCACACCCGGCAGCGACGCGATCGGTTGCGGCTCGTCGATGCCCTCGCGCACGAAAAGTGGGGCGATGAGGTCGTCGGTGCGCAAACGTGTCTCGGCCACCATGCGCCGCAGGGTGGCCGTTCGCCGTAGCCGGCGCGGACGGTGTTGGGGAAAGCTCACGCGCGGAGTCTACGAACTGAAGTAGGCCGCCAGGGCGTCGACCAGCCCGTCGATGGTGTGCGGATCGGCCTCGACCGTGACATCGACGCCACGTTCACGGGCGGCCGCGGCGGTCACGGGACCGATGCACGCGACAACCGGGGCGACAGCATCGCGTCCCGCCGCGTCGAGGAACCCCGTGACCGTCGATGCCGAGGTGAACGCAATGGCGTCGGCCGTGCGCGCGCGAGCGATCGCATCGGCGGCGACGGGTACCGCGACGCTGCGATACGCGACGACTGCGTCGACGCGCCATCCTTTCGCCCGCAGACCTTCGGCCACCACGTCGCGCGCCGCTGCAGCTTGGGCCACGAGCACGCGGCGCGTGGGCGGCCTGGCCGGCGCGACCGGGAACGCGTCGACGAGGCCCTCGGCCACGAACCGTTCGGGCACCAGCGCGGCCCGTAGCCCATAGGTCGAGAGGCGCGCCGCCGTGCCACTGCCCACCACCGCAATCGGCACGTCGTCGACGGCGTCGTTGCCGCGGGCCGCCGCGAACGCGTCGACGCCGTTGGGCGACGTGAGCACGATCCAGTCGTAGCGGGCGCGGTGAGCGACCGCCTCGCGCAGCTCGGCACCGCCGTCGGCCGGTGCGTCGATCGCCAGCACGGCGACCTCGACCACCGTGGCCCCGCGTGCCACGAGCGCGGCGTGAAGCGTGGCGCTCTGCGCCTTCGCGCGCGTGATGACGACAGTTCGACCCGACAGCGACACGCAAGCAGCGTAGAAGCCTCAGCGGTCGAGCATCGACGCACCGCCGCGTGCCACGAGCGCTCGCGCGACGGAACGGCCGACGGTCGGGCCGTCCGTTCCCTGTTGCGTGTCGCGCAGCAGGACGCTCGCGTCGCGCGATGCGAGCATGCCTCGCACCGTGAGCAGGTCGCCCATCACCGTGGCGTGCGCACCGGCCGGAAGATCACAGTCGCCGCCGAGCTCGTCGAGGAAAGCCCGCTCGGCATCGACCACCGCTCGGGTGGCTGCGTGCTCGATGGAGCGGAGCGCGGCCTGGCGTTCATGGTCGCCGGTACGGCATTCGACGGCCAGCGCGCCCTG
>WLNW01000267.1 GCA_009699605.1 Actinomycetota bacterium | reverse complement strand
TCGTCACGAGCGGTCGCCCGCCACGCCGGATCGCGGAGCAGCGCCGCCTTGGCCGCGGGGCCGACGGCGCGGATGATCTGATGCCAGCCATCGGGGAACGCCATGAACATCATGGAGCTGTCCCAGTTGATGCGGAAGTCGACGCTGCGCGGCGAGAGCTGGGGCCAGAACTTGATCCCGCGCTCGTGGTAGCTCCGCGCGAGGTCGAGCCAATGGTTGGTACGGGCCGGGTTGAGATCGGTGTAGGTGAAGCCGGTCCAGGTCACCGGGATACCGCGCGGGCCGCACAGATCAGCCAGGCGATCCATGCCGGCCTGCGGATCGGCGCCCGTGAGATCAGGAACGAACTCCACGAAGCCTCGGCCCTGCTTTTCGATCACGTCGAGCAACGCCTCAAGTTCGCGATCGTCGGCAAGGCGCGAAGGAACCGGACGGCCCTGGAGGTCTTCATCGAAGAACGAGGTGGACAGGCCCCAGGCGCCATCGTGCATGGCCTGGTCGAACAGCGCGACCATCTGCCCGATCTCGTCGTCGGTCGCGATACGGGTCCACGCGTCGTCGCCCATCACGTACAGGCGCAGCGGCGTGTGCCCCATCAACGCCATGAAATTCAGCGCGATGCCGTTTGCGTTGACCGCGTCGCGATATCCGTCGTAGTTGCGCCATGTGAAAGGCACGTGCGCATCGAAGGCGTGCAGCGGCACGTCCTCGATGTAGGCAAACACGGCCGCGACCGCAGCCGCCGTCTCGGGCTTGACCGGGAACAGCGACAACGAGCAGTTCCCGATGAGCGCGGTGGTGACCCCATGCTGCAGGTTCGGGTCACACGTGTTGTCCCACCACATGTGCGGATCGAGGTGGGAGTGCGTGTCGATGAAGCCCGGCGTGACGAAGGCACCGCGAGCGTCGAAGACGTCGTCCCCGTCGGCCTCGAGGTTGGGCCCGATCTCGACGATCATCCCTTTGCGCACCCGCACATCGGCTCGATAGGCAGGGGCACCCGTACCGTCGACGATGGAGCCGCCGGTGATCAACAACTGCGAAGACTGCATGAAGCGCGAGCGTAACCGGCCCGCCCGTCAGGCGGGGATCTCCTTGTCGTCGACGGCATCGATCTCGTCGGCCACGTCGCCGATGTAGACCACGTGTGTGCCGGTCACGAGATCGCCCAGATCGCGCCGAAGGCCGGGGATCGCGGCCGGTCCGAACACCACGACGATGACCGCCGCCACGACCGGCCTGTCGAGCAACAGCACCGCGAGGGCCGGAACCGACCACGTGAGCAAGGCCCGCGTGAACGAGCGGAGCAGCTCCGGGGGCGCTGACGTCGCGCCGCGCACGACCAGGAGGCCGCTCAGCCGCTTGCCCGGCGTGGCCCCCGACCGGGCGAGCAACCGGGCCTCGAATAGCGCTGGAAGCAGGCCGTAAAGCACGATCACGACGATCGGGAACCGCACGCCGCCTTCATAGTCGTCGCGGAGCGTGAGCGTGAGTACGGGCACGGCGACCACGCCCACGACTGCGATGTCGAAGAGCCGAGCGAACGCCCGGCGCCCGAACGGCGCGGCAACGGCCGCTTCTGCATGGGCGGGAGGCGAAGAGGTCACCCCAGAAGACTGCCCTGGTATCACGACCGAGAGGAAGCCGGCTCGTAGACTTCGGCCGTGGTCTCCGCCTTATTTGATCCCGATGCGTGGCAGCAGGTCGACGGCTCCCAGTCGTTCACCGATATCACGTACCACCGAGCGAAGGCGCACGGCACCGTGCGCATCGCGTTCAACCGGCCCGAGGTGCGCAACGCGTTTCGCCCACAGACCGTCGACGAGCTCTACCGCGCGCTCGATCATGCACGCATGATGGCCGACGTCGGATGCGTGCTCCTTACCGGCAACGGTCCGTCGCCCCGCGACGGCGGGTGGGCGTTCTGCTCGGGCGGTGACCAACGCATCCGCGGCAAGGACGGCTACCGCTACGCCGAGGGAGAGACCGCGGCTTCGATCGATCCGGCACGCACCGGTCGTCTCCACATACTCGAGGTGCAGCGCCTCATCCGATTCATGCCGAAGGTCGTCATCTGCGTGGTGCCCGGGTGGGCTGCCGGTGGTGGTCACAGCCTCCATGTGGTCGCCGATCTCACGCTCGCCAGTCGCGAGCACGCCCGCTTCAAGCAGACCGACGCGGACGTCGCGAGCTTCGACGGCGGGTTCGGGTCGGCGTACCTCGCCCGTCAGGTCGGTCAGAAGTTCGCACGCGAAATCTTCTTTCTCGGCGACGAGTACTCGGCCGACGATGCCTATCGCATGGGCATGGTCAACGCAGTCGTCGACCACGAGCAGCTCGAAAGCGTCGCGCTCGAATGGGGTCGCAAGATCAATGCGAAGAGCCCCACTGCGCAACGCATGCTGAAGTTCGCGTTCAACCTCGTGGACGATGGCCTCGTCGGCCAGCAGGTGTTCGCGGGCGAGGCGACGCGACTCGCCTACGGCACCGACGAGGCGCAAGAAGGCCGCGACTCGTTCCTCGAAAAGCGCGACCCCGACTGGTCACCGTACCCCTGGCACTTCTGAGAACGGTCGGGCGTATTTGGGCGGCAATCTTGGGTACTGTCGGCTCATGACCCAGATCGCGGTTCCATATTTCTGTGCCCGGCCACGTGCCGCGTCGTCGGCTGGTGTGCTGCTGTTCATGGAAGGCAACGGCATGTCGCCGCAGCTGCTGCGGGTGGCCCAACGGCTCGCGGGCGAGGGGTACCACGTGGTCGCGCCCGACGTGTTCCATCGTTTCGGCGGCAGCGATCCCGAACGCTCGATGGCCGAAGGCCACATCTGGAAGCTCACCGACGACGAAGTTGTGGACGACGTGCGCGAGTGCGTCGAGACGTTGCGCGACTTCGGCTGCACGAAGCTCGGCGCGACCGGGTTCTGCATGGGTGGTCGGCTGTCGTACCTGGCGGCATCGCGAGGGCTCGTCGATGCCGCAGCACCGTTCTACGGCGTCAACATGAGCGAGCTGCCTGCGCCCACGTGTCCGCTCGCCATCTCGATGGGATCGCTCGACGCGTATGTTCCGGCGGCCGACCTGGCGGCCCTTCAAGCCCGCCACGGCGACGATCTCGTGGTCTACGAAGGTGCCGATCACGGCTTCTTCCGTGACGGATCTCCCGCCTATCACCCCGATTCTGCCTCGCGTGCCTGGGCTCGGGTCACCCACCTCTTTGCGACGCAGCTCCAACCCGGCATCTGAACCGCATACCGCTCTCGTCAGTGCCGTGCTGAATATCAGTGCGGTATTTC
>WLNW01000266.1 GCA_009699605.1 Actinomycetota bacterium | reverse complement strand
CCCCGCGCTGCTGCTCAGCGCGAACTCCGCCGTGTCGTTCCCCGTGCCCCCCGTTGCCGGCATCGTGGATCAAGACGGCGCAGGCGACGGGTTCGTGACGGGGTTCCTGCTGGCGCACCTCGGCGGTCAGGCGCCGGCCACCTGCATGCGTGCCGGCCACTTGCTGGCGTCGCGTGTGCTGCGCCACGCCGGTCCACGGCTCAGCATCGTTCAGGCGGTTGCGAAGGAGACGTCGGTGTCGGCCTCGACCACGTCGTGATCGAGGAACCTCATCCCGGCGTACACCACGAACACGAAGCTCGCGAACAGTCCCATGGCCAGCGCGTCGAGCGCGATGGTCTCGCGCATGCCGATGACGTCACCAAGCCGGCCGAGGGAAAATGAGCCCACCGGCATCCCGAGCATGACGCCCGTGAGGTAGCACGCGACCACCCGACCGCGGTACTGATCGGGAACAGAGCTCTGCATGAACGTGTTGAACGTCGTGGCCACCGGGATATGGGCGAGGCCGCACACGAACAACCCCGCCAACCCGACGCGAAAGTCCGTGCTGAGCGGAAGCAACGCCACACCGCACACATAGGCGATCAGGCCGAGGCGGAGCGTGGCCGATCGCGAGACGCGGTTGCCGAGGAAGACCATGGTGAGCCCGCTCACCACTGAGCCGATACCGAACGCGGCGACCAGCGCCGCGTTGTCGTCGCTGCTGCGGCCGTACATCTCGGCCGCCATTGCGGCGGTGAGCTGGATGAGGCTCTGACCGAACGCCGACAACAAGAACGCGGCGATGACGACGCGGCGCATCGACGGACGCGACCAGGTGTATCGGAAGCCCTCGGCCATGGCTTCGAAGACCTTGGTCTGGGCGCGGGGCGCGATCGTCTGCATCGGACGGGCCATGACTACGGCGAGCACGACGGGCACGAACGTGATCGCGTTCGCGAGGAAGGCGGCACCAATGCCGAACAGCGACAGGGCCAATGCACCCACCATGGGGCCGATAGCGCGGGAGGCCTGGAACTGCACTGAATTCAGCCGTACCGCAGTGACGAGGTGCTCGCGGGGCACGAGGGTGGGCACGAACGACTGCCACGCCGCCATCTGTATGCCCGAGATGATGCCGGTGCAGAACAACAGCCCGAGCACGCGCCACGGTGTGAGCAGGTCGGCCTTGTAGACCACGAAGAAGGCAAACGCGAACAACATCTGCAGGGTCTGGGTCACCCCGAGGATCAGGCGGCGGGGGAGGTAATCCGCCAGCACGCCGGCGTAGGGCGTGAGCACGGTGGCCGGGATCATCATGGCGAAGCCACTCGCGCCTAGCCAGGTCGCCGATTCGGTCACGTTCCACAGGTGCGCCGCAACGCCGACGGTCTGCATCCACGACGCGGAGTTCGACACGATGGCCGCGAACCAGAAGAGGCGGAAGTCCCGGTTGCGCATCACGTCGCGGATACCCGACTGCGGCGTGATGGTGGAGCCGGCGAGCGCGGTGCGACTCGTGCTCTCGCTCACCGTGACCCTCCCTCTGGCCGGATCGTGCGACATGCGACCATCCCCAATGCCCGGCCAGAATAGTTGCTTCGACCAAGCGTTGCCGCGTGCTTGTTGTCGCTCGCCCGCACGAAACATCGTGCCCGTCCGGGTCGTGCTAGTCATGGAGCGTCCGAACGACATGGGAGAACCGTGGGAGTCAAAGAACGCATCGGCGTGATCGGGTCAGGTGTCATGGGAACCGGCATCGCGCAGGTCCTCGCCGTCGCCGGCCACGAAGTGTGGTGCCACGACGTCGATCAAGCGGCGCTCGACCGTGCCGCCGAGAGCGTGCGCACCGGCCGGTACGGTGTCGTCGGTGCCGTCGAGCGAGGCAAGCTCACCTCAGATGACGCAGAGGCTGCGCTCGCGCGGCTGCACTTCGTCACCGACCGCGACGCCGCTCTCGACACCGATCTTGTCATCGAGGCAATTCCCGAACGGCTGGACCTCAAGCTGCGCTTTTGGGCCGATGTCGACACGTCGGCACCGGAGCGAACGATCTTCGCCTCGAACTCGTCGGGATTTCCGATCGCTGCGCTCGCAGCCGTCACCTCTCGACCCGATCGCATGATCGGGTGGCATTGGGCGTCACCGGCGCCGATCATGCGGCTGGCCGAGATCATCCGCGGGCCCGAAACGAGCGACGCCACGGTCGCCGCCGTCGTTCGTCTGGCCACAGGTGCAGGCAAGAACCCCATCGTGGTGAACGACACCACGCGCTCGTGGGGCTACGTCGCCAATCGCATCTATTCCGCAATGGCCCGCGAGGCGCGTCACGTGGTCGACGAAGGCATCGCGACGCCCGAACAGGTCGACCAACTCCTCATGGACTGCTACCGCTGGCCGAGCGGTCCGTTCGGCATGTTCACCGGCGCGACCACGGGTTGGAAGAAGTGACACCCCAATGTGGGCCCGGCGGCGCGGGCTAGGTTCGCCGAGCCCGAACACCTCGAGGGGGACTCATGCGCACTGCGCTGCTCGAAGCGGGCCAGAAGCCGCTGAAGATCGTCGACGACGTACAGGCGCTGGACCCTGGGCCCGGCCAGGTACTCGTGCGAGTCCACTACTGCGGGATCTGCCACTCCGATCTCACCATCATCGACAGCGCCAACTCGACGCCGCTACCGGTGGTCCTCGGACACGAGGCGGCAGGCGTCGTCGAAGCGGTCGGCGCGGGCGTTCGTTCGGTGTCGCCAGGCGATCACGTCGTCTCGGTGGCCATGGCACCGTGTGGCCGCTGCTACTTCTGTGTCCGCGGCGAGCAGACCATCTGCATCGAAGCGCGCACCTTCATGACCGGCCTGTTCCCCGACGGCTCTGCCGCACTGCGCCGCAACGGTGAAACCGTCTATCGGGGGTTGGGTGTCGGCGGCTTCAGCCAGTACTCGCTCACTACCGAGGCCGGAGTCGTCAAGATCGACGTCGACGTGCCGCTCGATCTCGCGACAGTGGTTGGCTGTGCAGTCCAGACCGGCGTCGGCGCAGTCCTCAACGCGGCCAAGGTCGAAGTGGGTGCCACCGTGCTCGTGATGGGTCTGGGCGGCATCGGCATCTCGGTGGTGCAGGGCGCGCGCATCGCAGGTGCGTCGAAGATCATCGCGTCCGACCCTCTCGCAGCACGCCGCGAGGCCGCGCTGCACTTCGGCGCGACAGACGTGATCGACCCCGCGCAGACCGACGTGATCGGCGCCTGCTACACGGCTACCAACGGCATCGGCGTCGACTACGCGTTCGACGCGGCCGGTCATCACAAGCTCGT
>WLNW01000265.1 GCA_009699605.1 Actinomycetota bacterium | reverse complement strand
TCGCGCACGGTCCAGCCGGGGCACAACGACGGTACCGACCAGTCGGCCGCGTCGAGATCGGCCAGCAACGACTGCGTGCTTCGCATGCACGCTTCGAGCCGTTCGACTGTGGGAAGACTCATGGGTGTTCCCCTCGTGGAGGCGCGGTTTCTTTTGCGCGCCATGGATGGAGCAGGGTACGACTCGGCGAATGCTAGGCGTATAGGGTGCGCGTGAGGGGGTACCGATATGAGCGAGGCAACACGGGGTCGTGAGCTCACGGCGACCGTTGCGGGCTGTGTTGTTCGGGCCACGAGCGCGGGTCAGGGTCCACCGCTCGTAGTGCTCGACCATTCGATCGCCGATCGCCGATGGCACGCGATCCACGACCTGCTCGCGGCGAACCACACCGTGCACGCGCTCGACCTGCCGGGATTCAACGGTGCCCCCCGTCCGTCGTGGGCGCGCGACGTGCGCGACGTCGCCACGTTGATCGGCGGCTACATCCGCAAGGTCGTCGGTGGTCCGGTGTCGCTCGTGGGAAGTGAGTTCGGCGGCTGGATCGCCGCAGAGCTCGCGGCGTTCGTTCCCGAGTTGGTGAGCCGACTCACGCTCGTCGGCTCGGCCGGCATGCTGCCGACCGATGGTCAGATCACGGACATGATGCTCGTCTCGCACAGCGGCTACGCACGTCAGTGCTTCTCCGGCGATGCCGCATACGACGCGTTCTTCACGGACGGGCTCACCGATGAGCGCCTCCTCGCGTGGGACTTCAACCGCGAGATGGTGGCTCGTGTCGCGTGGAAGCCCTACATGTACAACCGCCGACTCGCGCCGATGCTCGCGGACGTTGCCGCTCCCACCGTCGTGGTGTGGGGCGAGCGTGATCACGTGATGCCACGTTCATGTGCCGACCAGTTCGTCGAGCACATACCCGGCGCCACGCTCGAGACCATCCACGGCTGCGGCAACGCCGTGGCACTCGAGCGGCCCGATGCCCTTGCCGCCGTCGTCAACACGCTCGTTGCTCGCTGAAAGGTCGAATCGATGTTCCTCAGCTACTTCACCGAGCAACCGATGAGCTCCTACCCTGACGAGGAAGGGCGCAAGGCCGGGTACACGTCGCTGTTGTTCTCGAACAAGCACTTCGATCCGGTCGAGGGCAGTCGGCTCTACAACGAGCGACTCGCCGAGTACATGCTGGCCGACGAAGTCGGTTTCGACGGCATCATGGTCAACGAGCACCACAACGCGCCCTACTGCATGCAGCCCCGCATCACGGTCTGGGCGAGCATCCTCGCGGCCATGACGAAGAACGCCAAGATCGTTCAGCTCGGCAACCCGCTGCCGATGTACGACAGCCCGTTGGCGTTCGCCGAAGACATCGCGATGATCGACATGATCAGCAAGGGTCGGCTCATCTCGGGCATCGTGCGCGGCGCCGGCCAGGAAGCGCTCGCGCTCAACGCAAACCCGGCCTACAACCGCGAGCGGTTCGAAGAGGCGCACGACCTCCTCATCAAGATCATGACGGAGGATGGCCCGTTCTCGTGGGAAGGCGAGCACTTCCAATACCGCGTGATCAACCCGTGGGCGCGTCCGCTGCAGACCCCGCACCCGCGTATCTGGGTGCCGGGCGTGCTGAGCAACGAGACCATCCAATGGGCGGCGCGTCATCGCTATCCGTACATCTCGCTCAATACGCCCCTGCACCTCACCGGTCAGCTCTGGCAGACCTACGACGACGCAGCGCGCGAGGCGGGTTACGAACCCGGACCCGAGAATCGCGGCTACCTCTTGCGCGTGCATGTGGCCGACACCATGGAGAAGGCCGAGGAGGGTGCCCGGCAGTTCATGTGGATGCAGGGCCAGTTCACCGGTCTCGGCTATCCCTACTGGGTGAATCCGCCGGGCTACGGCTCCGAGGCCCGGCGGCTCGACTACGCCAAGTTCGCCAACGCCGGCGTGTTCACCTCGCGGGCTGCGTCCTATGAGGATCAGATCGCGACGCACGAGATCGTGGCCGGCACGCCTGAACACGTGGTCGAGCAGTTGCGTGTGGTGCTCGAGACGTGCCGTCCCAGCATCCTCATGTTGTGGGGCAATGACGGCAACGTGTCGCACGTCGATTCGCTGCGCTGCATCGAGCTGCTCGGCAACGAGGTCCTGCCCGCGCTTCGCGAGATCGGCGACGAACTCGGTCTGCACTCGCCGTTCGAGCTCGACTCGCCCATCTCCCTCAAGTTTTCCCCGCCCGAGAGCCTGTCCGTGAGCAGGTGAAAACTCCCGAGTCGTGACGCGTTTCATTGCGATTTGCGGTCGGGAACGTTCCGAACGCTTCACGTTGATTGCGCTTGGGTTCCAACCCTCGCATCGGCGGAACCCGGATCACGGGGCAGGGTTAGCGTGATCATCGATGGCTGTGGAACTCGACCCACTGAGTGAACGGCCGGTTTGTGTCGTGCGTCACTCGTGCATGCCGGTCGCAGAGCGCGGCACGCCGGCCGGCCTCCTCGTCGAGGTGAGCGATGCCCTCGAGGCCGATCTCGAGACGCTCGACGATGATGCCTGGGCGTCGCCGGTGGTGTTCGGTTGGTCGGTGCAGGGCGTTGTCGCCCACCTGGTCGCGGTGCACGATGTGCTCATCGAACGCCTCACGCGTCGCACCGATCGTCCGGTGACCATGATCGAGATCCTCGACGCAACCGAGAGCGCACTCGCTGCGGCCTGCGGTCTCGAACCCGAGGCGACGCGCACGCTCTGGCGGGCGAGCGTGTTGCGGCTCCGCCATGGCCTCGAGGTGTGCGACGCACCCGTCGACTGGTTCGGCCTGGTGGTGCCCCGCGGAAAGACCATCGTCGACCGTGCGTTCGAGACGTGGATCCACGCGAACGACATACGGCGCGCCACCAACCGCGCCTCGCTCGATCCGTCGGGTGAACACCTCAAGCTGCTCAGCGATCTCGCGATCGAACTGCTACCGCAGACGCTCGTCGTGACCTCGCGACCACGAGATGCCGTTGTCTCGGTGAACCTGTCGGGTGCGGGTGGCGGCACGTGGACGATGCCGCTCGGCACCGGAACGGCAAGTGGTGTCGAGGTCGTCTTAAACGCTTCGGCGCGCGAGTTGTGTCTGCTCATGGGTGACCGCATCGACGCCACCGACTTCGCGTTCACCGCCCGCGGCGACGCCTCGGCGGCCGATATCGCACGCGATCTGGTCGACGCCGCGTCGGTGTTCGCTCGTCCCTGAGCGCGCGTTCGCGTCGCCGCTATTTCGGTGCGGGCTCGATGAGGCGAAGTGGCGAGCCGTCGAGCCAC
>WLNW01000264.1 GCA_009699605.1 Actinomycetota bacterium | reverse complement strand
TCGGGGTAGCTGGTTCGTGCTGGGTTCGCTGCTCACCGATGCGGCCCTGGTCGAACACGACCCGCCCGGCGTGGCCGACGGATGTGGGCCCTGCCGGCGTTGCCTCGACGGCTGCCCGACCGAAGCGATCGTGGCCCCCGGTGTCGTCGACGCACGGCGTTGTCTCAGCTGGTTGCTCCAGGCGCGGGGCACCTTCCCGGTTGAGCACCGCGTGGCGCTCGGCGATCGCATCTACGGATGCGACGACTGCCAGGAGGTGTGCCCGCCGAACCGCCGGGACGATCGTCAGGAGCGCCCCGAGGCCGGACTCGCGGCGCGGGCACGCGTCTCGGTGCTCGCCCTGCTCGAGGACGACGACCAGACCCTGCTCGAACGACACGGCCGCTGGTACATCCCCGATCGCGACCCGCGGTGGCTCCGTCGCAATGCGTTGGTGGTGCTGGCCAACACCGGCCATGCGACCGACCCGGATATCGCTCGACGCGTTCGTGCTGCGCTCGTTCACTACCTGGCGGTGGACGACGCGATGCTGGTCGCGCACGCCGTCTGGGCGGCGCGCTGCTTGGGACAGGAGCACCTGCTGGCCGCAGTCGCCGACCACACCGACCCGCAGGTGCAGGTCGAGCTGGTCGGTGTGCGATGACGCGCACCCACCTCCTCGTCACCAACGACTTCCCGCCCAAGATCGGGGGCATCCAGTCGTACCTATGGGAGCTCTGGCGGCGGCTCGACCCGTTGTCGTTCACCGTGCTCACCTCGCCGTACGCGGGGGCCGCCGAGTGGGACGCGGCGCAGCCTTTCCGGGTGGTGCGCACCCGCGAGCCCGTGTTGTTGCCCCACCCGTGGATGGTCCGGCGCGTCAACGCTCGGGCGGCCGAGATCGGCGCCGCATTCGTGATCATCGATCCGGCCGTGCCACTAGGCGTGATAGGGCGGCACCTCGAGCTGCCCTACGGCGTGGTCTTACACGGCGCAGAGGTGGCCATCCCGGCCCGACTCCCGATCAGCCGACCCGTGCTGGCCCGCGTCCTGCGCGGGGCCGACCTCGTGATCGCCGCCGGTGGATATCCGGCCGCCGAGGCGGAACGGGCCGCCGGGCGCACGCTGCCGACGGTCGTGGTGCCACCAGGGGTGGACGTGAACCGGTTCACGCCGCTCGATGATGCCGAGCGGGCCAAGGCCCGGGCCACGTTCGGGCTACCGCCCGACGCGCCGCTCGTCACCTGCGTGAGCCGACTGGTGCCGCGCAAGGGCATCGATTCTCTGGTCCGGGCTGCCGCCATGCTGGTACACGACATGCCCGACCTGGTGGTTGCGGTCGCCGGAAGCGGCCGCGAACGGGGTCACCTCGAACGTCTGGCCGCATCGACCGGTGCGCCCGTCCGGTTCCTCGGTCGCGTCCCCGACGCCGACCTGCGCGCGTTGTCCGGCTGCGGCGACGTGTTCGCCATGCCTTGCCGTTCGCGATGGGGTGGGCTCGAGCAGGAAGGCTTCGGCATCGTGTTCGTCGAAGCGGCCGCAGCCGGCGTGCCTCAGGTCGCCGGCGCGAGCGGCGGATCAGCCGATGCGGTGATCGACGGCGAGACCGGCCTCGTGGTGGCTGACCCCACCGACGCCGGTGCCGTGGCCGCCGCGCTCCTCAGCCTGCTCACCGACCCGGAGCGCCGTCGCGCCATGAGCGTCACCGGTCGCGACCGGGCGGTGCGCGAGTTCAGCTACGACGTGCTCGCGGCGCGGCTCGCCACATCGCTCGACGCTCTGCACGCGCGACTCGACCCTCGCCCCGCCGCTCCCTGACGAGGCTGCCGCTCCCTGACGAGGCTGCCGCCATGCGTGCGCGCGATGATGTGGCGGTGGCCACCCCCGATATCGCCGCACCACCGACCGGCACCCACCCGGGCGAGCGGTTGCTCCGCGCCGCGCTCATCGGTACGGCGCTGTTCACGCTCACCTCGTTTGCCGCAGTGCTGGCGCGCTCGCTGCGTGGCGTGGCCGCGGTGGTCGCCGGCGCATTGTTCGTCCTTGGCATCCTCGCCTTCTTCGGCGCGTACTTCCGTGCTGTCCTGCGTAGCCGCGAGGAGCTGCTCGGCATCGGCGGCATCTACTTCCTCGCGGGCAGCGCGCCGCGCCGGGTGCGCACGATCCTGCTCGGTTCGTTCTCCGCCCAGTTGATCGTCGCCGTCGTTACCGCCTCGCTGCGCCCGTTCACCTCGCTGGCCTTCGGGATGCTCGTCCCGATGTACGGCATCGGGGTCAGCGGCCTGTGGGGTGCGTTCCACGGCAAGTACCCGGAACGTCGTGAGCAGTCAGCTAGCCTGACTGCCGATGAGTGACCAGGCTGTCCAACGGGCGATCATCCAGGCATCGCCTGATCGCTGCTACGCCGTCGCCGGCGACTTCGCGAGCTATCCCGAGTGGGCGCACGACGTCAAGCAGGCCACGATCCTCACGACCGACGACAACGGCCGAGGTGGCGAGGTCGAGTTCCGAGCCGCCGCCATGGGTCGGTCCACTACGTACGTCCTCCGCTACAACTACGGCTCCAACCCGCTGCGGATCTCGTGGCGGTTGATGCGCGGCGACCTCGTGACCCGCCTCGACGGCGAGTACGAGTTCGCCCCCGTGCCCGGCGATCCCGACAGCACCGAGGTCACGTACTACCTGGTGGTCGACCTCGCGGTGCCGTTGCCCGGCTTCGTGAAGCGTCGTGCCGAAGCGCGGATCATGCACACGGCGCTCGACGAACTCAAAGCGGCCGCCGAGGATACTTCCGAAGCCAAGTAGCTCACCGGAGCGCTTGCCCCGAGCCAGAGCGTTGATCTGCCTCTGCTTTCCACGATCGACGCGCGGAAATTGGCAGTTGCGCGCGTCGGAAGGCTTCAAAAGGCACCGTGCGGCGCCGATCAGAGCATGGCATGCGTCTGCTCGAACTCCGTTTGATCGAAGATCAACACTCCTTTGTGCGGTTCCCCGGCAATCTCACGATTGTCGCGGGGATGTCCCCCGCGGCCCGCAACTGGTTTGTCCACGCCGCGCCGTTGCTGCTCGAGGGCATCGCGTGCGGCGCTTCGGCGTTCGTGGAGTTCGGGGGGGCGACGCACGAGATCGGGGCGGGCGCCTTGGCCCAACGGTTCCTTGATCGGCCGGTAGCCGTGGTGCTCGACGCCGCGCCGTTCCAGAGAGTGATCGCCGACCATCTGAGCCTCACGGGGCGTCCGTACGACATGCCCGTCGTCGTGGCCGCGGAGCACATCGCCCAGGCCGAAGCGGCCCACCAGGGCACGATCGAAAGCGTCGGGGTGCTCGAACGAAGCGTC
>WLNW01000263.1 GCA_009699605.1 Actinomycetota bacterium | reverse complement strand
CGTCGTAGGTGATGATCTGTTGATCGGTGCCGTCGACCGCCGCCACCCACCGGTCGCCCGAGGCTCCTGCTTGCTTCTCGTAGCCCACGTACACCTGATCGCTTGTGGTCGAGAGGATGTCGTAGTTGGCCGTGCGTGGCGACTGCACCCGCCTGAACGCAAAGGTGCGTGCGGCCAGCGCCTGGGACTTGAGCGCCTCGATGGGCCACGACGACGAAACTTCGGCGAGGCCGTAGAGGTATTGCTGCATCGTGAGCGAATCGTTGATGATCTGCAAGGAACCGGTCGCGGGGAATCGGACGATGAGCCGGCCGTTGTTGTAGCGGTTGCCCGTGGCCGAGAGGCGGGCCGGTGCGCCGTTGAGCGGCACGACCACGGTGTCGTTGGCCGCGATCGCGACGGCGGCCTTGACCGTGGGGGCGATGACCTGGAGCTGGAAGGCCGCACCGACGGCCTTGATCTCGACGGTCTCGCCCGCGATGATCGAAGCCAGAGCGCCCCCGTTGCTGGTGATGGTGGTGGCTCCCGTGAACGCGATCGTGGTGGACGACGCGTCGGCGAGGTGCACGCGCACGCCTGATTGGGCCACCTCGGTGAGCTGGGTACCCGGGTAGTACGCACCGATGATCGTGGCTGCGGACTGACCGGCGTCGGCCCGCCCCTTCGCACCCCACTGGCTCATGCCGACGGCATGGCCGAAGCCGCCTCCTTCGAACGTGAAAATGGTGTCGGCCGCGGCAGGCCTCGCAGTGAGCGCCTCGTGGGCACCTGCGAAGCCGCCGGCCAGCAACAACGTCGCGAGGAGCGCGGCCGTGGCCGCGCGGGTTCGAACTCGAATCACGTGATTGACACTCCCGGAGTGGGTTCCGCCCGCACTGCAAGTGACGACCCGATGCTACCGTCCCCTCATCTTCTTCCGGGGGTCACCAATGCACAGCGAGACACGGTCCATCGAGCCAGCGTCAGGTTACCGAGCGGTCGACGCTCGCTTGGCCCGCACCACGAACGAACGGCACCGACTGGTGCTCGGCGTGCTTCGCGATCACCTTTATGCCGAGTGCACCAAGGACTTCCCGCTGTTGCTGAGCACGCTCAGCGCCGATCCCGACTACAACTTCTGGATCGAGGGTGCGGGTTTCGGGGCAGGCCCCAAGGGGCTGGCGGCCGTCACTGCGCACTACGAGAACCTCTACCGTGAGAACCGGCACGTATGCGATTACCGCATCGAGCGCATCGTGGTCGACGACGATTGCATCGTCACCGAAGGCTGGTTCGACCAGGTCTTCCCAGGCCGCGTGCTCGAATCGCGTGGCGTAGCGATCGACGACCCCGACGCGGTGTACGCGCTTCGCATGCGGTTGCTCCTGCTGTGGCCCTACGACGCGGATGGCAAGCTCGTCGGCGAGGACAGCTACTCGAACGGGTCGATGTACGCACCGGAGAACCTGCGCAAGCTCGCGCCCGAGGAAGTGCCGGCCCAGTTCTTCGAGGCTGTCGGCTGACCGTTTCGGCTGCGGAATCGGGTGTGCGGGGCATGCCGGTTCGCGTCGATCGCCGGCCGGGGTTCGTGATCCGCCGAACGGCGCGATCGGACACCTACGCTTCGCGCTCCGATCATCACCCAGTCGCAAGGAGAAGCGGTGAACCGGTCCTCGATCATCGAGTCTGTCCACGTCAGCCCGCTCGGGCCCGCGCTTCGCTCCACGGTCAGCCTCGCGCTCACCCCCTACTGGGCCGGTCGCGGTCGCCCGGCACCGGCGCCGCCGCATCGCAAGCGCGCCGTCGTTGCGGGGTACGCCACCAGGTTCCAGGTCGGGGCATTCGTCGAGACGGGCACCTACCGCGGTGACACGTTGGCCTTGGTGGGCAAGCTCGTCGCCCGCGCCATCTCGATCGAGCTCGACGAACGACTCGCCGACCTCGCACGGAAGCGGTTCTCGCGGGTGCCACAGGTCGAGATCATCACCGGTGACAGCGCTCAGGTGCTCCCGGGGGTGGTCGACGACCTGTCCAACGTCGCGTTGTTCTGGCTTGACGGCCACTTCTCCGATGGCGTCACCGCCCTCGGTGATCAGGTGACCCCGATCGAGCAGGAGCTGCGCACCGTGTTGCGCCCGGGCGGGGTCGATCACATCGTGTTGATCGACGACGAGCGTCTCTTCGACGGGACCGACGGCTACCCCATGCTGAGCACGGTGCGCGCCCTCGCCGAAGAGTTGCGGCCCGGGTGGTCGTTCCTCGTCGAGAACGACATCATCCGCATGCATCCGATGCGCTGAACCGTCCATGGCGCCGGATGCCCATGCGCGGTCGACACTCCGGGGTTACGGGCCCGGAGCGATCGCGGTCCTCCTCGTGGCGGCCGTGTTCCTCGTCGGCCGTGCGCTCTTGCACCCCACGTCACGGGTCGCCGGTCATCCGACGGATCCTGCCGCCGAGGTCTGGTGGCTGAACGAGATGGCCTCCGACCGCGTCGGCATCGTGTCGCCGTCCTCGACGCCGATAGTCAACGCACCCGATGGGTCGCAGCTGCGCCGACCGGTCGAGGTGTCGACCGCGGCGATCGATCTGATCGCATGACCGCTTTACCAGGTCGCAGGTCCGGTGCTCGTGCGCAACCTGCTGCTGGTGCTCGGCCTGCTGGCCGGCGGTGTGGCGATGCTGGTGGTGGCCGCTGAAGCCCGACTCGAGCGGTTTCCCGCAGTCGCGGGAGCGGTGGTGTTCATGTACGCGCCGACCCTGGTCACCGAGACCCGATTGCACGTTGCACTGGTCTTCATGTTCCCGATACCCCTTGCGTTCGCCCTGGGTCTCCGGATGCTCGATCGTCCGACGCGCCGCGACTCGCTCGTGCTGGGACTGATCCTCGGTAGCTCGTGCTACGTCAACCCATACGTGCCGCTCTACACCGTCGTGGTGGTGCTGGCGGTCGCGTTGGCGTTGGTCGCGAAACATCGGCGTGGAGCGGCGCAGCCCTTGGTGGGCGTCGCGGCCTCGAGCGTGGCGATCGCCGCTCCGGCACTCGGACTGCTCCTCGCGAAGCGCGGCCCGACCATCACGGCAATTCACAGATCGCTGGGCGAGATCGATCAGTTCTCGCTCACACCTCTGGCCATAGCGCGTTCCCTCGGTTCGTCGGCGATCGCCGTCGTAGTCACGGCCATCGCGCTCGTTGGCCTCTCACGGGTTCGCGATCGGGCCGTCGTCCTCGCGCTCGCATGCTGCTCGCTGGGTGGTGTGCTGCTGTCGCTCGGCGCGCATGGTCACATCTTCGGCAGGCGCATGCCGTTGCCGAACTCGGTGCTGTTCTCGCTTTACCCCGCATGGCGCGTCGTCGGCCGCGCGGCGATCCTGGTGTGGTTCGTGGT
>WLNW01000262.1 GCA_009699605.1 Actinomycetota bacterium | reverse complement strand
GGGGCAAACGTCTCCTGCACCACCATGTCGGCCCAGCGCGCCGAGTCGTGCATGGTTCCGTCCCCGCGCGCCGAGCGCGCAGAACGATCGAGTTCGGCGCGCGAGGCCGGATCACGGAGGGCGGCGAGCTTCTCCTCGTTGCTCGACGCGAGCATCTTCGACCAACCGGGCAACGAATCAAACGCCGCACCGAGAAACGACGCGCGCACCGTCAGCACACCGGGGTACATGAGCGGCTGCACCCGCGCACCACGACGTGCTGCAGTGTCGGCCACCGCGACCTTGGCCAACGACGCGTCGCGTTGCGCGTCGGCCGGCATGTAGATGCTCCAGTTCAGCGGCCGGTGCGCCGCGGCGGACATGCGGATCATCGCCTCGATGTGGTGCGTTTCGAAACCGACGTTGGTCGGCGAGAACTCGAGTTGGGTGCCCGGATGATCGGCGACCACTTCGCAGAGCGCGACGAGCTCGTCGGTGCCGGACGAACGTGACGGCACTGGATCACCCGATTCGTCACAATGTGTGGCCGACCATGAGGACGAGAAGCCGATGCCCCCAGCGGCCAGGCCGTCGGCCACGAGTGCCCGCATCGATGCCAGATCGGCTTCGGTGGCGCTTGCCTCGTCGACGGTGCGCGTTCCCAGGACCGAACGACGCACGGCCGAGTGCCCGACCATGAAGCCCATGTTCATCACCGGCGACATCGCCTCGACCCGATCGAGGAACTCGGCCGTGGTACGCCAGTTCCACGGCACGCCGGTCTGCAACGCGTCGAGGGGCATGCCTTCGACGCGAGCGAGCATGCGCATGAGGTAGTCGGCAGAGTCGCCGAGCAGCGGCGCGATCGTGAACCCGCAGTTGCCGGCCATCACCGTGGTGACCCCGTGCAACGGTGAGGGCGTGCATGCCGGATCCCAGAACACTTGCGCGTCGTGATGGGTATGGATGTCGATGAACCCGGGAGCGACCACCAGACCGGTCGCGTCGATCACCTGAGCCCCCGGCGAGCTCAGTGAACCGGGTGGTGCCAGTTCGACGATGCGTCCGTCGCGCACGCCGACGTCGGCGACGCGAGCAGGCGCCCCGGTGCCGTCAACGACCGTTCCCCCCACGATCACCACATCGAACATGCATGAACTCTCGCGCAGTTGACCGATGCCGTGCCGCGCACAAGGCTCCCAGCACGCGGCTTCCGGCCGTTGCCGAACCGAGGAGAAGACGAATGGGAACGCTCGAAGGGAAGATCGCTGTGGTCACGGGGGCCGCGTCGGGCATCGGGCGCGCGTCCGCGATCAAGATGGCCTCCGAGGGTGCTCGCGTGGTGGTCGCGGACCGCAACGGATCGGGCGCCGGGTCCGTGGCCGACTTCATCAACGAGGCCGGCGGGTTTGCCGTGGGCGTGCAGGCCGATGTCACCAGCGAGGACCAGGTGCGCCGCATGATCGACACTGCGGTCGACAAATGGGGCGGACTCGACGTGCTGCACAACAACGCCGGGACCACCGACGTGGCCGATGTGGGCGCCGACACCGACATCACGGAGATGACCATCGAGCTGTGGGACTACATCATGGCCGTGAACCTTCGGGGCCCCATGCTCGGCTGCAAGCACGCCATCCCCCACATGCTCCGTCGCGGTGGCGGGTCGATCGTGCAGACGTCGTCGATGTCCGCGTTCGCAGGCGACCTCCGCTACGCCGCGTACGGCGCGTCGAAAGGTGGGCTCAACTCGTTCACCCGCTACGTGGCCACTATGTACGGCAAACAAGGCATACGGGCCAACGCGGTTTGCCCGGGCGTGGTCGTCACCCCCGCAGCGCGCGTGCACTTCGATCCGGTGATGCTCGAGCTCTACGAGAGCCACCACCTCACCCCCCAGCTCGGCGCTCCCGAGCAGGTCGCCGAGGTCGTCGCCTTCCTCGCGTCCGACGCCGCTTCGTATGTGACCGGACAGGCGATCCCGGTCGACGGCGGACTTTTCAGCCACCTGCCGACGTACGCGCAGATGCGAACGATGGGTGACTGAGCAGGTCGGCCGGCCTGCGCCGCGCCGGTGGAACACCGAGCGCGGCGCTGGTGTTGTGGCCGGTATGGCTGACACCGTCCTCGAGACCGTCCCCCTCGGAAACCCACCCTGGCCAACGGTCGATCCGTTTCTGTTCTGTGTCCATCACCTCGACCGCTACCCCGCGGGCAACGATGTGTTCGGCCCCGTCGCGTCGCTCCACGGTCGCAAAATCGGCAGCGACTTCGCCGGCATCGACGGTTGGCGCATGTACCACGGTGACGCGGTGCCCGGCTTCCCTCAGCATCCCCATCGCGGCTTCGAGACGGTCACCGTTGCGCGCCAAGGTTTCATCGACCACAGCGACTCGCTGGGCGCCGCTGCGCGCTTTGGCGCGGGCGACGTGCAATGGATGACTGCGGGCGGCGGCGTCGTGCACTCCGAGATGTTCCCGCTACTCCACCGCGATGGTCCGAACCCGGCCGAGTTGTTCCAGATCTGGCTGAACCTCCCTCGCGCCGACAAGATGGTCGACGCCCACTTCGCGATGCTCTGGAACGAGGAGATCCCCGTTCTGGCACACGTCGATGACGCAGGCGCCCGCACCGAGGTGACCGTGATCGCCGGAGTGCTGGGCGGACTCGTGCCCCCTCCCCCACCGCCGCACTCGTGGGCGGCCGACCCCGCGCACGAGCTGGCGATCTGGACCATCCGCCTCGATGCCGGCGCCACCTGGGAGATGCCCGCGGCAAGCGATCTCGTCGTGCGAACCGTCTACGTGTTCGCCGGCGACGAGGTGTCCTTCAACGGCGAGGTCGTCCGCGCCGGGCATGCAGCAGCGCTCCGGCCCGACCGCACGGTGATGATGCAGGCCGGCCGCGAGCTGGTCGAGATCCTGATGTTGCAGGCCCGCCCGATCGGCGAACCGGTCGAGCAGTACGGACCGTTCGTGTTGAACGATCGTGCCGGCGTGCAGCAAGCATTCGAGGACTATCAACGCACCGGCTTCGGTGGCTGGCCCTGGCCGAGCGACGAACCGGTGCACGAGCGCGAGGCAGGCCGGTTCGCCCGCCATGCCGACGGCCGCGTGGAGCAGCCGCTCGTTCGTGAGAACGCTCGTGTCAGACGCGCTCACGTCGAGGCATCCGGGGACGAGAATGTTAAACGGTACGAGCCGCGACCACCTCGGCCAGCTCACGCATGGCGGTCATGGTGTCGGCGGTGACGGTCGTGAACACCAGTTCGTCGATGCCGTCGGCCTCGCACTTCGCGATGAACTCGAGGATCGCCTGAGGCGACGTCGGCGCGTTGCTCGACAACGCGTCGTCGAGCAACGCTTGGTCATAGCCGTAGTACGTGTGCGCATGTTT
>WLNW01000261.1 GCA_009699605.1 Actinomycetota bacterium | reverse complement strand
TGCGCTCCGCGAACACGGCCTGCTCGATGCACTCGTGAAAGATCCGCGCTTCTTTGCCGCGGTCCCATGGTCGAGGCACCTCGATCTCGAAAAGGATGTCGAACTTCACTCCGGCAGCCTGCCACGCTGCGTCGTGGTGATGCCGCGAGCACCGATGTGCGAGGCTCGCCGTTTCGTAGGCGAACCGCGAGCAGAGGACATCGGAATGAGCACCGACGAGTCGACAACCGTGAGCGTGACCGACGCGTGGCGTGCGTTCTGTGGCCGGCTCGCCGACATGGGGGCGGTCATCGAGGGCGGCGATTTCCCCCAGGATGCGCTCGCCCAGGCCGAGGGCGTGCGCTTTCTCGCACGCATGACGGCGCTCGCGCTCCAACAGGCCACTGACTTCTCCGACCCCGACTTCCCGGTGATCTACCGCCTGAACGACGATGCCACGAAGTGGGCCGGGCCGAACGTCGACAACATCTACCTCGCCGCGGCTGTGAAGCACCCGCACGTGTACACGTTGCGTGGCACCACCGCGCGATCAGGCGGCTTCATACTGCAGACGCTCACCGGCTGGTGGGGCGAGGAGCGCTTCCGCATCCATGACGACCGCAGTTCGAGCGTGTTCGTACCCGAGACGGATGGCTCGATTGCGATCACCATCGGTGGCCCGGAGCAGCCGACGAACTGGATGCCGTTGCACCCCGACGCCGACTGCCTGTTCATCCGCGAGTACGCCATCGACTGGGCGACCGACGATCGCTGCGCATTCGTGCTCGAACGCGTCGCGGACGAGCCGGTCGTCCAACTCGTCCTCGACGCGGCGCGCGTGTGCGGCATGCTCGAGCAGGCCGCACATTGGGTGGAGCACACCACGGTCTTCTGGAACAAGTTCGAGGCTCAGATGATGCGACCCCTCGAACCGAACTCGTTCGGACCGGTATTCACCGCTCCCGGCGGCGGGTCCGACATCTTCTACGGGAACGGCTGGGTCGACCTCGCGCCCGATGACGCGCTCATCGTTCACGTCACCGTCCCGGTCGCTCGGTATTGGTCGCTCCAGCTGTACAACGAAGCGTGGTACGAATCGCTCGACTTCGGGTCACGGTGCACGAACCGCAACAACACGCAGGTGCACGTCGACGCCGACGGTGTGGTGCGGTTCGTCATCGCGACGCGCGACCCGGGTACGCCGAACTGGCTCGACCTCGCCGGCCACCAGCGAGCGTTCGCCCACTTCCGGGCGGTGTGGTGCACCGCAGCGACCCAACCGCGCTGCACGCTCACCACCATCGATGCCGTGCGCGACCTGTTGCCCACCGATCATCCGGTGATCAGCCCGGCGCAACGCATCGACGAGCTCCGCACCCGCCACGCACAGGTGACGCGCCGACACCGTCGTTGAACACACCACGGAGATCGCGGTGCGTCAGGACCTCAGTAGCCAGGGCGCTGGCGCTCGAGGAACCGGTACACGTCGTGCACGTCGACGCCCGGGAACGGCGTGAACGAACGGGGTGACGGCGGGAGCGCCGACAGCACGTGGCCGCGTTCGGTAGCCGAGGGCCACGCCACGCCCTCCCAGCGCGAGAGGAGCGCAGGGTCGGGCCGGGTGTCGTCGGTGCGCGCGCCCACCTGACGCAACGTGTTGTGGCCGCGGAAGAACCGCGCGTTTTTCGCCGTGGTGCCGAGCGTGATCGCGCTCGGTTGACCGTCGGTCTCGAGGTAGGTCACGCACCAGAACTCGCCGTGGTCGGTGCGCGTGTACTGGTAGTGCAGCGAGAAGGAGTCGCTCGAGTTCCAGGCCTGGCGCGCCCCCCAATGACGCGACACCCGCTCTCCTTCGAGCGAACCATCGGGGTCGGACGGAAACGAAATGCCGTCGTTCTCGTACGCCTTCTGCACCACGCCCTCGGGGTCGGTGCGGAGGAAGTGCGAATCGATCTCGAGGTGCTTGGTCGCAAGGCTGGTGATTCGATGCGCAGCCATCTCGTAGGAGATGTAAAAGATCTCCTTGAGATCCTCCACCGAGATGTCGCCTCGTTCCTTTGCCTCGCGGAGGAACTCGACGGCGGGTTGTTCGGGGGCGAGCACTGCGCCGGCGAAGTAGTTCGACTCGATGCGCTGGCGCAGGTAGTCGGAGAAGTTCTCGGTTCGGTTGTGCGCAAGCGCGAAATGCCCGAGCGTCTGGAGCACCACCGAACGAGCGGCGCGTGTGCGCAGGTCGTTTCGCTGCGGGATGTAGATGACCCGCGCCCGCTGGTCGGTCACCGAGCGCGCTGTGCGTGGCATGCCTTGTACCCGCTCGACCGTGAACCCGAAGTGCGCAGCGAGATCCGTAAGCACGCGTTCGGACACCGGCCCACTACCTGGGTAACCCACTGCGGCGAGCGACTCGCGGGCGATCTTTTCGATCTCGCCGAAGTAGTTGCCTCGAGCCCGTTGCTCGTAGCGCAGTTCGAGGTTTGCGATGCGCGCTCGATCGGCCGCTCGTCCGCGACCGGCGGTGTCGGCGTCCTCCGGAAGTGCACGGCCCAAGCCGACGAGATGTTCGAGGACCTCATCGGACAACTTGGCCGACGCCCGGATCTCCGGCAGGCCCAACCGGCCATAGTGCGGCAGCTGCTGCAACCGGAGCAGTTCGATCTCGAGCTCAGCGCGCCGGGACGGCGCCTCACCCTCGAGCAAGTCGGCGACCGAGCAGCGCAGCGCCGTCGCGAGATCGTTGATGAGCCCGTACTTCGGCTCGATCTTGCCATTCTCCAGCTGGGACAGATACGGCGCCGGCCGACCGACTACCCCGCCTAGCTCCGCGAGCGTGAGCCCGAGGCGGCGGCGGGCCGCGCGGATGCGCCGGCCGAGGACCAAGGTGTCGTGTTGCGCCATCAGAACCTCCAAGCAGAACGCAAGTCTGCTACTTCTTCTCGTTTTTAGGTGGTTTGTCAACAGATTCTTCCCCAAAGACGCAGGAAATGTTCCGAAACACTTCCGATACTCAGATAGAGCCCACGGAGAACCCCCGAGGGCACAGGAGTACGTGTCGTGCACACCGACGTCCAGCTCGACGAACACCCCGACGGCGCCGACGTGCTGTCGCGCGAGGCCATCGAGTTCGTCGTCGCACTCCAGCGCGAATTCGGCCCTCGGCGACTGGAAATGCTCGCGGCGCGTCGCGACCGCCAGGTCCTCCTCGATGCCGGCGATCGACCCGATTTCCTCACCGCTACAGCGGCCGTGCGCGCCGGAGACTGGCAGGTCGCGCCGGCGCCGAAAGATCTGCTCGACCGCCGCACCGAGATCACCGGGCCGGTCGAACGCAAGATGATGATCAACGCCCTCAACTCGGGAGCGCAGGTCTTCATGGCCGACTTCGAGGACGCAAACTCGCCG
>WLNW01000260.1 GCA_009699605.1 Actinomycetota bacterium | reverse complement strand
AGGCCACATGGTTTCGAGGAAGCCGCGGTCGCCGGTGATGAGCCAGTGGTGCCACACACCGGTCGCGATGTACGCGGTGACGTTGGCCTCGAGCTTGTCCTGCTCGACGCGATCGGCGAGGTAGTAGTGATGCCACGCACCGTCGGGGCGCTGCATCGCAACGAGCCATTCGTACGCACGCTCGGCGGCGGCACGCCGGCCCCCGACCAGCAGGGCCATGGCCGCTTCGACGTGGTTCCACGGGTCGGCGTGGCCGCCGGGGAACCACGGGATCATGCCGCTGGGCAGCTGCAGCGCCGCGATGGCGTCGACCGTGGCCGCGAGCTCGTCTGCGTGCAGGATGCCGGGCACGTCAAACGAGGACATGGTCGCTCCGGGGGGCCGGAGCCGTGGTCGAGCCATGGACGGGTTTCGTCGCGTACACCACGAGGCTCTTGCCGATGACCGGGTTGAGGAGACGATCCGCGAGGCGCGTGCTGCGCGGCGCCTTCTCGATGTCCCAGCAGAGGAAGCGGTGATACGCCCGAACGAGAGCGTTGTCCTCGATGGGGCGGTTCGGGCCGACCGCGCATCGCAGCCACCAGTAGGGAGCGTGGAGCGCGTGCGCATGATGGTCGCCCCCCGGCACGAGGCCGGCGGCGCGCATCTTCTGGTGTACCTCGCGCTTGGCGTAGATGCGGACGTGGCCACCGTGCACCGCAGGCGCGTGGTAGTCGTCGCTGAGCTTCCAGCAGATCTTCTCGGCAAAACGTGCGGGAATGGTGATTGCCATGCTGCCACCCGGCTTGAGCACGCGGGCCAGCTCCGCGAACGCCGCAGCGTCGTCGGGGATGTGCTCGAGCACCTCACTCGCGAGCACGCGATCGAAAGCATCATTCGGGAACGGCAGGCGTGTTGCGTCGCCATTGACCGATTGGCAGGTGACGCCATGGGGAAGCTCACCGGCCTCGAGCATGCCGGCGTACACCGCGTGGACCTGACGCAGCTCGGCCACGCCGAGATCGCAGGCGATGACGCTCGCGCCGCGCCGCATGGCCTCGTACGCGTGCCGACCGAAACCGCATCCGAGATCGAGCATGTGCTCGCCGGCGCGTAGGCCGAGTCGGTCGTAGTCGACGGTGATCATGCGCGGCGGCCCCGTGGAGATGCCGCGTGCTCGTCGAGTACGGCCCGGTAGTGCTCGACGGTGCGCACCGCGGTGTGCTTCCAGCTCCAGTTGTCGACGACGCGCTGGCGGCCGGCGGCGCCGACGCGAGCGCGTAGCTCGGGTTGGTCGAGCACGGTGTGCATCATGGAGGCGAGCGCCTCGGCATCGCCGGGCGGGACGAGGAAGCACGTCTCGTTGTGGATGCCGGCCACCTCGGGCAGGGCACCGCCGGTGGTCGCGAGCAATGGGACGCCGGACGACATGGCTTCGACCGCGGGGAGCGAGAACCCTTCGTAAAGCGACGGCACGACCGCAAGTGCGCATTCGCTGTAGAGCTCGACGATGCGTTGATCACTGACGCCGTGCACGAACGTGACGATGTCCTTGAGGCCGTACTGCTCGATGAGTTGCGGCGTGCGGCTCTCGTTGCGCGGCTTACCGATGATCACCAGTTCGACGTTGCGCTCGGTGCGCAGTTTGGCCATGGCCTCGAGGAGATATTTGAGGCCCTTCAGTGTGACGTCGCTCGAGGTGGTGCACAGGATTCGCCCGGGCACACGCTGCACACCGGGGACGGGTTTGAAGATGTCGGGGTCGACGCCCACCGGCACGACGTGCATGTTCTCGAGCGGTACTTCGTAGTCGCGGTGGATGTCGCCCTTCGACGACTCGGACACCGTGAGCACGTGGGGCATGCGGCGCGCCACCTGTGACTGCATCTTGGTGAACGCGTACCAGCGGCGCTTGCCCACCTTGTCCCACAGCGACGTGGCGTGCTCGAGCTCGAGGCGACGGTCGACGCTGATGGGGTGATGGATGGTCTCGAGGATCGGCCACCCGGCGCGCTGCAGCGCGAGGATGCCCCAGCCGAGGGTCTGGTTGTCGTGGATCAGATCGAACTCGCGCCCGCGGTTGCGCAGCGCGCCGTAGGCCCGCCAACTGAACGCCATGGGCTCGGGGAAGTTGCCGGTGGCGAACGACGCTGCTTCCATGACGTCGTAGACCGACTTGTATTCGAAGAAGCGGGGCTTTCGCGCCGGGTAGTAGTCGTTGTACGTGTCGAGGCTGGACAGCTTGTGCAGCGGGACCCGGTCGTCGACCTCGGGGTAGGGCTGGCCCGCGAACACCTCGACGTGGTGCCCCAGGTCGACGAGCGCCTTCGCGAGGTGACGCACGTACACGCCCTGGCCGCCTACGGTCGGCTTGCCCCGGTAGGTCAGGAGCGCAAGACGGAGAGCAGAGTCGTTCACGGGCTATCCGGTCGGTGTAAGGGCCCTTGCTTACGGCGTAGCACCGGCCATTCGCCAAAATGCTACCGGCGCGACGGGCGGTCGCGCCCCCGCCCGGCCGATGACCGAGGGGTCGCCATCGCGTGGGTACGCTCCACCGGTGCGAGCAGTGGTGCAGCGGGTGAGCAGTGCGTCGGTCACGAGCCGTGGGGTCGCGGTCGGGGCCATCGGCGCCGGGCTCTGCGTGCTGGTGGGCGTGGCCCACGACGACGGGCCAGCCCACGCGGTCAAGTTGGCTGGCAAGCTCTGGAACTTACGGATCATGGACGATGACGAGGGCGTCATGAACCGGTCGGTGGGCGACACCACGGGTGCGCTGCTGGTGGTGAGTCAGTTCACGCTCTACGGCGACACGTCCGGCGGTCGCCGGCCGTCGTGGATCGCCGCGGCGCGCCCTGAGTATGCAGAGCCGCTCGTCGGACTCGTGGTGACATCGCTGCGGGACTTGGGTGCTTCGGTCGCCACGGGCCGCTTTCGTACCGAGATGGCGGTTTCACTCGTGAACGATGGTCCAGTCACGGTGATCATCGACATCTGACCGCCGGCGTGAGCGCCGGTCGATCACCTGTGCGCCGGCGAGAAGCGCCGCCGCGACCACGAGCATCGGCCAGGCCCCTACCCGTGTCGCAAGCGTGAGCCCTTCCCGCATTTCGACGGTGTCGTAGAGGACGCGTTGTTCGCTGATGCTCGTGCGCTTCCGCACCGTGCCATCCGGCGAGATCACCGCCGAGAAACCGGTGGGCGCAGCCTGCACGACCCACCGACCGGTCTCGAGGGCGCGCAGCCGCGACGACGCGACCTGTTGGGTCTGCAGGATGGTGAGCCAGTAGGAGGCGCCGTTCGTGGGGTTCAGCAGGATCTGGCCGCCGTTGCCGATTGCGTCGCGGGCGCGGTGATCGAAAAAGATCTCCCACGAGATCGAGACGCCGACGCGCCCGACCGGTGTGT
>WLNW01000026.1 GCA_009699605.1 Actinomycetota bacterium | reverse complement strand
CGTGAATGGGCCCCAGGGGCTCTGGGGGCAGTGCCAGGCCTGGAACACCGCGGTCGGTGGGTTCGTCGGGTGCAGACCCGGCGGCAAGGACGCCTGTCGGCCGTCGATGCCGATCTCGAACATGGCCTGGAACACGAGCACATCGCGGAAGTTGCACCCGCCGGAGTCGAACGAGGCCATGGTTGGCGCGTGGCCGGCGAACTCGTCGACCGATGCGGTGCCGGCGAGCATCAGCGCGCCTTGAAGTGGGGCATGACCTCGCGGGCGAACAGCCGCATCGAAGCGAGCACCTGGTCCTGGGGCACGACCTCGAGCCCGTTCAGCAAGAAGTTGATGCCGGTGAGGCCGAGCGACTCCCAGCGCTTGAGGGCCGCGACGATGATGTCGGGGTCGCCGACGCATATGCCCTCGGGGATGCCGTACGCGTCGCCGGGTCCGCCGGTCTTGGTCCGGTCGGGCTTGGGGGCGAGGTTGCCGAGCGATTGGTACGCCCTCGTCGGGTACGCCTCGCGGGTCCACAGCAGATGTGAGTTGGCGAGCCCGAACGTGCCGACCATGCCCATGCCCACCTTGGCCGCGGTAACCGGGTCCTCGTGGCAGTAGAGGAAGTTCAGCGTCGTGACCTCCTTGGTCACTACCGAGCTCACCGGATTGCATGACTCGATGCGTCGGAAGTAGTCCTTCGTCCGTCGCTCCTGTTCGGCGTAGCCCGCCGCAGCGACACCGAGACAGCCGAGTCCGCGCTCGGCGGCGTCGAGCTCGGTGCCGGGCGAGGTGACGGTGACCCACAGCGGGGGATGGGGCTTCTGCACCGGTTTGGGCAGCACGTTGCGTTCGGGCATCGAGAACGAATGACCTTGGTGGGAGGCGTGCCCGTCGGCCCACAACTTGGGAAGCACGTGGACGAACTCGTCCCAGGTCTTCTTCGTCTCGTCGGGGTCGACGGAGAAACCACCGAGCTCGGTCCACGTGGAGCTGCGAGCGGTGCCCACTTCGAGCCGGCCTCGCGACAAGATGTCGAGGGTCGCGCACCGCTCGGCCACCCGGATCGGGTGGTTCATCTCAGGAACGCACACGACCGCACCGTGGCCGATACGGATGCGTTCGGTCTGCGCGGCGACTGCGGCGAGCACGACCTCGGGGGCTGAGCAGTGCGAGTACTCCTCGAGGAAGTGGTGCTCGACCGCCCACACCCAGTCAAAGCCGAGCTCGTCGGCCAGGCGGGCTTGTTCGAGCGCGTTGTGAAACACCGCGCTCTCGACCGCGGAGGTGAACGGACGCGGTGTCGACATTTCGAAGAAGATGCCAAACTTCACGGCCTTCTTCTAGCATCCGCGGGTGCCCAGCCGTCGCGAGGATCCCGTCGACGCGTTCGCGATGCACATCTCCGACGAGGTGCTCGACGATCTGCGGGCTCGGCTCGGTCGCACCCGCTGGCCTTCGCCCGGACTCGGCGCGCCATGGGAGCAAGGCACCGACCTCGACGCGCTCGTCGCGCTGTGTCGCTACTGGCGCGACGAGTTCGACTGGCGCGCCATCGAGCGCCGACTGAACGCGTGGCCGCAGATTCGCACCAGCGTCGATGGCCAGCTGATCCACGCCTTTCACGTACGCAGCCCCGAGCCCGACGCGTTCCCGCTCGTGTTGTTGCATGGGTGGCCGAGCGCGAACATCGAGTTCGCCGAGCTCCTCGGGCCGCTCACGGACCCGGTGGCCCACGGCGGCCGCGCAGAAGACGCCTTCCACATCGTGTGCCCGTCGCTGCCCGGCTTCGGCTGGAGCGGTCCGACACGCCAGCCCGGGTGGACCCCCCACCGCATCGCCGGCGCCGTGGTCGAGTTGATGGCCCGGCTCGGATACGAACGCTTCGGCTCGCACGGCGGCGACTGGGGTTCGATGGTCACGTCGCAGCTCGGGCTGCACTTCCCCGATTGCGTCCCGGCGATCCACCTCAACATGGTGATCTCCACCCCGCCGCGCGACGTAGCCGATCCGCTCGCCGGGTTGACCGAAGTCGAGAAGGCGAGGGTGGCCGACATGCGGGCGCGGGGGCGCAGCGAGATGGGTTATCAGCAGATCCAGTCGACCAAGCCGGCCGCCGTGTCGGCGGGTCTCAACGATTCGCCGGCCGGGCTCGCTGCTTGGATCATCGAGAAGTACCGGGCCTGGGGCGATTGTCACGGCGATCTGGCGTCGCGGTTCACCGACGACGTGCTGTGTGCGCTCCTCACCGTCTACTGGGCCACCGAGACGATCCATTCCGCCAATCGCATCTACGCGGAGACTCGACGCGCCGGGCCTGGAGCGTCGCTGCCCACCTCGCAGGTGCTCGCGCCCATGGGCTACAGCCGCTTCCCGGCCGACGGTTTCGCGCCGCCTCGAGCGTGGGTGGAGCGCCTCTACGACGTGCGGTCCTGGGTCGAGCACGACGAAGGTGGACACTTCCCGGCTCTCGAGGTGCCCGACCTCCTGATCGGTGACCTGCGCGGCTTCTTCACCGGGTTTCGTTGAGTGCCCGTCGCGAGGTCGACCGGCCCGCTCTGGGCCGGTCGACCCTTTCTCGCCCCACCTCTTTTCGTAGTCGCTGCTGACGCGTACCGTCAGCGCCGTGGATGAACTCTTCGCAGACCTAGACGATGCCGCGCGCTTGGCCCTCGACGTTGCACTCGGGACCGCAGCGGCGCTCGGGGACAGCCAATGTGGCACCGAGTACCTGCTATTCGGGATCTTCGCGACGGCTCGGGGCGAGATGGCCGAAGTCGGTGAGCTCTTCGTACTCCACGAGCTGCGCATTGAGCGGGCCATCCAGAAGCTGCGCGAAGGGAACTTCAACGGCGCCGAGTACGACGGTGATCCGCCGCTGTCGCGCCGGGCATGCGTCGCCTCGCGCTCGAAGCGGTTCGATGGCACCGGCCCGACCGGCGTGTTCGAGATGCTCTCGGGCGTCCTCGAGGACGACGCCTCCGGTGCGTGCGCGGCGTTGCGTGAGCTGGGGGTGCGGCCCGAGGAGGTCCGCCGCCTTGCGGCCTACGGCACGCGACACCTGTCGAAGGACGAAGCGGCGCTGCTCCTCGAGATGCTCGATCGGCGAGCGGTCGGTCGCCAACGCCCCTGGTGGGGACCAATGCCCGACAGCCGCATCGTGCCCTTGCGGGCCGGTCGCTGGGAGATCCTCGAGGTCGCTCGCAGCGCGTCGGCCGTGGCCCACATCGACGGCGTGGCGGTCACGAGCGACGGCTTCGGCTTGTCGTTGCGGGTCGAGTCGCTTCGCCAGTGGGTGCTGCCCCCGGTCTTCGAGCCGTCCGAGACCCTCGTGCCCGGCGGTTCGCCGTTGCATCGGGTCGGGCCCGAGATGTTCCGCGTCGAGCTCACGTTCGCCGACGGCGAACGGGTCACGAACCGGGCACCGGTCTCGCGTTGGCGCAACGAGCAACCGCCGACGCCGGTGCTCGTGCCGCTGTCCAGCCGCACCGAGCTCACGAAGAACAACGACCGTCGCCGCACCGAACACCGTGTGATCACCACGCAATGGTGGGTTTGGCCGCTGCCGGCCCCGGGCACCGTCGAAGTGCGGGTCGACTGGCCAGCCGAGGTCCTCTCCGGCACCGCGACCTTCGACGCCGGGTCGCTGCTCGAAACGGCATCCACACTCAGATAGCGGCGCGAGCGGCCGATGACGAAGACAGCATCGACGACGAATCACCTCGAGGAGACGCGAAGATGGCCGTCATCACGTTCCCCCACAGCAACCGCGAAAGCGAGCCCGTGAGCAACGCCGACCGCGTCCCGGCCTACCGAGTGTGCGGTGTCCGGGTCGACGCACATCAGGTCCCGTCCGCCGTCGCCACAGTCATCGAGTCGCGACGCGACAAGGCGCCGCTCGCTGTGCACCTGGTGAACGCGGGCACATTGTCCCTGGCCCGCCACGACGAGGATCTCACGGCGCTGCTCAACCGAGCCGACCTCAACCTGCCCGATGGGATGCCGCTGGTGTGGCTCGCCCGCAAACGGCTCGGCCTCGCCCACATGACCGACCGCTGCTACGGCCCCGATCTCATGCTGGCGCTGCTCGGCGAGGGGCGGGCCCACGGGCTGCGGCACTACTTCTACGGTTCGAGCCCGGAGGTCGTCGAGGAACTCGCGGTGCGCATGCGCGACCGCTTTCCCGGTCTCGAAGTGGTCGGGGTCGAGTCACCACCGTTTCGGGCGCTGAGCGCCGAGGAGTCCGGTGACCTCGTGGCCCGCGTTCGTCAATCGCAGGCTGACATCGTGTGGGTGGGCCTGGGCACGCCGAAGCAAGACGTGTTCGTCGACAGCTACCGCGACAAGCTCGGCGCAGCACTCATAGCGGTGGGCGCGGCGTTCGACTTCCACGCCGGGGCGAAGAAGCAGGCGCCGCGCTGGGTGCAGCGCATCGGCATGGAGTGGGCGTTCCGTCTGCTCGCCGAACCCGGGCGACTCTGGAAGCGCTACCTCGTGGGCAACACCCAGTTCGTGTGGGGCGTGCTCCGCGACAAGCCGGTGCTCGTCGACTGACCCCGACCTCAGAGCCGGCGGACGTCCTCATCGACCATGAGCTTCACCAGCTCCGGAAACGAGAGCGCGGGCTTCCACCCGAGCACCCGCTGCGCCTTCGTCGGGTCGCCGAGCAAGTAGTCGACCTCGGCCGGGCGGAAGTATCGCTGGTCGACCTGGACGTACTTCTCCCAGTCGAGGCCGACGTGACTGAACGCCAGTTCGCAGAACTCGCGGACGGTGTGCGCCTCACCGGTCGCGATGACGAAGTCATCGGGTTGGTCGGCCTGGAGCATGCGCCACATGCCTTCGACGTAGTCGCCCGCAAAACCCCAGTCGCGCTTGGCGTCGAGGTTGCCGAGGTACAAGGTCTTCTGGGTGCCGGCGGCGATGCGCGCCACCGCTCGGCTGATCTTGCGGGTCACGAAGGTCTCGCCGCGTCGAGGGCTTTCGTGGTTGAACAAGATGCCGTTCGTCGCGAACATGTCGTAGGACTCGCGGTAGTTGACCGTGAGCCAGTACGCGAACACCTTGGCCGCGCCATAGGGGCTGCGGGGATGGAACGGCGTCTCCTCGTTCTGGGGTGGGGGAGTGGAGCCGAACATCTCCGAGGAAGACGCCTGGTAGAAGCGGATCGCCTTGCCGGTGCTCTCGCTCAGCTGACGGATCGCCTCGAGCAACTTGATCGTCGCGGTGCCCGTGACGTCGGCGGTGTACTCCGGCATCTCGAAGCTGACCTGGACGTGACTCTGCGCGGCGAGGTGGTACACCTCATCAGGCATGATCTTGCGCAACAGGTTGGCCATGACGGTCGAGTCGGTGATGTCGCCGTAGTGCAAGAAGAACGGGCTGCCCGGATCGTGCGGGTCGTGGTAGATGTCGTCGAGCCGCCACGTGTTGATGGTGGACGTACGCCGCATCACGCCGTGGACCTCGTAGCCCTTACCGAGCAGGAACTCGGCCAGATAGGAACCGTCTTGACCGGCGATTCCCGTGACGAGTGCGACCGGCATCAGTGAGCTCCTCGGATCGCGTCGGGGTTCTGGGCCAGGTACCACGCGTAGGTCTGCCGGATGCCGTCGCTCAGGGCGATGCTCGGCTTCCACCCGGCGGCCGTGAGGCGGCTGACATCGAGAACCTTACGTGGTGTGCCGTCCGGCTTGGTGGTATCGAACACCAGCTCGGCCGAGGGGTGCACGATGTCACGCACCATCTCGGCGAGGTCCTTGATGGTGAGGTCCTGGCCGGTCCCGACGTTGATGTGTATGTCGTCGTCGTAGTGGTCCATCAGGTAGACACACGCGTCGGCGAGGTCGTCGACGTGGAGGAACTCGCGCATAGGGCTGCCGGTACCCCAGATCTCGACCTCGGTGCGGCCGGCCAGGCGTGCGTCATCGAACTTGCGGATGGTGGCCGGCAGCACGTGGCTCGACGTGAGGTCGAAGTTGTCTCCTGGGCCATAGAGATTGGTGGGCATGGCCGAGATGAAGTCGCAGCCGTACTGGCGTTTGTAGGCCTGGCACAACTTGATGCCGGCGATCTTGGCGATCGCGTACGGCTCGTTGGTGGGTTCGAGCAGACCGGTGAGCAGCGCCTCTTCGGTGATGGGCTGCGTGGCATTCCGGGGGTAGATGCAGGAGCTGCCGAGGTACAGGAGCTTCGTGACGCCGACGAGGTGCGCGGCATGTACGAGGGTCGCGTGGATCATCATGTTGTCGTAAATGAACTCGGCCGGACGGGTGCTGTTCGCCATGATGCCGCCGACGGTGCCCGCGACGAGGAACACGTACTCGGGGCGGTGTTCTTCCATCCACCGGTTGACCGCGGCCTGGTCGCGGAGGTCGAGCTCACTGCGCCGCGCCAGGAGCAGGTTGTGGTATCCGGCTGATTCGAGTCGGCGCACGACGGCGCCGCCCACGAGCCCGGCATGACCGGCCACGAATATTCGTGCATCGGTGGGCATCGGCTTGGCCACGGCGGTGCTCCTCGGGTTGCTCGTCTGATCGTTGTCAAAGGTTAGCGACGCGCCCCTCTCGATGAGCCGCGCCTGTTCGCACTCCCGATCGGCAACTCGCCGACCCGAGTTGAGGCGATCCGAACCGTTTGCCGCCAAAAAGAGAACGTGATCTACTTACGAACGTGACGGACCTCAGCGATCTCATCCACACGATCGAGTACCCGTACACCCGTTCAACCGGCCCGTACCTGGGCCCGTTCCTCACCGGCCTACGCGACGGCAAGTTGCTTGCCAACACCGTCGGCGGCCGGACGTACTGCCCGCCCATCGAGTACAACCCCGAGTCCGGGGAAGATGCGCCGGCGACGTTCACCGAGGTCGGTCCCGGTGCGATGGTCCTTGGTTGCACCTGGGTGACGGATCCCTCGTCGAAGCACCCGTTCTCGCACCCCTTCGCGTTCGCGATGCTGCTCGCCGACGGCGCCGACGTGCCCTTCGTGCATGCGGTCGACGCCGGTTCGCCCGATGCGATCTCGGCTGGCACGCGTGTGGTCGCGCAGTACCGCGACGATCGGCGCGGGGCGATAACCGACGTGTACTTCGTGCCCGAGGCCGCGGCGGTCGACCAGTCGATCGAACCGGGCGACGAGCCGGTGCTCATCACCGAGCACCTGATCTCGCTGGTCGTGCGCGAGCCGCTGTTCCCGCACCGCCGCCGCTACGCCGAGGGCCTGCTGTCCGGTCGGCTCCTTGGCCAGCGCAGCCCGGTCAGCGGCAAGGTCGTGGTGCCCGGGCGGGGCTACGACAACCTGAACCGTGTTCCGTTGACCGAAGCCGACGAGCTGTTCGTGAGCGACCGGGGCACGGTGTCGTCTTACACCGTGCTCACCCCGGTGCAGTACTACGGGCAGAAGGAAACCGAGCCGTACATCCGCTGCTCAATCCTGCTCGACGGGACCGACTCGCCGATCATCGGCGTCGATGTGCGCGACATCGCACTCGAGTCGTTCCGCGTGGGCATGCGGCTCCAGGCTGTTTGGCGTGCGCCGGCCGAGCGCAAGGTCGACGGGCTCGACAACCGCTTCGGCGGTTCGTGGGAGGACGTCATCGAGCGGTGGGAGCCCACGGGCGAAGCCGACATCGATCCTGATTCGCTGAAGGACTACACATGGTGACCGGCTCGGACTTTGTGCCTACCGACGACGACATCGCCATCGTCGCGGTGTCCCAGACCCCGGCCTACCGGCTGTGGAACGACTCCGAGCAGATGCTCATCATGCGCTGTGTGAACGACCTGCTCGGTAGCACGGGCATGGACCGCAACGATGTCCAGTTCACCATCGCCGGCAGCTGCGACTACTTGTCTGGTGCGCCGTTCGCCTTCGTGTCGAACATCGATGGAGTCGGCGCGTGGCCGCCGGTCTACGAGTCGCACGTCGAGATGGACGGTGCGTGGGCGCTGAACGAGGCATGGCACCGCTTGATGCTCGGCGACATTCAGACCGCGTTCGTTATCGGTTCGGGCAAGTCATCGCCCGGTACCCCGCGCCACGTCTTCCCATTGCAGACCGATCCGTACACCGCTGCACCGCTCGGCCTCGACTACCCGTCAATCGCTGGTCTGCAGGCCAACGCGCTGATCAACGCAGGCAAGGCCACCGAACGCGACTTCGCCGAGGTTGTCGCGCGCAGTCGTCGCGCCGCGATGAGCAACCCCAACGCACAGGTGTCGGGCGACCACAGCGTCGACGAGCTCCTGGCGAAGCCGCACTACAGCTCGCCCTTGCGCCTCCATGACCTGCCGCCGATCAGCGACGGCGCCGCGGCCATGATCATCGCCCGCGGCAAGCGCGCCCTCGAACTCACCGATCGGCCGGTGTGGATTCGGGGCATCGATCATCGCATCGAGTCGCACCACCTCGGGCTGCGCGACCTCTCGTCGTCGCCGTCGACCAAGCTCGCCGGTGAGAAGGTCGGGGTGCACGACGGGCCGGTCGACGTCGCCGAGCTCATGGTCAACTTCAGCCACGAGGAGATCATTCTGCGCGAGGCCCTCGGGCTGCAGGATCATCCCAACGTGAACCCGTCGGGCGGTCCGCTCAGCGGTCACCCGATCATGGCCACCGGCCTCGTGCGGATCATCGAGGTCGCCCGGCGCATCATCGAGGGCGAGGCCCATCGTGGGGTCGCCCACGCGTCGAGCGGTCCGGCCTTGCAGCAGAACCTCGTGTGCGTGCTCGAAGGAGGAAACTGACATGGCGAAGCCCTGTGCGGTCATCGGCATCGGTCAGACCAAGTACAAGTCCAAGCGCATCGACGTGTCGCTCGAGGGTCTGGTCCGCGAGGCCGCGTTGCGGGCGCTCGCTGACTGCGAGCTCACGTTTGCCGACATCGACGCAATCGTCGTCGGCAAAGCACCCGATGCGCTCGAAGGCGTGATGATGCCCGAGCTGTCACTGGCCGACGCTCTCGGCGCGGTGGGCAAGCCCATTCACCGGGTGCACACCGCGGGATCGGTCGGCGCGTCCACCGCGATCTCGGGCGCGAACCTCATCGAGTCCGGCCGCTACGAGCGCGTCCTCGTCGTCTGCTACGAGAAGCAGTCCGAGGGCAACGCCACCTGGGCGCTGTCGGGTGGCCGCTCCGGCGGTCAGGGCGCGGGCGGCTCGTTCGCACCCTGGATCCGCACCTACATCACCCGTTCCGGGGCGCCCGAGCACATCGGGTGGAAGGTCGCGACCAAGGACCGCCTCAACGCGCTGAAGAACCCTTACGCCCACCTGCATCTCAAGGACATCTCGATCGAGAAGGTCCGCGAGTCGCCGATGCTGTGGGATCCACTGCACTACCTCGAGTCGTGCCCGTCATCCGACGGCGCCGCGGCGATCGTCCTCGGGAGCGAGGCGGCGGCGAAGAAATCGCCGAACAAGCCAGCCTGGGTGATCGCCCACGCGAAGCGCACCGAGTTCGGACAGTTCCCGGGCCGTGACACCGTGTATGTGCAGGCCGGGGTCGACTGCGCGACCGAGCTCTACAAGAAGGCCGGTATCACGAACCCGCGCCGGCAGATCGATTGCGCCGAGATCTACGTGCCCTTCTCCTGGTACGAGCCGATGTGGCTCGAGGGCCATCTCATCGCCCCGTTCAACGAGGGCTGGAAGATGACCGACTCCGGAGCCACCGAGCTGGGCGGCGACTTCCCGGTCAACATGTCCGGCGGCGTGCTGTCTTCGAACCCCATTGGGGCCTCCGGGCTCATCCGTTGTCTCGAAGCCGCCAATCAAGTTCGGGGCACGGCTGGCGAGTATCAGGTCGATGGTGCGAAGGTTGCGCTCGGTCACGCCTACGGTGGCGCGGCGCAGTACTTCGCCATGTGGATCGTGAGCTCGGAGCTGAATCCGACGTTCAACTGATCTCGCGGGCGCATCACCAGCCAGAGGACGGAAACACGATGGGTATCTGTGACGGTCGCGTGGTCATCATCACCGGCGCCGGGCGCGGCCTCGGTCGGGCGCACGCCCTCGAGTTCGCGGCTGAAGGGGCCTTGGTCGTGGTCAACGACCTCGGCGTCGAGCGCGACGGATCGGGCTCGGCCGCGTCGGGGCCCGCGCACGAGGTGGTCGAGGAGATCACGGGCATGGGTGGCCAGGCCATCGCCAATGGCGCCGACGTGGCTGATTGGTCCCAGGTCGAAGGCCTCGTGCAGCAGACCCTCGAGGCGTTCGGCAGGATCGACACGCTCGTCTGCAACGCCGGGTTCCTGCGCGACCGCATGCTCGTCAACATGAGCGAGGCCGAGTGGGACGCCGTGCAACGCGTGCACCTCAAGGGCCACTTCGTGCCGTCGCGCCTCGTCATGGCGCACTGGCGTGACCTGCACAAGGCCGGCACTCCCGCGGCCGGGCGCATCGTCAACACGTCATCGGGCGCGGGGCTCATGGGCTCGATCGGCCAGGGCAATTACGCGGCGGCCAAGGCGGGCATCGCAGCACTCACCATCCAGCAGGGCGCCGAGTGGGGTCGGTACAACACGCGTGTCAACGCCATCGCGCCCGACGCGCGTACCCGCATGACCGAGGGCGTCTTCGACGACATGGCCGCGCCGGGCGAGGGTTCGTTCGACGTGAAGGACCCGGCTAACGCGTCACCGCTCGTGGTCTGGCTCGGCAGCGACGCCTGCGATGTCACCGGCCGGATGTTCGAGATCGTCGGCGGCAAAGTCAACGTGTGCGACGGTTGGCAGCACGGGCACCCCGTCGACATCGGTCGCAAGTTCAAAGCGGTCGAGGTCGGCGCAGCGGTGCACGAATCCATCGATAAGACGCAGGCACCCGCTCCCGTCTTCGGGGCCTGATCCGAAAGGGGCGCGACGGTGAACTTCGACGACAGTCCGGAGGAGGCGGCGTTTCGCGCCCAGGTGGTCGCGTTCCTCGACGCGCACGCAAAGCGCAAGGAGCGCGACGGGTTGTCGTCGTCGTATTACGCCTCGGTGCCCTCGGCGGCGGCCGAGCACGCGCACGTCGAGGAGTGCAAGGCGTGGCAGCGAGTCAAGTACGACAACGGATGGGCTGGCATCACCTGGCCGACGCAGTACGGCGGACGCGGCGGCACGGCGGTGCAACAAGGGATCTTCTCCCAGGAGGAGTTCAAGTACGACGTCGCCGCGGGCGTCTTCTCCGTGGGCATCGGTATGGCCGGACCCACGCTGATCGCCCATGGCACCGAGGCCCAGAAGGAGCGCTACCTGGCGCCCATGCTGCGGGGCGACGAGATCTGGTGTCAGCTCTTTTCCGAACCCAACGCGGGTAGTGATCTCGCGGGCCTGCGTACCAGCGCGGTGCGCGACGGCGACGAATGGATCGTCAGCGGGCAGAAGGTATGGAACTCGGGCGCGCACTACAGCGACTGGGGCATCCTGCTCACCCGGTCCGATCCCGACGTGCCGAAGCACAAGGGCATCACCTACTTCGTGGTCGACATGCACTCGCCGGGCGTCGACGTGCGGCCGCTGCGCCAGATCACCGGTGCCGCGCACTTCAACGAGGTCTTCCTCAGCGACGTGCGCATCCCGCACGAGAACGTGCTCGGCGAACCCAATGCGGGTTGGGGACCGATCCTCACCACGCTCGCCAACGAACGGACCCTCATCGGCGGCGGGCAGTCGCAGGTGTCGATCGACGACTTCGTGGCGCTGGCCCGCTACTTCGGCGTGGCCGGGGACCCGGTGGTCCGCCAGCATCTCGCGTTGCAATACACGTACTTCCAGACGATCCGTTACATGGGGTATCGCGTGCAGAGCGCGGCCTCGAGCGGTGTGCAGCCCGGGCCCGAGAGTTCGGTGCTCAAGCTGGCGGCCACCCGGCGGCTCACCCATGCCGGTGACCTCGCCATGATGCTGTCGGGCGCCGCGGGCATGTTGGCCGCCGATGATGCATACCTCTGTGGGTTCTGGCAGCAGCAGTTCCTCAACCAGTGGATGAGCAAGCTCGGTGGCGGTACCGATCAGGTACAGCGCAACATCGTCGGCGAGAACGTGCTCGGGCTGCCGAGCGAGCCACGGGTCGACAAGAACGTGGCGTTCCGCGCCATCCCCACCTAGCGCTGCTGTCCGCTGGCGCGGCCGTATCTCGCGCCGGTGAAGCAACTCGCGCCGGTGAAGCAACTCGCGTAGCCTCAATTGCGGGGGTTGTATCAACATGGACTTCGACGAGTCGCCAGCGGAGGTCGCGTTCCGGGCCGAGTCACTCGCATTTCTCGAGGCGCAGGCCAAACCGTTCGTCGTGGATGCGCTCGGCGACGAACGCTCGATATTCATCACGGATCACGACGTCGAGTCGCGCTACGTGAAGCGCTGCTGTGACTGGCAGTCGGTCAAGTACGACTACGGCTGGGCTGGTATCACCTGGCCGAAGGAGTACGGCGGCCGCGGTGGCACCGGCTTCCAGGACGCGATCTTCCGCCAGGAGGAGGCCAAGTTCATCAACGCCTCAGGCGTGTTCGCCGTGGGGCTCGGTATGGCCGGCCCGACACTGATGGCGCATGGAACCGACGCGCAGAAGGACCGTTTTCTCAAGCCGATGCTGCGCGGCGAAGAGGTTTGGTGCCAGCTGTTCTCCGAACCGAACGCGGGCAGCGATCTCGGTGGCCTGGCGACCAGCGCGGTACGCGACGGCGACGAGTGGATCGTCAACGGACAGAAGGTGTGGAACTCCGGGGCGCACTACAGCGACTGGGGCATCCTGCTCACGCGCACCAACCTCGACGCGTCGAAGCATCGCGGGATCACGTACTTCCTCGTCGACATGCGCACCCCGGGCATCGATGTGCGGCCGCTGCGCCAGATCACCGGCGCGGCGCACTTCAACGAGGTGTTCCTCACGGACGTGCGCATCCCGCACGAGAACATCATCGGGCAGATCGACGCCGGTTGGGGCCCCATGATGACCACGCTCTCGAACGAGCGCACCCTCATCGGCGGCGCGACCCGCGGCGACTTCACCGAGATCGCCGATCTGGCCCGGCGCACCGGTTCCCACAGATCGCCGGCGCTGCGCCAGGATCTCGCGCGGTCCTATACGCGCAGCGCGATCCTCAAGTTCCTCGGCTATCGCGTGCGCACGGCCACGGCGCGAGGTGTCGCCCCGGGGCCTGAGAGCTCGATCATGAAGCTGTTGGTATCCGAGCACATGAGCGGGCAAGGCGATCTGGTGCTCGCCATGCAAGGCGCAGGCGGAATGTTGGCCGGCGCCGACGCGCTCGACGGGGGGCGCTGGCAGATGGAGTTCCTCGGCCAGTGGAGCTCGAAGATCGGCGGCGGCACCGACGAGATCCAACGCAACACGATCGGCGAGAAGGTGCTGGCACTCCCACCCGAGCCGCGCGTCGACAAGAACATTCCGTTCCGCGACATCCCGAAGTAGCTACTCGAGCTCGCTGATCTCGGCGAGCAACTCGTCGATCATCTCGATCTCGCGTTCGTAGTAGCGAGCGCTCCACGCGGTCACGACCGCCGGGAACTCCATGCCGGGCCGGGGCGCCGAGGACGTGGCCGCGCCGAGCGCGTCGTCGCGCATGCGCGCGGCGTACACACGATGCGACTCGAGGATCGCGCGCAACCGGGCGGGCGTGGTGAGATGCCCGAGCCACACGCGCAGCAGCGGTGAGTGCTTGAGCATCGGCGGCTCGACGTCGTCGTGTTCGACCCACTCGACGAGCGCAGCACGTCCCTCGTCGGTGATGCGGTACACGCGCTTGTTGCGCAGCTCGTCCTGCGGCACTTCGCGAGAGGTGACGTAGCCCATTGCGTCGAGACGCTTGAGCTCGCTGTAGATCTGGCTGATCGCGGGCGACCAATAGAAGAAGCGGAGGCTCGAGTCGGCCCACTTCTTCAGGTCGTATCCCGAGAGTTCGCGGTCGAACGAGAGGAGCCCGAGGAGCGCGTACGCAGTGGCCGGGATGGACATGTTACAATTAGTAACATGTCGTCGTGGGGGCGGCCGCGAGTGGGGGCATGCACGTGAAGTTCTCGATGATCTTCGAAGCACAGATGGCGTTCCCGACCCGGGAGAACGAGCAGCAGTGCATCCGCGATTGCGTGGATCAGGCAGTGCTCGCCGAACAGGTGGGCTTCGACCGGATCTGGGCGGTCGAGCATCATTGTCTCAAGTGGTACGCCCACATGTCGGCTCCCGAGATCTTCCTCACGTGGGTCGCGGCGCGCACCGAACGCATTCGCATCGGTCACGGTGTCGTGTGCATGCCGTTCGGTTACAACCACCCGTTGCGCGCCGCGGAGCGCATCGCCATGCTCGACGTGCTCTCGAATGGACGTGTCGACGTGGGCGCGGGTCGCGGCGCGACGCTGCAAGAGATGTCGGCGTTCGGGGTGAACCCCGAGGACACCTACGCCCAGCTCGAGGAATCGCTCCGCATCATCTCGAACTGCTGGCGCAACGACGAGTTCGAATGGCACGGTTCGCTCGACATCGCGCCGCACCCGATCCTTCCGCGGCCGGTCCAAGACCCGCATCCACCGCTCTTCATGGCCTGCACCAAGAAGGACACGGTCCGGCTCGCCGCGGAGCTGGGTGTGGGGGCGTTGGTCCTCGGCTTCGCCGGCGCCGAGGAGATTCGTGGCATGCGCGAGGTCTACGACCAGACCATCGCCACGCGCACCGATGAGCGATTCGTCAGTGATCATCCGAACGACTGGTTCTCGGCGCTGTGCCCCACGGTCATCCTCGATGATCGCGACGAGGCCTACAAGTACGGCGCGCGTGCCCAGCGATTCTTCGCCGAGGCGATCATGCACTGGAACCTCGGAACGCCGCCCCCCAACCCGGGTAGCGACGACGAGGACACTGCGGCGCTGATCGAACAGGCCAAGGGCAACGTCGTTGCCCGCATCAGCGAGATGCAGATCCCGGTCACCGCGAGCTCCACGAGCACGTTCAACATCGACCACGCGTACGGCAATGCCGAGGACGCGATCCGCTACGTGGAGGAGCTCGAGAAGATCGGCGCGGACGAGATCATGTGCATGATCCAGATGGGCACCTTGCCCCAGGACGTGATGCTCGAGACGATCCGCCAGTTTGGCACCAAGGTCATCCCGCACTTCCAAGCCAAGCAGGCGGCGACAGTTCCCACCGTCTGACCTGGTGCTCGGGGGTCCGGGTAGCGCGATCCTCGCGGGTAAGGGCATCGGCACGCTCGGCATCGCAAGCGACCTCGACGGTTTCGATGCGGCCAACAACTTCGCGGCCAACGGCTGGGGCGAGTTCTCGCCCGGCGCCTACGGATTCGCGGCCATGGTGATCGTCGAGATCATCGACGAGCTGGACTGAGCCTCACCAACGGTCCCAGTGGGTCACGAGATCAAGTGGCTCGCGCTCGGCTTCCTTGAAGGGGTTGCCGACCACGTAGCCGAACGGGATGAGCGCGACCTGCATGACATCGGCATAGGGGATGCCGAGGATCTCGGCCGCCTCTTCCTCGAGTGCGAGGTGGACGGTGGTCCACACGCTGCCGATGTTGCGGGCGCGTGCCGCGAGCATGAAGCTCCACGCGGCCTGGATGACCGAGCCGACGTGGCTGGCGGTGGCCATGCGCCAGGGGCCATCGATGCGGCCGCTTATGCACGGGATCAACATGCCCGGCGAACGCTGGACGTGATCGAAGAACCAGTGCGCCGAGTTGTTGACCCGTGTGGTTTGGGCCTCGTAGGTATCGGCATCGGCCGGGTCGATGCGGGTGAGCGCCCGGACGTCGGCCTGCGCGGCGCCGATGGCACGTCGGTAGAGGTCACCGATCGCGTTGCGCTGGGCCTCGTCGGTGATGACCACGAAGTGCCAGTTCTGCCGGTTCGAACCGGTGGGTGCCTGCAGTGCGATGTCGAGGCACTCGCGAATGACTTCTCGTGGTACCGGGCGATCGAAATCGAGTCGCTTGCGGACGGCCCGTGTGGTGCGAAGAACGTGGTCTGCGGAGAGGTCACTCGACATGGCCGAAGCTTACGTTCGTTCGCTCGACGCCTGTTCGCCGACGGCGAGCTGAGCGAAGGCCTCACGCACTGCGTCGGTCGCCGCGTCGAGGCCCACGCCGAGTTGACGCGCCGCGAATGCAAACGTGTTCGCGGCCTCGGTGACGCGTCGGCGACGTTCGGCGAGCGGCTCGGAGTCGGGCGGCTCGTCGACCACGAACGTGCCGCGCCGCCCGCGGCCTTCGAGCAAGCGGTCGTGCTCGAGTTCGCGAAATGCCCGGGCCACAGTGCCGGGCGAGACCTCGAGTGCGGCGGCGAGATCGCGCACGGTGGGCAGCCGGGTTCCGGGCTCGAGATGGCCTACGGCAACCATCACCGAAAGCTGGGCGCGCAGCTGCTCGTACGGGGGGATGTGCGATGCCGGGTCGAGGCGCAACGTCATGCGCCGCTCGCGCCCTCGGGTGTCGCGGAATCCGATGATCGCCGGCTGTCGGGACGCCATTGCATCAATGTATCGATACAAACATTCTTCATGTCGTATAAACGTCAGAAAGATGGTCATACAAACAGGCTCATCGTAGAGTTTGTGTCATACCCCGGGTGGCAATCGCCACCGGCACCGAACCAGTGAGGCCAGTCATGAAGCTCGTCACCGCAGTCATCAAGCCCTTCAAGCTCGACGAGGTCAAGGACGCCCTCAGCGCCGTCGGCGTCCAGGGCATGACCATCTCCGAGGTCCAGGGCTTCGGCCGCCAGGGCGGCCACAGTGAGACCTACCGGGGCACCGAGTACAAGGTGCTCTTCACCCCGAAGACCCGCATCGAGGTCGTGATCGACGACGCCGATACCGACCGCGTGGTCGAAGCGATCCTGGGCGCCGCCCGCACCGACAAGATCGGTGATGGCAAGGTGTGGGTCACCAACGTCGAGAGCCTCGCCCGAATCCGCACCGGCGAGCGTGGCGCCGACGCCATCTGATCCCGCCTCGGCGGCTACCGTCCGAGCACGTCGCTCGGTTCGGGGAGGTCGCTCGTGTACCTGCAGGAATCGCCTGCACAACAAGCACTTCGCGAAGAGCTGCGCGCCTACTTCGGAGGTCTCATCACTGATCAGGTCCGCGAGGCGCTGATCGGTGCTCATGAGACCAGCCCGATCCGGCGGCAACTCTTTCGCCGTATGGGCGCAGACGGCATGCTCGGCCTCGGCTGGCCGAAGGAGTACGGCGGCCACGGTCGTCCGGCCACCGACCAGTTCATCTTCTTCGACGAGGCCCAGCGGGCCGGCTGCCCGATGCCGTTCGTCACCCTCAACACCGTCGGGCCGACACTCATCGAATACGGCAGCGCCGAGCAGAAGTCCGAGTACCTCACGCGCATCCTCGCCGGTGAGTGCATCTTCGCCATCGGCTACACCGAGGCCGAGGCCGGCACCGATCTCGCATCGCTCGCCACCCGCGCCGTGCGCGACGGGGACGAGTACGTCATCACCGGCCAGAAGCTGTTCACTTCGGGCGCGAACGAGGCCGACTACATATGGCTCGCATGTCGCACCGACCCCGACGCGAAGAAGCACAAGGGCATCTCGCTGATCATCGTGCCCACGTCATCCCCAGGGTTCTCGTGGACCCCGATCGTCACGGTCGGCCACGCCACGACCACCGCCACCTACTACGACGAAGTGCGCGTACCGGTGGGCAACCTCGTGTTCGCCGAGAACGAGGGCTGGAAGCTCATCACCACGCAGCTCAACCACGAGCGCGTCGGCCTCGCCGCAGTCGGCGCGCAGGCGTTCCGGTTGTACGACGACGTCGTGCAGTGGGCGGCGACCACCACATCGGGTGAGGGCGAATCGGGCGAAGGCGGCTTCATGATCGACCTGCCCTGGGTGCAGTTCGATCTCGCCCGGTGCAAGGTCAAGCTCGAGGCGATGAAGCTGCTGAACTGGCGCATGACGGTCGATGTCGCGAACCGAGCGCTGAAGCCGCAGACCTCGTCCGCGGTCAAGGTTTACGGCACCGAGGCGATCAACGACATCTACCACGCGCTTTTGAACATCCTCGGCCCCGAGGCGCACCTGCGCGAAGGGGAGCCGGGTGCGGTGTTGCACGGCACGGTCGAATCGATGGGCCGAACCGCGCAGATCAACACCTTCGGGGGCGGGGTCAACGAGATCCAACGCGAGATCGTGGCGTGGATGGGTCTCGGCATGACGCGCACGAGTCGCTGAGGAGCGGGAAGACGATGGACTTCACCTTCACCGAGGACGAGCTCGCACTGACCGAACTCGCGGAGCAGATCTTTCGAGGCGGCACTGCGGTCGAGCAGTTGAAAGCGGTCGAGTCGACCGACGACCGGTTCGATCGTGCGTTGTGGGCCCAGCTCGCCGAGGCGAACCTGCTCGGCGTCGCGATCGACGATGCCCACGGCGGCATCGGGTTCGGCGTGGTCGGCCTGGCGCTCGTGGCCCAGCAACAGGGTCGCTTTGTCGCTCCGGTGCCGTTGGTGCCCACGCTCGCAATGGGTGCCTTCCCGCTCGCGGCGTTCGGCAGCGACGCGCTGCGCGACGAGTGGTTGCCGCGAGTGGCGTCAGGAACGGCAGTGCTCAGCGGCGCATACGCCGAGCGAGGCGCGAACGTCACCAGCCGGTCGTCGGTGCGGGCCACGCGCACCGCGAACGGATGGCAGCTCGAGGGCACCAAGATCGCGGTACCTGCGATGCGGGTCGCTGCCGCGGTGCTCGTACCCGCGGCGCACGACGATGGCACGCTCACCGTGTTCATCGTCGATGCGCATGCTCCGGGGCTGTCGCGGGTCGACGCCGTCACTACCAATCGCGAGATCCATGCCACGTTGCGGTTCGACCAGGTGGCCGTCGGCGAGGAGTCGGTGATCGGCCGGGTCGGTGCGGGTGCCGGCATCGTGGCGTCCACGCTCGAACGGGTGAACGTGGCCAACTGTGCCGTCGCGCTCGGTGCGTGCGAGAACGCGTTGGCCATGGCTGCGGCTTACACGAGCCAGCGCACACAGTTCGGCCGCCCGCTCTCGACCAACCAGGGCGTCGCGATCCGCGCCGCCGATGCCTACATCGACATCGACGCGATGCGGGTCACGCTGTGGCAGGCCGCGTGGCGCCTCGACGCGCAGCTCGATGCCGGCCTCGCGGTAGAGGTCGCGAAGTACTGGGCCGCCGAGGGCGGCCAGCGCGTGGTTCACGCCACTCAGCACCTGCACGGCGGCATGGGCGCCGACGTCGACTACCCGGTGCACCGCGCCTTCATCTGGGTCAAGCAGCTCGAGAACGTCTTCGGTGGAGGCAGCCAACAACTGGCCAAGATCGGCGCACGCATCGCGGCCGAAGCCCGCGCCCGCTGACCGCGTTCAGACCTTGTCGAGCTCACCGAGGCGATCGCGGGTGGCGAACGCGGCGCGCACCGCCTCGCGATCGGCCGGGACCATCAACTGCAGCGGCGCGTTCTTGGTGGGCCGCCAATAGACGGGCTCGCCGCATTCCCAGCGCTCGCCGCGCAACTGCCGCTTCAGGACCTTCGACGTCTGGGTGATGGGGAGCTCGGTGGTGACCCGCACGTAGCGAGGAGACCACTTGGTGCCGAGGTCGGGCTGCGCGGCCAGGAACGCATCGAATGCCGCAGGTTCGAACGCGTCGAGCGAGTGCATCTGGACGGCGATCATCACCTGATCGCCGACCTCCTCGTCGGGCACCGCGTAGACCCCGCTCAGGATGACGCCGTGGAAGCGGCCCACGATCATCTCGATCGGCGCAGCCGAGAAGTTCTCGCCGTCGACGCGCAACCATTCGAAGTCGCGCCCCGCGAAGTAGAACCAACCCGCGGTGTCTCGGTAACCCAGATCACCGGTCCAGTACCAGCCGTGCCGCATGCGCTGCTCATTGGCCTCGTCGTTGTTGTAGTAGCCCTCGAATCCCTCGCCGATGGCCTTGTTGACGATCTCGCCGATGCACGCCTCGGGGTTCAGCAAGCGCCCGTTCTCGTCAAATACCGCGGGCGGCTTCTCCTCGAGGGTCTCGGGGTCGAGCACGACGGTGCCTTCGGCGGCGCGGCCGAGCGCACCTTTCGGTTGGTCGGGCTGGCGCTGTACGCCCGCGCCGCTCTCGGTGGACCCGTAGTTGTCCGTGACGGGCACGCCGAACCGATCGCTGAAGCGGAAGATGTCGCGCTCCGCAGCCTCGTTGCCGAACACGCAACGCAACGGGTGGTCGCGGTCGTCGTCGGCCGCGGACGTGGCGAGGATGTAGGTCAACGGTTTGCCGACGTAGTTGAAGAACGTGGCGCCATAGCGACGCACGTCGGGCAGGAATCCCGATGCGCTGAACTTGCGACGCATCGCGAGCGCGCCACCGGCGTAGACCATGGGCGACCAGCCGGCGAACAACGCGTTCGAGTGGAACATCGGCATGGCCATGTAGCCGACATCGCTGGCGGTGAGCGATTGCGTCATCGAGATCACGCGGCCCGTACGCGCCCAGCGGCCCTGCGAGGTGATCACGGCCTTCGGCGCGCCAGACGTTCCGGAGGTGAAGATCAACAGCGCCAGCGCGTCGGCGGCCACGGGTGCATCGGGGAGCTCGGCGCCTTCGAACGCGCGGACCCGTTCCGCGAACTCGGGTGTGTCGACGACGAGGATGCGATCGCGGTCGATGCCGAGATCGAGCCCGTCGAGCAGACCGACGGACCGCGACTCGGTCACGATGAGGCCGCAGCGCGTGTGGGTGATGTCGCGCGCCAGCTCTGCGCCTTGACGCGTGGGATTGATGCCCACGAGCGGGATGCCGCTGACTGCACCCGCGCCGAGCCAGAAGCTCAGCTCGGGGATGTTGTCGAGCAGGTAACCGATGTGAGTGCGGCCATCACCACAGATCGAACGAGCGAGTGCTGCGCGCGCTGCGGACAGTTCGACGTGTTCGGCCCAGGTGTACTGCTCGTCTTCGAACAGCACCGCCGTGGTGGACTCACCGGCTCGTCCGCGGACCATCTGGTCGACGGTGTCGTATTCGATGCGGGGCATGGTTGTCCTCTCGGTGACGCAAGGAGCAGTCACGTACGTCAGTAAGCGAGCGCGAGACCGGCGCGGGGCCAGTCGACGGCGATGAGTTGCCCGATCCCGGACAGGGTGATGTACGCCGTGCGCAGTTCGGGGCCGCCGAAGCAGATGTTGGTGCACGCGTAGTCGGGCATGGGCATGTGGTGGTGGGCCGAGCCGTCGACCGGAGCGACGAGGATGCCCTGGCTGATCGCCGCCGCGCACACGGTGCCATCGGCCTCGACCGCGAGCGAGTCGAGGTGCCCGAGCGTGTTCGCGATGCACCGGCCGCCGTGGCCTCGCTCGACGGGACGCGGCGCACCGGGGCCGTCGAGGTCGAAGGCCCAGAGGCGTCCGGTGTTCGTCTCGGCGACGTACAGCACCGATTCGTCGGGCGACAGGCCGACCCCGTTCGGGCCGTTCAACGGAAAGATCTTGCGCTCGACTGAGGAGCCGTCGGGTGAGGCGTAGTACACGGCGCCCTTGTCCCAACGATCGGCGTGGACCTTGCCATGGTCGGTGAACCAGAACCCGCCGCTCGAATCGAACACGAGGTCGTTCGGACCGGTGAACGCCTTGCCGTCGCACGCCGAGTAAAGCACCTGGTGTGTGCCGGTCATGAGGTCGACCCGGTCGATCCAGCCGCCGGTGAACCCGGGTGGCACGTTGGTACCGGTGGCCATGTTGATCGGCATGAGCCGGCCGTTCATCTCGCCCCAGAAGAAGCCGCCGTTGTTGCACACGTACACCGCCCCATCGGGCCCGATCGCCGCGCCGTTTGCACCGCCGTAGCCGCCGGGGCAGAGTTCGGCGACCACCTCGACCGGGCCCCCGTTGGCCGGAACCCGGCTCAGCGTGCCGCCTTGCACCTCGACGAACAGCACCGTGCCGTCGGCCAGCGCCACGGGGCCTTCCGGGAATCGAAGCCCGTCCGCGACGACGCGATGCTCTGGTAACTCCATGGTGTCCCCCTGTCAGTCGTGGCCCCTCGGTGGCGCAGCTTAGAAGACGCCGCGTCTCCTAGGCTGCGGCCGTCGTACCGGGAAGTCGAGGGAGTCACCCATGTCGAATGACGAGCTGCTGTATCGCGAGGAGAACGGGGTGGCGTGGATCACCATCAATCGTCCCGATAATGGCAACTCGATGACGCCCGAGATCCGCGACGGCATGCGCGACATCATCAACGGCTTCAACGGCCAGTACGAGGTGCGGGCAGCGGTGATCACCGCGACCGGCGAGAAGATGTTCTGCCCCGGCGCCGACATCAAGTCGGACCGCACGTTCGCCCGCCCGGCCGACGCACCCGAATACATCGTCGGCGCGGCGCGGCGCATGATGCTGAACGGTCAGCTCCAGCTGATGCCGGCCATCCTCGACTGTGAGATCCCGATCATCGCCGCGGTCAACGGCACGGCGGCCGGGGTGGGCGTGCACCTCGCGCTGTGCTGTGACCTCGTGATCATGGCCGACCATGCGAAGTTCATCGAGGTGTTCGCTCGGCGTGGCCTCATCCCCGATGGTCTCGGAACGTGGATCCTGCCGCGGCTCATCGGCCTACAGAAGGCGAAGGAGCTCGTGTTCTTCGCCGACGATGTGCCCGCGGCGCGCGCGCTCGAAATAGGTCTGTGCAACAAGGTCGTGCCGGGTGCCGACCTCATCGCGGCGACCACCGAGTGGGCCGAGCGGCTCGCGTCGGGCCCCACGACGAGCTACATGTTCTCGAAGTGGCTGTTGAACCGCAGCCTCGATGTCGATCGTCGCACGATCCTCGAGGAAGAGGCGTGGGCCGTCGAGCTCATCACCCGCACCCAGGACATGCAGGAAGGTGTGCAGAGCTTCCGCGAGCGCCGTACGCCACAATGGCGCGGCATGTAGCGGCGCTCCATGTAGCGGCGCGGCATGTAAGACAGCAGAACCAGGAGTCACGATGGAAGTCACCACGCGCCACACCCCCTCGTTCGGAGTGGCCCGCATCGCGCTTGCGGGAGCGGAGCAAGTCAAGGTCGAGGCGGGCGCGATGTACGCGATGTCGGGCGGCATGCTCCTCGAATCGAAGATGGACGGTGGCTTCCTCAAGGCGGCCAAGCGTGCGGTCGCCGGCGGCGAGTCGTTCTTCGTCAGTACTTACACCGCTCCGGCCCAGGGTGGCTTCGTCGACGTCGCGGCACGACTCCCGGGCGATCTGCTCACCATCGATATCGCGCCCGACAAGGCCATGTTCGTGTCGCGCGGTTCTTGGCTCGCGTCGGCGGTGCCGATCACGCTCGACACCAAGTGGGGCGGGTTCAAGAACCTCGTCGGGGGCGAGGGTGGCTTCATCCTCCGAGCCTCGGGTTCCGGTTCCCTCGTGATGGCGTGCTACGGCGCGATCGAGACGTGGGACCTCCAGCCCGGCCAGTCGATCACCGTTGACACCGGCCACATGGTGGCCTACGAGGAGTCCGTGCAGACGACACTGCGCAAGGTCGCGGGCGGCATGGTGCAGTCGTTCAAGAGCGGCGAAGGTCTGGTGTTCGACTTCGTTGGCCCGGGCAAGGTCATGACGCAGACCCGCAACCCCTCCGAGCTCGTGGGTTGGATCCAGGGCATGATCGGGTCCACTGGCGGCGGGGCCGGCGCCGGAGGCGTGCTCGGCGGCCTCATGGGACGCAACTGAGCTGCCGAGAGGAGCGCGTGGTCCTCGCGGTCCGCGAAATGTCCCCCGACGACTTCCCGCTCGAGATCGCGGGGTTCACGCCGGCTTGCGCGCCATGCCGATGTAGTGGAACGCGTAAGGCTTGGGCCCTTTGCCGTACTCGGCGGTGCGGCGGTCGAGCTCGAACCCGGCCGCCTCGAGCAGCGCCCAGTGCTCGCGCGTCAGGTGGCAGCCTCCGGCGAGCCGCTTATTGAGCGGTTCGTACTTGTGCTGCTTGCGCACGACCTCGGCGTCGGGCGCCAAACCGTGTTCGACGAAGTGGAAGGTGCCGCCCGGCTTCAGGACGCGAAACACTTCGGCCAGTGCGCGGCCCGGGTCGGGGATGGTGCACAACGTGTAGGTCGACAATGCGGTGTCGCAGCTCGCGTTGGGCAGTGGGATCTGCTGGCCGTCGAGCCCGACGAAGTCGATGGGCACCTTCGACGCGGCGATGCGCTTGGCCGCGAGCTTGCGCCCGACCACCGCCGGGTCGACGGCGTGGACGCGCTCGACCTCGGGTGGGTAGACGGGGACGTTCAGGCCCGACCCGAACCCGATCTCGAGGACCGTGCCGTGGAGCCCTTCGACGGCTCGTTCGCGCAGGACGGTCATGTCCTTCGCGCCGCACAGCTTGTCGATGAGTCGAGGAAGGACCTGGTCTGCGTAGATGCCCATCCGGTGAGTCTCGCAGGGTACGGTTTCCCTCGCTGTGGTTCGCGGGTGCGGCCGCCGCGAGGAGGAAGCATGGAGATCGCGGTCGACCTGGCCGGCGGCACGGTTGTGTTGCGCGATAGTGCGAACTTCCGGGCCTTTCAGGTTGCGGCCACCGGTGCTGGCGGCGACGACGAGCTCGGTGATCTCCTCGAACTACACGGCGCCGGTCGTCGCGGCCGCGATCCGAACCACGTGTGGATCTCGAAGTCCTGGCTCGTCGCGCAGGCCGGCGCATCGCCTCAGGCCATGTCCCTCGAGGAGTGGGCGACCGGTTTCGAGAAGATGCTGGGGCTGGCCGCGAAGATGGGTTGGCTCGACGGCGACGAGACCCACATCAAGGCGCACACGGAATGGCCGGTGCTCACCGGCGGCAACCTGTGGGAGCTGCTGTCGATGCGTGTCGCCGCCACGCCCGATCTCGAGATGCTCGTCGACGAGCGCGGCGAGCGGCTGACGTATGCCGAGTTCGTCGCCCGGGCCGAGTCCGTCGCCGCGGCCGTCCGGGCGCTCGGCGTCGACGCCGGAGATGTCGTGTCTTGGACGCTACCGAGCGGCATCGACGCGGTTGTGCTGTCGGCTGCGCTGAGCCGCATCGACGTCATCCAGAATCCGATCATCCCGATCTACCGCGATCGTGAGGTGACGTTCTGTACGCGCCAGACGGGCGCCAAGCTGCTCATCGTGCCCGGCGTGTGGCGTGGGTTCGACTACGGCGTCATGGCCGAGCGCGTCGCAGCCGAGAGCGACTCGCTCCATGTGCTGGTGGCACCGCGCGGCGCGTTGCCGCTGGGTGATCCGGCGACGTTGCCGCCGATCACCGCGTCGCCGGCCTCGACGGGCGACGCGCCGGTTCGTTGGTACTTCTACACGTCGGGTACGACCAGCGACCCCAAGGGCGCGCAGCACACCGATCCGTCGCTTGCTCTGGTCGGGTTGGCCATGGGCGCCCGAATGGACACTCGCAATCGCGATCGCTCGGGCATCGCGTTCCCGTACACGCACATCGCCGGCCCGACCTGGTTGTTCAACTCCGCCCAGTACGGCACCGTGCTGCTACTTGCCGAGTCGTTCGATGCCAAGGAGACGCCGCGGTACTTCGCACGCGAAGGCGTCACCCACGCTGGTTCGGGCACGGCGTTCCATCTTGCGTACATGGACTTGCAGCTCGAGCAACCCGACGTCGCGCTTTTCCCGCGGCTGAAGAACTGTCCGGGTGGCGGCGCACCCAAGCCGCCACAGATCCACGCCGACCTGCAACGCGTGTTGGGCGGCCGCGGCGTGCTCGCCGGATGGGGGCTCACCGAGGTGCCGATCCTCACCCTGGCCACCTCGAAGAACCCCGACGACAAGCTCGCCACCACCGAAGGATTCGCAATGCCCGGGGTCGAGCTCATCGCGGTGAAGACCGACGGTTCGCTCGCCGCGCCGGGCGAAGAGGGGGAGCTCCGCGCGAAGGCACCGCAGATGATGAAGGGCTATCTCGACCCATCGCTCGACGCCGATGCGTTCGACGAGAACGGCTTCTTCCGCACCGGCGACGTGGGGGTCATCGACGCCGAAGGTTTTGTCGTGATCACGGGCCGCCTCAAGGACATCATCATCCGCAACGGTGAGAACATCTCGGCCAAAGAGGTCGAGGATCTGCTCTACACCCACCCGAGCGTTCAGGACGTCGCGGTGATCGGCCTGCCCGACGCCAGGACGGGCGAGCGTGCGTGTGCGGTCGTCGCTCTGAAACCGGGGGTCGACACGTTCGGCTTCGTTGACATGCAGCAGTTCCTTCGCGATGCCGGCATCCGGTTGCAGGCCATCCCCGAACAGCTCGAGATCGTCGAGCTCATACCGCGCAACCCCAGTGGCAAGATCACCAAGAACGCCTTGCGTGACCAGTACGGTGGCGTTCCGTTCGCTCGCTGACCCGGAGACGACCCATGGCGAAAGTGACCGTTTACCACAACGGCAATTGAGGCTCCTCCAATAACGCTCTGGCGGTCGCCGGAGCCGAGGGGATCGAAGTCGACGTGATCTCCTACCTCAAGCAGCCGCCTGATCGCGCGACGCTCGAGGCCATTGTGGCCAAGCTCGAGGATCCGGTCGAGGATCTCGTGCGCAAGGACGCGAAGTTCGAGAAGCTGGGCCTGTCGCCCGCCGACTACATCGCAACTCCGGCCGCAGTCGTCGACGTCCTGGTGGCGCACAAGGAGCTGATGCAACGGCCGCTGCTCGTGCGCGTCGACAAAGCGATCATTGGCCGCCCGAAGGATCGCGTCGCACCGTTTTTGCACGGTGCCTGATCGGAGGAACATGCTCGAATCTGACATTGAGGCGCCGGCCTTCGCACTGAACGACCAGCACGGAGACGTGCTGCGATCGGACAGCCTGCGCGGCAAGTGGGTCGTCCTGTGGTGGTACCCGAAGGCTTCGACACCTGGTTGAACGCGGCAGGGACAGGGGTTCCGTGATCGAACCCCAGAGCTCATCGCCGCAAACGCGATTGTTGTCGGTGCCAGCTTCGACAGCGTGAACGAACAGCGACGCTTCGCCGAGGCGCAGTCGTTCGCGTACCAGTTGCTCTCCGACCCCGACCGCAGCGTGGGCGCGGCCTACGACGTAGTGCGCCAGCCCGGCGAGCAGTACGCCGAAGCAGGGTTGCCCCGGCGCATCAGCTACCTCATCGATCCTGAAGGCCGCATCGTAAAGGCGTACGATCTTTCCGGCCAGGATCTCGCCACGCATGCGGCGGAGGTCCTCGAGGAGATCAAAGCGAGGTCCTGAGAGATGGCCACCACCGAGTACACCGACGACGCTCCGGTCGGCAGCACGATCGACAGCGTGGTGCGGCATCGCACGCCGGTGCGCATTCCGGCGTCGCGCTACACCGACCCAGCGTGGGCTTGCCTCGAGATGGCCAAGGTGTGGCCGTTCGCGTGGCAGCTCGCGTGCTCGGTCGATCATCTGGCCGAGCCGGGTGATTGGTTCGAGTACCGGGTGGGGTTGTACTCGGTTTTGATTGTGCGCGCCGACGACGGCGCGCTCCGCGCCTATCAGAACGTGTGCCTTCACCGAGGGAACGAGCTGTGCCACGGTTCGGGTTCGGGCATGACCGAGATCCGCTGTCCTTACCACCGGTGGTCGTGGGATCTCCGTGGTCGTTTGCGCGAGGTGCCGTCGCGCAAGGGTTTCGGCGTGCTGCGCAACGAGGACTTCCCGCTCGTCGCGGTACAGGTCGACACGTGGGGCCCGTTCGTGTTCGTCAACCTCGACCAGGCGGCCGGGCCGCTAGCCGAGTTCCTCGCGCCCGTGCCCGCGGACTGCGAGTGGATCGGTCTCGACGACTTCCGGTGCACCGCGCTGGTATCGGTGCCGCTGCCGTGCAACTGGAAAGTGTGCATCGAGGCCTTCAGCGAGACCTATCACGTGCAGGGGATCCATCGCGAGATGTTGCCCATGTGCGACGACATCAACTCGCCGCAGGAGATCTGGGAGCATGCGGGCCGCCTCGTGCAGCCCTATGGCACGCCATCACCGCGCTTGCGCGACGCAGTCTCGCCGCAGCAGGTGTGGGACTCATTCATCGAGGTGATGGGAGGCCGCATCGGGATACCGAGCGAAGCCGATGCCGGCGAAGTGCCGGACATCCCTGCGGGTAGCACGTTGCGTGACGTGCTCGCTCAGCGAGTGCGCGACGTCGCGGCGAGCGGCGGTCTCGACTTCTCGGGCTACACCACCGAGCAGATCATGGACCTTCGGCAGTACAACGTGTTCCCGAACATCACGGTGCTGATGTTCCCTGATCTGTTGAACGTGAT
>WLNW01000259.1 GCA_009699605.1 Actinomycetota bacterium | reverse complement strand
TCACCGGCGATGACCACGAGATCGACGGTGTGATCGATGGCCGCTTGAACGAGATTCTCGGTCGCGTGGCGAGCGGCGAGCTGCATTTCTTCGACAGGCGCACCTTCGTAGCGGGTCAGACCGCGCAGCGGAGAGTCAATGTGCAGATCAGCCGCATGAAGGACTTTCATCGTGCTATGCCTCCAGCTCGGGCGAAGATCAGGGCTGCTGCATCAGTCAACCACTTGAGACCGCGGCGTGGCCGAAGCGTCGGCTAACTGCAGTCAGAGTGAGTGGATACACGCACGCCACCTGAAACGAGGCGCAACGTGTCGGCGGCCATGAGATCCTGCCCGTAGGCGGTCATGAAACTGGCTCGTCGCGATTGAGCGTGTAGTTGGTGAGGTTTCGGAACCCGAGCGCGGATCCGCGGAGGTGTTCAAGCCGACCGTTACTTCGCCAACCACGTGTCGTAGAAGCTGAGCCGTGAAGAAGCCTCGAAGCGAAGGCCCTTCACCTTCGACGACAGACCATGCACCTGAGCCAGCTCGAACACGGGGACGAAGTAGCCCTTGGCGATCACTCGCTGCTGCACCTGCGCGAGCAGCGGGTTGCGGATCGACACGTCGGATGTGGCCGCCTGCTTGTCGAGCAGCGCATCGAGATCGACGTCGGCGATGTGGGTGCGGTTGGCCGCCTTCGTGGAGAAGATCGTGCGCAGCACATCGGGGTCGACGCGGGTCAGGTTGGACCAGAGGTAGTCGTAGTCGCCGCCGTTGGTGATGGTGGTCTGGTCGGCGACGGTCACCTGACGGAGTCGCAGCTCGATGCCGGACTTCTTCAGCTGCTGCTGGGCGAGCTCGAGCACCCTTCCGGAACCGTTGAACAACGGCGTGAAGATGACGTCGACGCTCAGCCGCTTGCCGTCCTTGCTGCGGTAGCCATCGGATCCGAGCTTCCAGCCCGCGTCGTCGAGCAGCTTCGCGGCGCCCGCGGCGTCAAAGGCCAACGCCGCGGACTGATCGGCGTAGCCGGGCGTCGAGGACGCGAGGATGCTCGTGGCCGACTTGTACAGGTCGCTGAGGACAGTCGAGCTGATCTCCTTGCGGTTGAGCGCCTTGCTGATCGCGAGTCGCACCGGCTCCTCACTCACGATCGAACGCGCCGCGTTGGCATGCAGGCCGAACGGCAGACCCGGGTTGCCGCGGGTCAGGATCGAGTAGTCGCCGCTCTTGAACTGCGGCTCGTCCTGGGGTTGCACGTCGGAGATCGCGTTGACCTGACCCGACTGCAGGCTCCCGAGGCGAACACCCGATTCGGGGATGATCTTGAAGTCAATCGCGTCGAGGTAGGCATCGCCGGTGTGTGCGAACAACGTCGAACCCCAGGCGTACCCGGCCCGCTTCTCGATCAACACGTTCTGGTTGGCCGTGTAGCTCTTGAGGTTGAACGGGCCGGTGCCGACGATCTGGCCGGCGCAGCGATCCTTCGGGTCCTTCGCGATGGTGGCGGTCGAGAGGAACCCGAGCGACATCGTCGAGCTTGCCTGCAGGAACTGGGCGTTCGACGACTTGAACTCGATCCTGACCGTGCGATCGTCGACCGCGGTGACGTTGTTCAGACCCGCGAGGTACGACGAGCCGAGCAGCGACTTGGCGCCGAGCTTCACGATCTCCTCGAAGTTCGCCTTGACCGACGCGGCGTTGAACGGTGTGCCGTCAGCGAAGGTGACGCCCGTGCGCAGCTTGAATGTGTAGGTCTTCGCCTCGGCGTCGACCTCCCACGATTCGGCGAGCCACGGGATGAGCTTGCCGGTCGTCGGATCCTGGTCGGTCAGCGAGTCGACCACCTGGCGGCCAATGTTCAGTGACGCGTTCGCGCTGCCCTGCTGCGGGTCGACGCACTCCGGGTCGACGGCAAGCGCGAACCTGAGCGTGCCGCCCGGCTTGGGCGTGTCCTTTGCGGCACCCGCGGTCGATCCGGACCCCGAAGCAGTCGACCCCGACGCCGTCGCGTTGGCGGCAGAACCGGAATTATCGCTGCATGCCGACGCAAGCAGTCCGAGCGCCATCGCGGCAGCGAGCGCGGCTCGACGGCGCGACACGCGTCGACAGGACGGGAGAGTTGATGGCACGGATGCTCCTTGGGGGTACACGTAGCGCGGACGGCGCGGCTCATCACCAATTCCGATTCGTTCAGTATTGTGGGTCGTCGCGAATGAGGGTGTAGTTGGGGTCTGAAGCCGCCGGTCTCGAGTAGCGATCGAGCGATGTAGTTGGTGAGGTTCCGGAGCCCGAGCGCGAATCAGCGGAGGTGTTCGAGCCGGCCGTTGATCGCCTCCGTCGGCTGGGGCGACCTCAGTCCACTCGCTGCCGCGGCCATCGCACACGAACCGGTCGATGCTCTCGTCGATGTCCGCTGCGGCGAACTGGTGAAGGCTTGTAGGCGTGCTGGATACGTTTCGGGGGTCGGGGAGTTGCACCCCCTGACCTCTTCCAGGCCATCCAGACCCGGCCATCCAGCGACGCGCATCCCGTGTCTCTCGCAGAGTGAGATGTCACCTGCGACGCGCGGTATTTGGCAGATTCCGGCGGCGTGGGGTCGTCGCCGCGCTGCCGCCCTCGACGGTCGGTGTCCGTATGTGGGATGGGTGGCGTCGGTGGCTGGTTTAGGGTGATTTGGTGTGCGGCGTCGCCTCACCGCGGGGGGTTTGATGTTGCGTCGGTTGCGTGTGGTGCATGTGGGGGTCGCGGCCGCGGTTTTGGCGGCGACGGTGGCTGGTATTGGGGTGATTCGACAGGTTGGTGCGTCGGGTACGGATACACCGTTGGCGCTGGTGCCGATCGTGCCGTGCCGTTTGGCTGATACTCGTGGTGATAGCGGTGTGGGTGAGCGGCATACGCCGGTCGGCGCCGCGGAAACTGTCAGGTTGGCGGTGTGGGGGACGAATGGTGGTTGCACGATTCCGGTCGCTGCGACTGCTATCGCGGCGAGCGTCACGGTGGTGTCTCCGTCGTCGGGTTCGTATCTGACGGTTTTTGCGGCTGATGTCGCGCGGCCGAACACATCGAACCTGAACTACACGCCAGGGCAGGGTCCGGTATCGAACGCGGTGACTGCCAGTTTGTCTGCCGACGGCAATATCGACGTGTACAACCATCTGGGTTCTGTCGATGTGATCATCGACATCAACGGCTACTACGTCCCCTCCGCGAGCGGCCCCGCTGGGTCGACAGGGTCGGTTGGGTCGGCCGGTCCGGTTTCTGCGTCATGTATCGCGTTGATCCGTTGGGACACGTGCAACAAACCAACCGCCACCGTCCCCGTCGGCACCTACCCGAGGGGGGTGGCGTTCGACGGCACCAACATCTGGGTCGCCAACTACGTGTCGGGCACGGTGTCGAAGGTCGATCCGGTCTCGAACACGGTCACCGCCACCGTCACCGTCGGCTCCAACCCGAGGGGGGTGGCTTTCGATGGCACCAACATCTGGGTCACCAACAACGGCTCGAACACGGTGTCGAAGATCGATCCGGTCTCGAACGCGGTCACCGCCACCGTCACCGTCGGCTCC
>WLNW01000258.1 GCA_009699605.1 Actinomycetota bacterium | reverse complement strand
CTCCGCGCGACCGGGCCGATCGCCCACGAGCACGACTGGACCCAGTCCGGCTCGACGATCCCGTTCGGTGTGCACGCGGCCACGGTCACCCTCGATCGCGAGACCGGCGCACTCGAGTTGATGCGCTTCGTCGCGGTCGATGATTGCGGCGTGGTGGTCGACGGCACGCTCGTGGACGGGCAGCAGCAGGGCGGTGCGGCGCAAGGGATCGCCACCATGCTCTACGAGGAGATCGTGTACGACGAGAACGGCAACCTCCGCACGTCGAACTTCGGCGACTACCTGGTTCCTGCGGCATCGGATCTCCCGCGCATCGAGACCGCGCGGACCGAGGTGCCCACGCCGCGCAACCCGATCGGAGCCAAAGGCATCGGCCAATCAGGGGCCATCGGTTCGCCGCCAGCCATCCACAACGCGGTTCTCGACGCGTTCGCGCAGCTCGGCGCAATCCCCGAGCAGCTCGATCCACCGTTCACACCCGAGCGAATGTGGAACCTGCTGCGCAACGGGGGCGTCGCCTGGTGAGGGTTGCTCACCTTGCTCAGGCGAGCCCCGACGCAACGATGGTCGCGACCCCGTCGCACACCATCAACACACCCTGGCGCACCCGCTCGACCGAAACGGAATCGAGCATCGAGTCGCTGAGCACCGCCAGCTGACGAGCTCATCCAAGCGGCAGATGCGCTATCTCGTTGAAGGAACGCAACGAGGAGCCGAGGGGGCTCACCGCGACCCGCATGATCGATGCCGGTGCGACGAAGCATCGCCATGACACGTCGTCGCCCACCCCGAGCGCCCATCCGAAGGCCGCCTTGATCGGTGACACGTGGGAGACCACCACGATGTCATCTCGCTCGGCCGCCGCAACCAGATCATCGCAAGCCTGACGGACCCGGCGGCCGAGCGAACGCAGTGACTCGCCTCCGGGTGGTGTGAAGTCGAGATCGGCCCGCCACGAGGCCCAGCGCTCGGGGCCGAGGTCGGCCGCCCTGGCCCCGTCCCAGTCGCCGTAGTCGAGTTCGATCCAACGGTCGTCGACCTCGACCGGCATGCCGAAAGCCTCCGCGGTCTCGCGAGCCCGAGCGAGCGGGCTGCACACCACGCGAGACACTGGTCCGATCGCGGCGGCCAACGCACGCGCCTGCGCTGCTCCGGTGGGGTCGAGCGAGATGTCACGATGACCGAGGAGCTCGCCGGCGGCATTCGCTGCGGTGCGGCCATGCCGCACGATGATCAACATCCATGGTCCTTCGGGCTCGTGGCGAGCCGTCCCGATCTGAGGAAACGTCGGCGCGCATCGCGACGGTCCACGCCATAGCGCCGGACGATCCACAATGCCGCCACAATGCCGACCACCTCGAGGCCGACAGATGCGGCGAGGTGGGCGCGCTCGGGCGCGTCACCGCGGCCGAATGCGGATGTGCCGAGGAACGGCCACCAAAAGAGCTTGGCCCGGCTCCACGTCCCATCGGCCACGAGGTGCAAGAACATGCCGATGGGCAACCCGACGAAGCGACGCGCCGCAAGACGACGCCCCCGGGTCGCGATGGCGACGAGCACCAACGTGGCGACGCTGCCCAACAGCGTGTGGAGGATGTACGGGTGACCGATCACGACCTCGGCCACCGGGACGACCGCGCCTACCGCCACGTAGCGGTAGTCCATGGCCGGGCTGTCGAAGACCGCGACCACGACCAGCACGGCGAACGTCACGAACCAGAGGAACATGTCGACCTCAGCGAACGAGAATTCGGCCGCACTCCTCGCAATGCACCACCGTGTCGCGGTCGAGCTTGCGGATGCGCTCGAGTTCGACGGCGGCGAGTTGGAGGTGGCAGCCGCGACACGAACTGCCCTCGAGGCGGGCCACTGCCACACCACCGAGGCGGCGGCGGAGCTCCTCGTACTGGGCGAGCAATGTCGGATCGACCTGCGACGCGAGCTGGTCACGCTCGGCCTGCACCGTGGTGTTCTCGGTGTCGATGAGTAGCTCGGCGGCCCGAAGGCGTTCGGTGACCTCGTGGAGCTGAACGTCGAGCGCTGCCTTGCGCGCCCCCGACTCGGCGAGCTGCTCGTCGAGCGGCTCAGCCAGTTCCATCTGCACGAGGATCGAGTCGTCGAGCGCGTCACGACGACGGTTGAGCGAGGCAATCTCGTCCTGGATGGACTGCAGCTCCTTGGGTGCGCTGATCGTGCCCGAGTAGAGCTTCTTGTCCTCGGCCTTTGCCTTGTCGACCACCGTTGCGACCGCATCCTCGAGCCGCTTCTGCTCGCGGGCCACGACGTCATGGTCGGCGGAAGTGGCCGCGATCTCGGCCGCGAGGACCGAGTTGGCCTTGGTCTGCGTGACGAGCTCGGCGCGGTCGGGCAGCGCGGCGCGTCGATGGCGTAGCTGATCGAGCTTGACGTCGTGCTCTTGGAGCTCGAGTAATGTGGCGAATGCGCTCATGGTCCGGTCGTGGTCGTTAGCGTCGTAATGGTCACCGTAGTGGTCGGCGGGCGCACCACGCACTTGTCAGGGTTCCGTCGCCGTCGCCGTCAACCGGGTCGAGCAACGCCGGGCACGCGCCACCACGTGCCGTCAACGACGTGTCCGGCCCACATGAGTCGACGAAGCCGTCATCGGTGGTGAAGGCTTCACCAACTATTGGGTGGTCGTGGAACCGCCCTGTGCGATGCCGGCGGCGTTGACCTTGGCGATGAGGGCCCGGGCGCGCCGCACCCAAAACAACGAAGAGCCCGCCGGGGAGGGGATGGCGGGCCCTTCGTGACTTCATCACCCTGGGGGAGGGCTTCAGTCGTACGCTCAGCCAGCGGGGGAACCGGCGAGCTGTGTATGTGATCGTCACGATATCGGGCGGCGTGAGCCATCGTCGACAGATTTCGGTGACACCCGCCACGGAATAATGCCTTCCGACCTGCGAGTATGCGACAAGGGCCACACGTGCAAGACCACCTCGATCCGACCGATCTCGTACGCCTCTCCGCATGGCTGGGAGCCGGCGTCGAACTGGTGCAGCAACTGTCCGGCGGGTCGAGCAACGTCACCTGGTTGGTGCGACTCGGGGGCCTTCAGGCGGTGCTCCGTCACCCACCGCGAGCTCGGCTGTTGCTGCCGACCGCGCACGACGTGCTGCGCGAAGCGACCGTGCTGCGCGCGCTTGGCTCGTCGACCATCCCGGTCCCCGCCGTGCTCGCGACGTGTGACGACCTTTCGGTCCTCGGCGTGCCGTTCGTACTGACCGAGCAGCGGCCGGGCGTCTGTCTGCTCACCACCGCGCTCGACGGGCTCGATGCTCGGGGGCTCGCCCATCATGCGATCGACACGCTCGCCGACATCCACGCGATCGACGTCGCCACCGTCGGCATCATCGAACGCGACGGCAGCTACCTGGCGCGCCAGATCGATCGGTGGCAACGGCAGCTGGCTCGCACGTCGACAGCCACCCGCCTGGGCGACCTCGAGCCGATCGTGCACTGGCTCCACGCGCACCGGCCCGTCGACGAAGCGCGCACCCTCATCCACGGCGACTACGGATTCCACAACCTGCTCGTGTCGACCCATCGCATCGAGGCGGTGCTCGACTGGGAGCTGTGCACCTTCGGCGACCCCGTCGCCGACGTG
>WLNW01000257.1 GCA_009699605.1 Actinomycetota bacterium | reverse complement strand
GAACTGGACCAACCACTCGGGTTCGCAATCGGCGTTCGCGCCCGCGTCGAGAAGCACGACGGGCCTACCGGACAGCCGGGGAATGGGCGTGGCGATCGCCGGACGAGCCACGCCCTTGATGCGGCCCATGCGCAGCAGCGCGCTGGCCATGGCCGCGCCCGTGTTGCCGGCGCTGACCATGGCAGAAGCCTGGCCGTCGCGGACGGCCTGGGCGGCCCGCACGAGCGAACTGTCCTTCAGTGCGCGGACGCTCTTGCCGGGCTCGGCGTCCATGGCAATAACCTCGGACGCGGCGAGGACAGGTAACCCGCCGGTATCGCCCAGTTCGTCGGGGCGACCCACGAGCAAGATCGGGATGCCGTATTCGTCGGCGGCGAGGCGCGCACCGGCGACGATCTCGCTCGGGGCGTGGTCTCCGCCCATCGCGTCGAGCGCGATAGGGAGCATGACCGGTGAGCCGGCCTCAGTCGACTTCGATGGCCTGGCGACCGTGGTACCAACCGCAGTTCCCGCACACGACGTGGGGCAACTTGGCCGAGCCGCAGCGCGGGCACACCGAACGAGCCGGCGCCTCGAGCGTCCACGCGGAAGCGCGATGGCTCCGTGACTTGCTCTTGGACTTCTTCTTCTTCGGAACGGGCATGGCGGTTCCCTGGAGAGTTTCGATGAATGAGCGGAGGGCACAGACGCCCAGGCACGAAGCGGAAATGTTAGCGGCAACCGAGCCGGTTGCCGCACACCGAGAGCCGTCAAGCCCCCGGAGCAGCGCGTCAGTCCTCGAAGCGCAGCTCGGAGAGGGCCGCCCAACGATCGTCGGCACGGGGTGCGTCGGGGCCGACGTCGTCGGCCTCCACGAGGGCCGGGAAGCGTTCGGGGTCGGGGCCTGGGCAGTCGTCGCGGCACAACGGCGACAACGGCAACGCGAGCAGCACGGCGTCGCTCACCAGCGGGTTGAGGTCGATGTCGTCGCCCTGGATCGGGTAGCTGTCGCCGGGGGTGGCGTTGGATTCGAACAGCTCCCGCACCGAGATCGCTACCGATCCGTGGATCGGGTCGAGGCAGCGGCGGCACTCGCCGACCCACGGCGCAACCAGCGTTCCGGTGACGACGATGCCGTCGATCACCGACTCGAGCACAAGCTCGCCGGTGACCGGCTCGGCGTCGGGCACGAGGACGCCCGCCACGGTGGACGCGACAAGCATGGTGTGCACGGGGAAGTTCTGGCGACTGCCCGTGCGCCGGGTGAGCTCACCGATCGGGACGACGAGGTGCGGATCCGACGGGCGGTCCGCGACGTCGTCGGACGCGTCGGCGCTCACGACCGATCTTGGTCGAAGAACGGCGCTTCGGGTTCAGGGGCCCTCACCTGGTCGGCCGACAGGTCGAGCAATGCGCTCTCGGGCGTGTTCGCAGGCACGCCCTGCATGCGAGCGCGACCTTGACCGACGAGCTTCAACGTCTTCTGCAGGACGATCTCGAAGCTGCCGAGCTTGCGGTCGCAGAAGTCTTCGACCTCGTGACGCATGCGACGGGCTTCGGACTCAGCGGAATCGATGATGGAGCGTGCCCGTTGCTCGGCGGCACGGACGATCTCGGTGCGCTCAACCATGCGTTCGGCGCGGGCCCGTGCGAGTTCGAGGATCTCGTCGCCTTCGCGGCGGACCTTCGCCAGGAACTCCTCGCGTTCCTTCAGAAGCCAACGGGCGGCACGCAACTCGTCGGGGAGGCGATCGACCGACTCGTTGAGCAGTTCAAGGACTTCTTCTTTGTTGATACGCGAGTCGGACGACAGCGGCATCGGCCGCGCCGCCTCGATAACGTCGATCACGCGGCGTAGGAGCTGTTCGGACTGCGGCTGATCCCCGGTGCCCGCGCCGCGTGGTGTCGCGCTCTGGTCACTCATTGCGATCGGTACTTCGCGTTGATCCGCTTCGCGACCGGTTCGGGCACGAACGAGTCGATGTCGCCACCGAAGCGGGCGATGTCTCGGATGAGCTTCGACGCCAGGAACGAGCGTGACGACGCCGAAGGGATGAACAGCGTGTGCACACCCGAGATGGCGTTGTTCATCTGCGCCATCTGCAGCTCGCTCTCGAAGTCCGAGACGGCGCGCAGCCCTTTGACGATGAAGTCCGCCTCCACTTCCTGCGCGAGGTCGACGACGAGCGAGGAGAACATCGTGACCGACACGTTGTCGAGATGAGCGAAGCACTCACGGAGCATGTCTTCGCGTTCGTCGAGGCTGAACAACGGCTCGCCCTTTTGCGGGTTCCGCATCGCGGCGACCACCACGCGATCGAAGAGCTTGGCTGCGATCTCGACGATCTCGAGATGCCCGTTGTGGACGGGATCGAACGATCCCGGATACAGCACGACGGTCAACTTCTGCACTCCCGCGTGTTCAGGCCGGTGGAAGACGACGACAAACCATTGTTACCACGGTTCCGCCGTAACGCCGATGCCGGATGGTCTCCCACTGTCCGGCGTCGGCGAGGTTCGTCGTGATGTCACGGTTGCTCTCGATGACCGAGAGGGTCGCCGGGACGAGGGCGAGCAGGGCGGTCCAATCGTCGAAGTCGTAGGGCGGATCGAGCAGCGCGATGTCGAACGGCTGCCCCGGAGCGATGTGCGGTTGCTCGCGCACGCGCTGCCACGGCGCCGAACGGAGCCAATCGACTGCGTCGGCCCGCACCACGGTGACTGCGGCGCGATCGGCCCCGGTGCCGTCGATGTTGCGTTCGAGTACCGGGAGCGCCTGCCGATCGCGTTCGACGAAGGTGACATGCGCGGCACCGCGCGAAAGGGCCTCGAGGCCCAGGGCGCCGCTGCCGGCGAACAGATCGAGAACCGAGGCCTGGTCGACCGCATCGTCGAGGCTGTAAAGCGCGTTGAAGATCGCCTCGCGCACCCGGTCGCTCGTCGGGCGGGTGGTCGGACTGTCGGGGGCGATGAGCTTTCGCCCGCGAGCGGAGCCGGCCACGATGCGCATCAGTGCATTATGGCGCCGAGATCGCCCGGCCCGCGCGCTCGCGCCGGTAGGGTTCGCGCATGGGTGCACCGGAGCGCATCATCTGCGTCGACTGCGGCGGAGAGTGCCATCTGCTGTCCTACGAGCCGGAAGAAGGTTTCGAGCCGGGCGACGTCGTGGCCTACCGGTGCAGCGACTGCCTCGACCGGTGGGACATCGAGCTCACCGAAGACGACGTCGTCTGACCCGGACGCACCGAAGACGATGTCGTCTGACCCGAGCTCACCCGCCGCGGTGCGGGTTGGTCAAAGCGTGCCGTAGCGATCGAAGCGACCGCCAAGGAGCTCGTCGGTCGGGCCACCGAGCCAGTCGAGCCCGACCGCGTAAAGCGAACGGGCGTCGATGCCGATCGGCATGTCGCCGTCGACGAGCCGGTCAAGCGCCGGCTCCCCCACCACTCGGCGGCCGTGCACTGCGGGCCCGACGACGAACTGTGCGCCACCGAGGCCGTGATCGAACCCGCCCGACGAGTTCTCGGCGACTCGTCGACCGAACTCGCTGGTGGTGAGGAGCAGCACTCGGTCGGCGTGACCGCTCGCCTCGAGTCGATCGAAGAACTTCGTGATGCCGTCCGCGAGGTCGGCGAGGAGCGCGGCGTGACGATCGAGTTGGTCGGCGTGCGTGTCGAAGCCGTTCAT
>WLNW01000256.1 GCA_009699605.1 Actinomycetota bacterium | reverse complement strand
TCGATCGCTCTGGCGGCGTGGACCCTCGCCGTGCCGTTGGTCGGTGCCCACTGGGCGTCCGCGGCCTCCGCACCGTCGGCGGCCCCGCCGGCCGCGTCCGGTGCGGCGACCAAACCGGACGCGCCCTTCGTCGAGGGGGAGATACTCGTCGGGTTCGATCCTGTTGCGAGTCCTCTTACAAGCGCTGCAAATCGGGCGGGAGCGCGCCAACGGATCAAAGCCCGATCGGCCTCGCCGATGTCGACGCTTTCCCAGGCCGAGCGGCTCGTGCTCGACCCCGGGGTGAGCACGGCCTGGGCCATAGCAGCACTGAAGGCCGCACCCGGCGTGCGCTACGCAGAGCCGAACTACATCGTTCAGGCCAACGCCACCTCGAACGACCCGATGTACACGGGCAACAACCTCTGGGGCATGTACGGCGACGCCACCACGCCGGCCAACACCTTCGGCAGCCACGCCGGCGAGGCGTGGGCGAACGGCACCACGGGTTCGTCCAACATCGTGATCGGCGTCATCGACGAGGGGATCCAGGTCCTGCACCCCGACCTGGCTGCGAACATCTGGACCAACCCCGGCGAGATCGCCGGCAACGGCATCGACGATGACGGCAACGGCTACATCGACGACGTCAACGGCTACGACTTCGTCAACAACGACGGCTCGGTCTACGACAGCACGGCCGACGACCACGCCACCCACGTCGCCGGCACGATCGGCGGCGTCGGCGGCAACGGAATCGGCGTGGCCGGCGTCAACTGGAACGTCACGATGATCTCGGCCAAGTTCCTCGGGGCCTCCGGTGGCACCATCGCTGACGCGGTGCGAGCCGTCGACTACTTCAACGACCTCAAGACCCGGTACGGCCTGAACCTCGTCGCTACGAGCAACTCGTGGGGCGGGGGCGGGTTCAGCCAGTCGTTGCTCGACGCCATCAACCGGGGCGGGGATCGCGGCATCCTCTTCGTCGCTGCGGCAGGGAACTCGACCAGCAACAACGACAGCGCCTCCTCGTACCCTTCGAACTACCAGTGCACGAACAACGCCACCCGGGGCTGGGACTGCGTGATCGCCGTGGCCGCAATCCAATCGAACGGCGACCTCGCCGGCTTCTCGAGCTTCGGCGCCACGACGGTCGACATCGGCGCACCTGGGGTGAGCATCGTCTCGACGGTCCCCGATGGCACCTATGCGTCCTACAGCGGCACGTCGATGGCGACACCTCACGTGAGCGGTGCTGTGGCACTGTGCGCTTCGGCGAACCCGTCCATCTCGGCCCGGGACCTGCGAGCGGCTGTGGTCGAGTCGACCGTGCCGACCCAGTCGTTGGCCGCCAAGGTCGTCAACGCCGGGCGACTCGACGTGACCGCTGTGCTCAAGCGCTGTGTCGCTCCGACCGGGGCACTCGCCGGTGACCCCACCGGCCTGACCGCGACCGCGCTGTCACCGTCGACCATCCGGATCGACTGGTCCGACGGCGCGACCAACGAGACGGGCTACGAGGTCCAGCAGGCCCTCTCGACCGCCGGGGGGTGCGGCACGTTCGCGACCATCGCGAAGGTCGCGGCCAACGCGACGCAGTTCTGGAGCGGGAACCTGGCCGCCACGACCCCTTACTGCTTGCGGGTGAGGGCCACCCAGGGCGCCTCGACGACCACCTGGTCGAATGCGGCCTCCGAGACCACGTTGACCCCCCCAACCCCGTACTCGTGCAACTCCACGACCTCGGCATGGATCGATCCCCGCGTCGCGGGCACGCTCTATACGCTGAGCGACGACAGTGCAGTCACCGTGACCCTGCCTTGGGCGTTCTCGATCTACGGCGGCGCGGCATCGACCACCCTGCAGATCAGCTCCAACGGCTACGTGCGCTTCGGTACAGGTACTGCGACCAGCTACTCGAACACTCCGATAGTCGATCCCACCGATCCCAACGCCTACGCCGCACCCTGGTTCGACGACCTGAATCCCGGCGCGGGTGGCGAGGTGTGGGCCTCGGAGATCGGCAGTGCGCCCACCCGCCAGTACGTGGTCGCATGGATCGGCGTCCCGATCTACAGCGTGACCGGCAGCGCAATCACCTTCGAGGTCGTCCTCGACGAGTCGACCGGCAACATCACCTTCCAGTACCTCGACACCGTCGTGGGCAGTGTTTCGTACGACAGAGGCGCCAGCGCCACCGTGGGCATCGAAGACCCAGCCGGCGCCTTCGGCACGCAGGTGTCGTACAACTCGGCGAAGCTCAGCGACGGGGCCGCCTACCGCTGCACACAGGTCGCCTCGCCCCCGCCGCCGCAAGTCACCACGGCAAGCCTCCCGGTCGCGACGCGAGGCGTCGCCTACAGCCAGACGCTCGCCGGGACCGCCGGCACGACGCCCTACACCTGGTCGGTCTCGAGCGGTTCGCTCCCCGCCGGCCTCTCGCTGAACGCCACCAGCGGCGTGATCAGCGGCACGCCGAGCCCGACGGCGACGACCACCAGCTTCACCGTGAGCGCCGTCGACGCCACGTCGCCGGCCCAGCGGGGGTCGAAAAGTTTCACCGTCACCGTCGCCGCCGCCGCCGACCCCGTCTCGATCACCACGGCTTCGCTGGCCGCGGCGACGCGAGGCGTGGCCTACAACCAGACGCTGCAGGCGTCGGGCGGCACCCCAACGTACGCGTGGTCTGTGGTGGCCGGTTCGCTGCCTGGCGGCTTGGTACTCGACCCCTCGTCCGGTGTGATCAGCGGGACGCCCGCGGTTGCGTCGACCTCCGGCAGCTTCACGGTCGGGATGACCGACTCGAGCGCGACCGTGCAGTCCGCCACGAAGGTGTTGTCGATCGACGTGGCCGATTTGGTGTCGGTCAACACGACGACGCTGGCAAATGCAACCACCACGGTCCTCTACAGCTCCACGCTGACTGCGTCGGGCGGCACGGGCACCTTCACCTGGGCGGTTACGGCCGGGTCGGTGCCCGCCGGTCTCACGCTGTCGTCGACCGGCCTCATCAGTGGTACGCCCACGACTGCGGGAACCAGCAGTTTCACGGTGCGCACGACCGACACCGCGGGTCGCACCGCGGGCCGGGCCCTGTCGATCACGGTGGTCAAGGTCAACCTGCCGGGTGCGTTCGCCAAGTCCAGCCCGACGAACAGCGCCACCAAGGTGAGCCGGACGCCGACACTGTCGTGGGCGGCATCAAACAACGCCACCGGCTACGAGTACTGCATCAGCACAACTGCATCGTGCCCGATCGGTGGCTGGGTCTCCGTCGGCACGAGCCGCTCGGTCACGCTGACCTCCCGGGCCGCCAACACTGCGTACTGGTGGCAGGCGCGAGCGATCAACACCGGCGGCACCACGCTGGCGAATGCCGGCACTTGGTGGAAGTTCACGACCACCCGGTGATGGATGCCACGCGTGCAACGGTCCGGATAGCCCGGCCCGAACCCGAACCCCGTGCCGGACGAGACCTCGCCGGGTAGGTTGACTCCCGCTGACAGAATCGTCATCTCCGGAAGGATCCCCTCATGATGAAGTTCATGTTCCACGCAAACTATTCGCCGGCGGGCAACCAGGGTGTTCTGGCCGACGGTGGAACCTCCCGCCAAAACGCGGTCGCCGCGCTGGCCGAGAGCCTCGGGGGCTCGCTCGAGAGCTTCTACTTCGTTCTGGGTGGCGATGAGGGAATCGCGATCTGCGACCTGCCCAGC
>WLNW01000255.1 GCA_009699605.1 Actinomycetota bacterium | reverse complement strand
GGCCGACTACCCCGTGCCGCGCCACACCCACGACGCCGACTGCATGTACTACGTCGTATCGGGCAGCGCGATCATGGGGTCCCAGACGCTGCGCACCGGCGACGGGTTCTTCATCCCGGCGGGCGCACCGTACGGTTACAACGCCGGACCCGAGGGCGTCGAGCTGCTCGAGATCCGCCATGGCGTGACGCAGTTCGACATCCAATTCCTCGAGACGAATGCTGGTCGATCGGCCGCCCGGGCCGACACGATCGCCGCCCGCAGCGAGGAGTGGAAGGCCGACATGGTCAGCCCGACCCTCGCGGCGAACCGGGCCGCCGCTGCCGCGTCAGCGACCTGATGCGCTGCGCTGAGGTCGCGCCTATACGAGGTTTGCGCCCAGCGGGCTGCGAGTCGAATCGGTTCGTTGATGTTGCGCGGTGGCCGTGGCTGGCGAGCTGTCCGATCTGGATCTACTCGATGACGACGATCCGTTCAGTCGCCGAGAACCCGGTCTCCGTCGGAGGTCGCGTCACGTACATCTGAGCGAGTTGCCGATGCGACGAGGCGCTGTTCGCGAACAACGAGCGCTGGCGCGACCGCCTCGAGCCATGAGGCCCGACGGGACCCGGCTGGGTCGATCCCCCGGGGCGACGCCTCCCGCTCATGCTGGAGGTGCATGTCGTACGCCGCGACTGCGCCAGCATCGAAGTACTTCGGCTTCTTGGTGTGGCGGCCATCACCACCCGCGTTGACGCTGCAGGCCGGTCGTTCGGCGGTGAGTTCATTGCGGGCGAGCGTCCCGGTCTCCCACACCACCTCGTCGGCGCGGGTCGCGAACCAGTAGACCGGCGCGTTCACGGTCTGCCCGTCGTCGCCCTCGGGGTGGGTGACCGCGAGCGCGATCACCGGGAAGCGCCGACGCACGGTGCGGTGACTCAGGAAGTCCGAGGCTCCGCTGACGGTGACTCGTCGGAGCGACGAGTGGTCGTCCGAAACGACGAGGGAGGCGTGACGGTTCGTCCACAGCTTCGCGGCGTGGCCGTGGATCGCGTTGCCGGGGTAGTACGGGATGAGGATGTAGACCCGTCCCCGGCGCCGCTCCACGTAGGCAGCATGCCCGATCTGTCCGTTGCGGGGGGAGGCACCCGGGACGCCGTCGGCGGCGACGGTCGCCTGCAGCGTCTCGAACTGCTCGGCGAAGAGCCGGTCGAGCGGGGGTCGCGGGGCGTCTGCGCCGTCGGCACTGCCGCTCGGATCATCGTGCGGCCGTTTCGTGAAGAGGTTCTGCGAGCACTGCGTGAACACCTCGGCGGTTCTGCCGACGAGGTAGTAGAGCGCGACACCCTTCGCTGCGGCAGCGTCCCGGTGGTCTGCGAGGTCGGCCGGATCGAGGCCGTACTCCTCAACCAGCCGATCGGGCCCCACGCCCTCGACTCCGAACAGCGTGAGGTGTAGGCCCATCGCGTCCGGGTCGTAAGGGTGCACCGCGAGCAGCGCAAGGGATCTACAGCGCAGCGCAGCATCGACGAGCTCGCAAGCGCCGCCCACGTTGCTGCGCTCGCGACTGGCCCCGACCCCGGCCTCGCTCTCGACCGGAACACCGGCCGCGAGCGTCGCCAGGTGGCGGGGCATCGATCCACCGTGTTCGATCCAGTCGCCGATCGCCTGCTCGTCATCGCCGCTGTGCGAGTAAGGCACGAGCACGGCAAGGGCCAGCGTTTCTTCGTCGATCACCAGGATCGGCCGAAAGCCCTCCCCGGCCTCGGCGGGCATCATCGCCGACACCGACTTGCGGCGCTTCCACCAGAGATGCCCGCTCGACGCAGTCGAGCTCGCCGCGAGCACCTGGGGCGCGGTAGCGGCAAACGCGCCCATCACCGGGCTGCAGAACTGGCGGTACTGGCTCTTGTAGAAAAAGTCGGCCTGGCCAACGGTGACGCAGCGCTTGTTGGGAGCACCCTCGCCCGCCCCGGGCCGCTTCGCGAGCCGGTCGGTCTTCTGGTTCCGCAGGATGTCGCTCACCAGGTACTGGAGGACGTGCTCAGCTGCGGGGCCAGGCTGATCCGGACGGCGCAGGTGACGCTCAGCGATGCGGGCCCGCAGCTGGGGCGGGAGCAGCCTGAGTAATCGGAGTCCGTAGACCCGGTGGCCGCGGAGCTCGTAACACCAACCCTTGTCCATGATCTCGTTCCGTCTCATTCCTGCCTTCACGGGCTTCGGTGCAAGTGCCGAGACCTCGCTCTGGTCAGAATTATCCCACGCAGTTTGGAGATCGGGGATGTCCGGCCGGTGCTCGTCTCGCTCGAGTGGGCGAGGTAGTGGGTGTTGCGCCGCCGCATCGAGCCTCAGCAGCGTCTCGTGGGAGACGTATGAAACCGAGGCCGTGGCCGGCCGCCCCCGCCATCGCTGCAGCGGCCCTCGGCCTCAGCTCAGCCAGTGCAGCGAGCGCAGCAGGCGGCAACGGCAATTCAGTCTGCAGTTCCAACAGCAGTGAATTTGCGGTCGGGACTTTCGTTTCGACGTTCGCCCAAGCTGGCGCGTTCTCCAGCGAGGGCAACCCAGGCCGCCCATACCCCATCGTGCCGATTGGCATCGAAGGCAACCTTGGCTGCAACCCGGTGAAGACCCAGAACTAGAGCCCCGATGCGCGAGCCGAACATGCTCGTGTCACGCCTAGCGGCCCTCGCTTCGGTGGGGGTGGCTAAGCGTTCTCGGCGGCTTCGGGTGAGGTGGCATCGCCGGTGCGCAGGCGTCTGACTCACCGACGAGCGGCTCGCAACGGCCACAGGTCGGTATCTCGCAGGCGAACCGATGACGAAGCTGTGCGACGACCTTGGCATCAACCCGACCACCCTGCGCCGGGAACTCACCAAGACTGGCATCCAGCTTCGCCGACCCGGCAGGCCATCAGCCATCCAAGATGTGTAGCTCGCGCTACTCCTCACTACCGCACGGTCAACTCCGCCTACCCTGCGTCCTCAATGAGGGAAGCCAGAACAGACTCAACGCCGGCCAGGAACGACGGCAGATCGTCCCGTGCCGTTGCGATGAGAACCTCGAAGTCAACCGACCAGTAGCCGTGCACGACGCGGTTGCGCAGCCGACTCGCGTCCGTCCACGGAATCGCCGGGTGATCGGCCTAGAGACCTGCAGAGAGCTGGCTGACCGCCTCGCCCAGCACTGTGAAGTTCCACAGGAGCGAATCGCGGCGATCAGGGGCAACTTCGATCTCGGCCAACAGCACCGCATCACGCCGCATACATCGTCCGAGCCTCTGCGAGCACATGGTCGCGCAGCATCCGATGAACGGCGCGCTTGGCAACCAGATCGACTTGACGACCGAACACTGCGACGAGTTCGTCCTCCAGCCGGTTGATCGAAAAGCCGAGCGAGCGCCCAGGTGCCATCACGTAAAGAAGATCGACGTCGCTCGTCGGGGTTGCGACTCCTCTGGCCACGGACCCGAACACCGCAAGCTCAGCGACTCCATACCGCTCGCAAACATCCGCGAGGCGCGCCGCATCGACGTCGAGTTCCTCTGCTACCGCCATCGTGACGCCAGACATGGAATCATTCTGCCACCAGATGACGGGAACACGGAGCCGTTGTCGCATCGACAACACCTGTGGGCGCAGAGGGACTCGAACCCCCGACCCCCTCCTTGTAAGGGAGGTGCTCTAACCAACTGAGCTATGCGCCCGAGAACTAGACACCATACACAGCGACTCGGTCGCCGCCCGCTCGTCAGTCGGTGG
>WLNW01000254.1 GCA_009699605.1 Actinomycetota bacterium | reverse complement strand
GCCCCGCTCGAGCAGTACCGGGTGAGCGTGCTGTGGAAGGCGCATGTGTACGCGACCGAAGCCGAGCGCACACGGGTCGAGCATGACCTGCTCACGCTCGACGAGGTGGTCGCGATCTTCAACGACGATCTCGCACGGCGCGGCGACCCATTTCGCCTCACGAGCGCAAGCATTGTCGACCCGGCGACGCGCGACGAGCTACGCCGTGCTTACCCCGAAGCCATCCCGGTGGGCGCCGGCGCCTGAGTCGGGCCCGACGAGGACGTCGGCGCCATCGGGCCCGACGGTACTCAGCTGAGCAGCACGCCGCCGTCGACGAGCACGGTCTCGCCGGTCATGTAGTCGGCGGCCGACGATGCGAGGAACAGCGCGACCTTCGCGATGTCGTCGGGCGTGCCGAAGCGACCCAGCGGCGTCTTTGCGATCATCGCGACCTCGATCGCGCCGCGCTCCTCCTCGGAGAGGCCGCCGCCGGCCGAGCTCGCGGCCGCACCTTCGGTCCAGATGCCGCCGGGCGCGATCGCGTTGACGCGGATCTTGTATGGCGCGAGCTCGAGCGCGTGGTGCTTGGTCATGGCGACCACCGCGCCCTTCGACGCGCCGTAGGTGGACAATCCGGGGAACGACGGATGCATGGCGTCCATCGACGCGATGTTCACCACGACGCCGCCACCGCTCGTGGACATCACGGCGGCCGCGGCTTGCGTCATGAGCATCACACCGGCCACGTTCACGCTGAGGATGCGGGTGATCAGTTCCGGTGTGAGATCGGCCAGCATGGAAAAGGGGTAGATGCCGGCGTTGTTCACCAGGATGTCGACGCGGCCGAAGTTGTCGACCGCCGCGGTGATCGCGGCTTTGCCCGATGCGGGATCCGACACGTCGGCGCGTACCGCGACCATGCGGCCGGCGCCTGCGATCTCGCCCAGGCGCTCGATCGCTCGGTCGGCTGCGGTGGCATCGATATCGGCGATGACGACGTCCGCACCGGCTTCGCGAAAGCGCGATGCGATGCCGAAGCCAATGCCCATGGCAGCGCCGGTGACGACTGCCGAACGGCCGGTGAGATCGAATGGTCCCCAACTCATAATGGTCTCCTCGAGATCGTGAAACGAAGAACTCCGGATGGAGGCCGGTGGTTCGGCCTGCATGCTAACGATGGCGTCGACGGCGGGAGGTTTCGACGGCTGATCTCAAACTCTCGATCGAAGGTGCCACCAACACGATCGTCGGCGGAGTGACCACGGACTGCGTCGAGGCAGCCCTTCGGATCAGCCGAGACGGCCGCGCCATTCCGGCAGGTCGAGGGCCCGCATCGAGGCGAGCGCGATCTCGACCTTGTCTGCGTCGAGCTGAGCGAACGGCGGACGCGTGTAGGAGCCGGGGATGCCGAGCAGGCGCATCGCCGACTTGAGGAACCGCACCGTTGCGCCGGGCCAGATGTTCAGGCTGAACACGCCGTTGAGATCGCGATACGCGCGACGCATCGCGTCGAGATCGCCGGAGCGCACTGCGGCCTGCAGTTCGCCGACCGCGACCGGTGCGATGTTGCCTTCCGAACAGAGGAACCCTTGCCCGCCGATGGCCAGCGTCGACAGCGCCTGCATCGGCCCGCCGACGAGGATGTCGCAGCGGTCGTCGACGATGTCGACGAGTTGCTTCAGGTAGTTCACCTCGCTCGTGCAATGGATCGTTGCGATGTGCGGGTAGGCGTCGAGCAGGCGGGCCAGCACGCTGAGCGGCACGAGGCCGTTGTAAACGTGGGTCGAGATGGCCGCAGGGATCGACATCTCGTCGAGCAACGTGCAGAAGTAGCGCTCCATCTCATCGTCGGTGAGCTTCATCGAGTGGCCGGGGTCGACGGTGTACAGCTGCATGACATCGATGCCGGCTTGCTCGGCGATGCGGATGATCGGCGAGAGCTGGTCGGCGTTGCGAGGCTCGACACCCATCGCGCATACCGGCACCCGCCCGCCGGCGGTCTGCACGACGAGTTCGTAGAAGCGGGCGGTCTCGTCGAGCGACATGGCGAAGCCCTCCCCGGGCGACGCGGTGCCGATGGCCAAGCCGACACCTTCGTCGACGATGCTCGACACGAGGTTCTTGACCCCTTCTTCGTCGAGCCGACCCTCGATGTCGTAGGGCGTGACGGTGCACACCGAGGCGCGATACGGGCGAGTGGAAGTAGGGGACATCGATTGCTCCTAGGACGAGGGGGACGCAGAGACGGTGCGGTCATGCAAGGCCTCGACGAGGTCGTCGAAGCCGCCGGCCGACAGGTGGTTGAGCAGGTGACGTGACTGCGCGCGGGCGACCACTTCGAGCACCTCGCGGTCGTCTTCGCGAGCTGCCCCGGCGCGCGCAGCATTGGTTTGCGTCAGCTGGGCCAGTTCACTCGCCACGTCGCTCGGCACGGTTGTGCCCAGTCGTCCGAAGTACTGGTCGGTTGCGGCCGCCACGTCGAACGGATCAGGGCCGAGCGCCACCCGGTTGCTCGACGAGGCCTGTTGGGCGATCATACCGAGCTTCTCGATCGGGCTCTGCTGCTCGATGCAACCCAGCATGCCGCGATGGGCGCGATAGCCGAGGACCTCTTGCACGTTCAACGGCATGTCACGCGCCACGAGCGGCGGCACCAGCAACAGGTTGGCCTCGTGCGGTCGCAGCCAGCCACAGTTGAACCCCATCTGTGTGCCCACACGGGCCTGGTCGGTGTGGTTCGTGCTCGCGGCGTGGAACGTGGAACCCAGCCACACCGCGAACGATCCTTGCGGCATCTCGAGGTAGTCGACTGGGTCATCGGGCCCGGGCATGCGGCCGGCCGGCCACAGGTGACTGCCGGGGATGGCGCGCGTCGCGCCGTTCTCTTTCGTGAAGTCGGTGACCGCCCACATGAACACCAGCAAGTAGTGCGGGCCGCCCGGCGCACGTGGCACCATCGGTTCGTAGATCGTGCCGTCGTTGTGAATGGTCTGGTCGCGTCCACCCTTTTCGAGAATGAACACCGACGAGCCGTTCAACAGCGACTCGGGGCCGAGCACGGCTTCGTTGATGGCGTGCAGCAGCGGATCAGCAAGGAGCGACACGAACGCGCTCGACTTCGTGAGCACCGACTCGACCTTTCGGAGCCCACCGCCGAAGAACTTGAGCTGGAGCCGCTCGGCGCGGTCGGCCCAGGGTTTCACCTCGTCGAGCAGGCGTTGCATGACCGCAGGAGCGGAGCGCCGTTCGACGATCGCGTACCCGCGTTCGTTGAGCTGCGCGACCACGTCCTGCACGAGCGCAGGTGGTGCCGAGCGAACGTCCATGGTGCCCCCTGATTGCACGGTGTCCGATCGCGAACGGTAGTCCGACGACGGTCGCGACGCTTCAACGTCATGGCGCGTCAACGTGGTGGCGCGTCAATGTCGTGGCGCGTCAAGCCCCGGGAGTTTGCAGGAACTCGACCGGAAGGCCGTCAGGGTCGTGCACGTAGAAGCTACGGATGCCCGCGCCGAGGATGTCGACGATGGGTGTGGGCTCGAGGCCGCCATGCGCGACCGCTTCGACATGCTTCGCGTCGACGTCGGCGACATTGATGCAAAGGTGCGGGTTCCCCACGTGGTGATGCGCGAGCGGCAGCGTGCCACCCGCACCTGCGTGATACTGGACCAACTGCAGCACGAAGCCTTCGAGGCGCAGCATCGCGGTGTCGATGTCGGCGCCCGAGTTGTGGGTGAGGGTGTCGAACCACTCGCCCTGCATGCG
>WLNW01000253.1 GCA_009699605.1 Actinomycetota bacterium | reverse complement strand
CTCGAGGACATGGCGGCCAATCACATGGACGCCTCGCTCTGCTTCCCGAACGTGCTGCCCCGCTTTTGCGGCCAGGCCTTCCACGAACGCCAGGACAAGGTTCTCGCGCTCTTGTGCGTGCAGGCCTACAACGACTGGATGATCGACGTCTGGTGTGCGGGTGACGGCAAGGACAAGCTCATCCCCCTCACCATCGTGCCGCTGTGGGACGCCAAGCTGGCCGCGGCCGAGATCCGCCGTTGCGCCGCGAAGGGCAGCCATGCCGTGGCCTTCAGCGAGAACCCGGTCCCGCTCGGCCTGCCGTCGGTGCATGACAAGAACGGCTTCTGGAACCCGTTCTTCGAGGCGTGCGAGGAGACCGAGACGGTCATCAACATGCACATCGGCTCGAGCTCCAAGATGCCGACTACTTCACCCGATGCACCCTTCATCGTGAGCTCCATCCTCACGTTCCAGAACGCCATGGGTTCCATGGTCGACTACATCATGTCGGGCCTGTTCGACCGCTTCCCGAAGTTGCGTATCGCGTACTCCGAGGGCCAGGTCGGCTGGGCGCCATATGTGCTCGAGCGGGCCGACAAGCTCTGGGAGGAGCGCAAGGGCGCGGTCAGCGACTTCGGTTCGAAGCTCGCCATGCCGCCATCGACCTACGTGAAGGGCCACATCTGGTTCTGCATCTTCGACGACGAGACCGGCCTGGCGAATCGCGATCGCATCGGCATGGATCAGATCACCTTCGAGGTCGACTACCCGCACGCCGACTCCACCTTCCCGGTCAGCAAAGAGGTCGCGACCAAGATCATCCAGCGTGCCGGTCTCAACGAGAGCGAGACCTACAAGCTGCTCCGCGGCAACGCCATCCACCTGTACAACCTCGACAAGCTGCACGGCATCACGAAGTAGCCGGCCGCCGGTCACCAACGCCGAGTTCGTAGCTGAGCCGTGGATCTGTCGCAACGGGAGGCCGCGGCTCAGACGCGTCTTGAGCCGGTCTGGTTCGACTATCTCCAGGGTGGGGCGGGCGAGGAGCGCACCGTTCGCGACAATCGTGATGCGTGGGGCAGGTGGTCGCTCCGCCCCCACTACTTGCGTGACGTGCGAGGCACCAGCGCGGCGACCACGCTGCTCGGCACGCCGAGCCCTGCGCCGATGGTGGTCGCGCCGACGGCGATGCACCGGCTCTTCCACCCAGACGGCGAGCTCGCCACTGCCGCGGGCGCGGCCGCGGCCGGCATGATCTACACGGTGTCGATGGCCGCCATGACCTCGCTGGAGGACATCGCGGCGACCGCGCCGGGGGCGCCGCGATGGATGCAGGTCTACATGTTCGCCGATCGCGGCATCACCAAGGCGTGCTGCGAGCGCGCCGCGGCAGCCGGGTACGCCGCGTTGGTGCTCACCATCGACAGTCCGGTGACCGCGCGGAACCTGCGCAACGAGCGGAACGGGTTCAACGTTCCGGCCGGGCTCACGTTGCCGAACTTGGCGCCGCCCGACGCCCACGACCTCGACATCTGGGGCATCGTGGGCGCGTACGACCCGGCGGTCACGCCCGACGACATCGCCATCGTGTCCGCGTGGGGTGGCGGGCTTCCCGTTGTGGTCAAGGGGCTGGTGCGGGGCGATGACGCCCGCCGGGCCGTCGACGCCGGTGCGGCAGCCGTCGCCGTCTCAAACCACGGCGGTCGCCAACTCGACACGTGCATTGCGACCGCCCGGGCGCTTCCCGAGGTAGTCGATGCGGTGGCCGGTGACGCCGAGGTATATGTCGACGGCGGTGTGCGCGCCGGGATCGACGTGGTGAAGGCCCTGGCACTCGGCGCTCGCGCCGTGCTCGTGGGCCGTCCGGTGATCTGGGGGCTGGCCACCGACGGCGCGGCCGGTGTCGAGTCGGTGCTGCGCGAACTCACTGACGACACCGCGCGCGCACTCGCGCTGTGCGGCGTGACCTCGCCCCACGACGTGACCCGAGATCTGCTCACCTAACCCGCGCCCCGCCCTCGCACCAACTGGTAGTTCAGATGCGCGGCCGGCAGCGCAACGGAACTACCAGTTCGATGAGGTGGGGGCCCGGTGGGCGCTCAGGCGACGGTGGCAGGAAGGTCTGAGGCTCGGATGGCGTCGGCGAAGGGATAGCGAAGCGGGTCGATGAACGCAAAGGGTGCGTCGAGCACGATCGTGGCGTCGACATGGTGTTGTGCTGCGCCGCGGATCGCGGCGGTCTGGGCGACGATGTCACCTTCGATGAAGACGAGGTCGAGTGCCAGGCCTTCTCGCGTGTCGGACGTGAGGCTCATGACGCCGTGCACGCCGTCGAGCGCAACCACGTTGTGCGCCCAGGTATCGCGGTACCAGGCGGCAACCGCGTCGTTCCCTCGCCGTTGTACAGCGATCAACCCGGTGTGCCCGACGAAGGGCACGTCCTCGGGCAGGCACGAGCGTGACGGATCGGCCACGGCCCACTGCATGCGCAGCACATCGCCTTCGCGTACGGCCTTCTTGTCCGCCGGGAACGTCATGCGGTTTCCGTCGTACAGCTTGTCGCGCAACACGGTCATGTCGGCGAACGCGTTCCCCGGATCCCCGCACAGGGTGTAGATCGTAAGGAACGTGCCCCGCTTGTTCGCGAAACCCGATGCGGGATCAACCACGCGCGCGGCGTGGAGCTCAGGGCCGGCCACGTAGCGACGGCCGAGCATGACGCCCGGCATCGATACGTTTGGCGGCACGTGTTCGAGGTCGTACCAGCGGTTCCACTCCTCAATGCTGTCGCCATCGCAGTCGAGCCCGGCAAAAATGATTCCTGTCGCGTCCATTCAACGGACACTAGACAACAGATCGTCCGTCGAGCCGCGCCGGGCCTCTCGTGTCGTCGCCAGCATCTAGTGTCGACGCCATGTCGTGGACGCTCAGCTATTGCACGCTCGACCGGTCGCCCATGTTCGGCCTGCCCGACACCCTCGAGGCCCAATTCCGCGCCGCGAGTCATGCCGGGTTCACCATGGTCACCCCCGACATCTTCAGCCTTCGGTGCTATCGCGACCTGTACGGGTCGGTCGACGGCCTGGCAAAGGTCGCGGTCGACTGCGGGCTCGAGGTGTACGACTTGAGCGGGGTAACGATCACCGACGACGAGGCCACGTCACTCGCCGAGCTCGACGAGTTCCTCGAGTTCGCACGCGCCCTCGACGCGACATGGGTGCAATCACGGATGCCCGTCGACAACGCAGAATCGCGTGCCGTGTACCGCGAGGCGGCGCGCCGCACATCCGACGCGGGGTTTGGGCTTGCCTTCGAGTACAGCCCCTTCGTGCCGATCAAGAACCTGCGGTCAGCTGCCGAGTTCGTGGGTGCCGTTGCCGAGCACTGTCCGCGCCAAGCACTCATCATCGACACCTGGCACTTCTATCGAACCGGGGACACGCTCGCCGATCTCCGTGCGCTCGACCCGGCCTTGTTCGGGTACCTCCAAGTCGACGACGCGCTCCCGCTCGGACCCGATCTCCGCTTCGACACGCTGAATCGTCGAGCCATGCCCGGCGAGGGCCTGCTGCCGCTACGTGAGTTCCTCGAAACGTGCATTGCCTGCGGGCTCGAGGGCGTCATCTCGGTCGAAGTGATGAGCGAGGCACATCGCGGCATGCCGCTCGACGACTACGTCGCCACGGTCGCGCGCACGTCGCATGAGCTCCTCGCCACGGTGCGGAGCTCGTGATCTCTGGCATCGCGCTACAACGCCCGGAGACG
>WLNW01000252.1 GCA_009699605.1 Actinomycetota bacterium | reverse complement strand
GTGCACGCGTCGTGCATGTGCGACCACGTGACGCCGAGTGCGTCAACCACCGGCTCGACGGCTGAGGGGGTCACCGCGACGTCGATGGTGCGCTGGCCGAGGTACAGCAATCGGGCCCGGCTCGGCTGCTCTCCGGTGTGGGCGGCCACCGCTGCGGAGTACAGCAGCACCTGCTTGAGACGGTCGTCGCTGTAGCGGACGCTGGGTGCGCGTCCGGACTTGTAGTCGGTGACTTCGAGCGTGCCGTCGGGCGCCCGTTCGAGCCGATCGATGATGCCTCGGAACGGCACTCCGCCGACCTGGGTGAGCAGGTTCTGCTCGGTGGCTACGACATCGATGCGCATCGGGTCTTCGAGTTTCCACAGGCCCTCGATCGCAAGCCAACCCTTCCACCGGAACTCGCGTCTGGCCGCCTCGTCGAGATCGAGCGCCTGGAAATGGGGGTCGGTTTCGGTATCGGGCCAGGCTTCTCGCGCCAGTGCTTTGGCTCGGTCGCGGGTGCGTTGACCCGCGGGATGTTGGAACAACAATTCGAGGACCCGATGGGCGAACGTGCCGGCGAGAGCGGCAACGCCTGGCGGGTCGGGCAAATGGTCGATGTAGCGCAACTTCCAGCGGCGCGCGCACTGCTCGAAGGTGGAAGCGCTGGACGGTGAGAGGTGACGGGGCATGCCTGGCACCCGACCCTCGGTTGTGGCCGTGGCATCGAGCAGGAGCGCCTTGGCCGTTTCGGGATCGGTGACGTCGTGTGAGATCGAGCCGACCAACGGCTCGTCGAAGAGTTCCACGTATGTAGTTCTACTCCACACCTCTGACAGCCAGGCAGGATCGCAGGAGTCGGTGGCTCAGATGTCGAGCACGTCGACGTCCATGAGCGCGGAGTTGTCGATGAGGAAGTCGCGCCGGCGGGCGACGTCGCTGCCCATGAGCGTCTCGAAGATCACTTCGGCCTCGAGCATCAGTTGCGCGTCGGCCATGGTGACCCGGCGCAGGATGCGCGTGTGCGGGTCGAGCGCGGCGTCGGCGAGCTCGTCGACGTTCATCTCGCCGAGGCCCTTGAAGCGCTGCCAGCGGATGTTTTCGATCTTGCGGTTTCCTTTGGCGAGCTCGGCGGTGATCGCGTCGCGCTCGGCATCGGTGAACGCTCGGTAGGTGGTGTCGCCGACCTTGCACGTGTAGAGCGGCGGCTGGGCCGCGTAGACGCGGCCCGCTTCGAGCAGCGGGCGCATGTATTTGTAGATGAGCGTGAGGAGCAGACAGCGAATGTGGCTGCCGTCGACATCGGCGTCGCACAGGATGACGATGCGGCCGTAGCGCGCGTCTTCGAGCACGAAGTCCTTGCCTGACCCGGCGCCGATCGCGGTGAACAGCGCTTGGGCCTCGGTGTTGTCGAGAACCTGCTTCATGGTGCTCTTGCCCGCGTTGACCACCTTGCCGCGCAACGGGAGCACAGCCTGGATCTCGCTGTCGCGACCAGCCTTGGCCGGGCCCGCGGCGGAATCGCCCTCGACGATGAGGAGCTCGCTGTCGATGCCGTGGGTGCGGCAGTCGGCGAGCTTGTCGGGCAGGCCGGTGGACCCGAGCGCGCTGGCCTTGCGCTTGGTCTCGAGGGCCTGCTTCGTGGTGACCCGGTTGATGACCGCGTTGGTGATCTTGTCGCGGACCGCGTTGACGTGGGTCTTCTTGCCGTCACCGGAAAACCAGTCGGTGAGACCCTGTTTGACGATCTCGTACGCGATCGACTGCACGGCTGGTGTGCCGAGTTCTTGTTTGGTCTGGCCCCGGAACTGTGGTTCGGGGAAGGTCACCTTGATCGCCGCGACGAGACCTTCTTGCACGTCGGACTTCTGGGCGCGGTCGTCGCCATCCTTCGCAAACTTGGCCAGCTTCTTCGTGCCGGCGAGGAGTACGTCGTTGACGGCGCGCGTGAGCGCCCGTTCGAACCCCGCGACGTGCGTGCCCCCTTGCGATGTGGGGATGGTGTTCACGAATGACACGATCGAGGTGTCATAGCCCTTCACCCACCGCAGCGCGACGTCGACGCGGCAATCGCGTTGCACCACCGCCATCTTTCCGTCGACCGGTACCTTCTCCTCGAAGACGTCGAGGCCGGTGAGGGTGATGACCTCGCTGACCGCTTCGCCCACCGACAGGTAGTCGACGTAGTCGGCGAGCCCGCCGCGCGACACGAACTCCTCGGGTTCACCGCTCGCGCCGGAGCGCTTGTCGAGGAGGATGACCTTGAGGCCGGGAACGAGGAAGCACATGGTCGCGACGCGTTCGCGCACCTCGCGCACGTCGATGGAGGCTTCGGGTTCGAAGATGTCGAAGTCGGGCCAGAAGCGGATGCGCGTGCCGGTCTTCTTGGGGGCGATCTTCTTTACCGTGCGCAGGTCGTGGCCGGCCCTGAACGTGCCGCGCTCGTCGTAGTGGCCGGCGATGCGGTTCTGGAACGACAGCTGGTATGTGACGCCGTCGCGATCGACCTCGGCGACGAGCTTGTTCGACAGCGCGTTCACGACCGATGCGCCCACGCCGTGTAGGCCCCCGGAGGCCCCGTAGGCCCCGCCGCCGAACTTGCCGCCGGCGTGCAACTCGGTGAGTACCACCTCGAGCGCGGAGACTTTCTTCTTGGTGTGGCGATCGACCGGGATGCCGCGCCCGTTGTCGACGACCTCGACCGAGCGGTCGCGGTGGAAGATCACCTCGATGCGATTGGCGTAGCCGGCAGCGGCTTCGTCGATTGCGTTGTCGATGAGCTCCCACACGAGGTGCAGCAGACCCGCGCTGCCGGTGCCCCCGATGTACATGCCCGGACGCTTGCGTACCGCGTCGAGCCCTTCGAGGGTTTGTATGGCGTCGGCGTCGTAACTGGTCTTGGCCACGGCGGTCACCAGCGTGCCGCGCCGAGGGCGAGCACGGGACGATCGGCGGATGTGCTGACGAGATCGCGCTTGGACGGGGCGAGCGGGAACGACACGGGGTTGGGGTCGGCGACCTTGGGGTTGTCGTCGCTACCCATGACCGCCTGGATGCTGTCGATCTCGGCTACGACCACGCCGGCGATGCGCTGACCTTCGCCCAGCCGGCTGAGGCGGACGCCGGCACTGCCGCGGCCATAGCTCGGGATGTCATCGGCCGGTGTGGCCTTCGCAGTCCCGGCGTCGGTGAACGTCGCCACGACGGCGTCGCCGAAGATCGGCCCCCCGCCGACGACCGCGCCGGTCTTGGCGTTCATGCCGGAAACGCCGCCTGCGGCGGCACCCTGCACGCTGATGTTGTTCACCGCGGTGCGCAGCACTTGCGCGTCGGAGGTGACGAGCACGATGTCGACACCTTCCGGCGCGCTGAACGCGACGGCCAGCTTGTCGTTGCCCTTCAGTGCCATGACCGGCTTGCCGTGGCGCAGCTCGGCGACGGACTCGGAGCTCAGTCGTTTGGCAAGCCCGCTCTGGGTGACGAGCACGAGCGATTCGGAGTCGGGCGACACGATCGTGAGTATGACCTCGCCTTTGTTGGCGCTGAACTTCTTCGCGACATCGGCGCCGCGCGAGCGGCCGGTGACCTCGTCGATGTCGATTCCCTGCAGTCTGAGCGCCCGACCTTCGCTGGTGATCGCGAACACCGACGAGAACGTGGACGACAACGCCGTGGCGGCGATGACGTCGTCGCGTCCGGGGGTGGCGCGCTTCGCGCCCGTGGCCGGCTCGCGGCCGATCTTCCCCGTGGTGGTGAGCGTGATGATGCACGGCTCGTCGGTCAGT
>WLNW01000251.1 GCA_009699605.1 Actinomycetota bacterium | reverse complement strand
GCGTGCTCGTGCCGAAATCTGGCGTGACCGCCGGGTGATCGTCGACTCGGGGCCGCCGATCGCCCGCTGGGACCTTCCGGGCGGAGGCGAACGCCTCTACGCCGAGTCGGTCGGGGTGACCCACGTGTTCGTGGGCGGCACCGACACCATCACCGTTCGCGGAGCAACAGCAGGCGCCGATACTCCGAGCTGACGATGGGGCGGACAGGCGAGCGCTCGTGTATTCACCGATCGTTGTCCCGGCGACCATCGAGGACACCGATACCATCCTCAGAACAGGTCTGGCAGACCGCGAGACGGGGGCGTCATGGAACTGGCGGGCAAGACTGCGGTGATCATCGGTGGCGGGGGTGGCATCGGGCGTGGCGTGTCGCTCGGCCTGGCCGCCGCCGGGATGAACGTCGTGGTGGCCGATCTCGAGTCGGGCACTGCCCAATCAGTGGCCGACGAGGTCAACGCGGCTGGCAATCGTGCGTTCGCCGCGACTGTCGACGCCACCGACCCGGCATCGCTCGACGAGCTGGCCCGACTGGTCGTACGCGAGAACGGTGCCGTGCACGTGCTCGTCAACCTCGTCGGAGTCATCACCAACCGCCGACTCGACAAGGCCTCCGAGGGCGAGTGGGCCTGGTTTTTCGAGTTCAACGTGATGGCCCACGTGCGAGGGAACAACGCGTTCCTGCCCCACCTGCGGGCCCACGGCGAACCGGCGCACATCGTCAACACCTCGTCGATGGCCGGTCTGCTCGCGCTTGGCCCGGCCATGGTCGGCGGCTTCAACAACGGGCTCTACACGACCACGAAGCACGCGCTCATCGGCTACTGCGACATGTTGCGCATGGAGCTCGAGCCCGAAGGCATCGGCGTTTCCGTGCTCTGTCCGGGGCTCGTGGCCGGCAACCTCAGCGCGACATCGGCCCGCAACCGACCAGATCGCTTCGGCGGACCGGTCGCGAACCCTCGCGAAGGCATGGCGCCGAACTCAGCGGCCATGCCCAACGAGCGCGTCGGCCCGATCGTGGCGCGGGCTATCGCCGAAAACCGGTTCTACATCTTCACGCACCGCGATCCGCAACAACTCGTCGCTGAACGTCACGCCCAGGTCACCGCTGACCTTGCGTTCCTCGACGCCCAAAGTGTTGGCGAAACCGGTGGAGCCCACCGCGCGTTTAGAAGCGGACGTCCACCCGAGTAGGGCCACGCATCATGAAGAACGCCACCCGCTGGTAGGTCCAGTCGGGCGCGAAGGTCATGTCGGGGATCCGATCGAGCACCGCGTCAAGCGCGCACACCGCCTCGAGACGGGCCAGGGCAGCACCCACGCACAGATGGATCCCGTAGCCGAATCCGAAGTGCTGCTTCCGCAGTTCGCTACCGCGATCGAGCGAGAACTCGTTCGCGTCGGCGAAGAGCGCCGGATCGCGATTCGCGGAGGCGTATCCGAGAGCAACGGTCGCGTCCTTCGGTATGGGGCATCCGGCGATCTCGGTGTCCTCTCCGGGTACGCGGAACAAGATCTGCACAGGCCCCGCAATGCGGAGCGTCTCCTCGACTGCTGCTGCCACGAGCGATCGGTCGGCGCGCACTCGCTGATACGCGCCGGGGGTTGCGCACAGGTTGGCGAAGAGGTTACCGATGAGATGGGTAGTGGTTTCGGTGCCGCCCACCACCATGTCCTTGGTGAGGTGTACGAGGATCTGGTTCTCGGTCAACGCCTGGCCGGTCTCGTCGACGCACTCGATCAGTCCGGTGAGCACATCATCGGGTCGATGGCTCGACGCGACTCGCTCGCGAATGCACTCGCGTGCCATCGCGTCGAAATCGTCGACGAACGCCGCGGCGGCGCGCACGCGCTCGGGGTCGGGGTCGGCACGCAGCATGTACGCGTCGGAATACGCCCGGAACTGCGAATGGCTCTCGGGAGGGAGGCCCGTGATGGGCCCGATGACCGCTCCGGGGAGCGGCACGCCGAGATCGGCGATCATATCGGCGTGGCCGCGATCGGCGAAAGCGTCGACGAGACCCGCGCACACGTCGCGCACGAGCGGCTCCATGGCGCGCACCTTCGGCGGGCTCAGCACGCCGGCCAGGACCTTGCGCACACGCGTGTGCTGCGGCGGGTTGGTCTCGCCGAGGTTGAGCTCGTCGGCCGGGCGCGTGTCCTCCTCGAGCGGGATAAATCGCCCTTGTTGGAAGATGTTCGGCTTCCTGCAGATCTCGACGATCTCGTGTGCCCTGGTGACGTAGAAGAAGCCGGGTAACAGCTCGTGTACCGGCCCGGCCTCGCGTAACTGCGCCAGCACGCCGTCGTGATGATCGACCTGGCTCGGATCGAACGGGTTGTACGCGATGGTCGCGTCGCTCATTCCTGACCTCCGTATCGCGCCCTTGCCCCAGCGCGCTGCTCGGAACGTAGCACCGCCGCCAGTCGCGCATCGGCCCACAGCGAGCGGGACGTCTATGCTCCGGCCGCGATCGACACACGGGGGCTGGGGATGCGCGAGTTGCTCAACAGGTTCGTCAACGTCGACCATGCGCGCATGCACGCCGAACGGCGTGCGCGTCTCCGCTCGGCGATGGTCGCCCAAGGCGTCGATGCCCTCGTGCTGGTGGGTCCGAGCAACGTGGAGTACGCCGGCGTTCGTCAGCCATGTGCAGACGCAATGCGCATGCATCACGAGCCGGTGGTCGTGATCCTCGGCGCGCACGACCCCGTGCACGTCTGCACGCGCTTTGCCGAAGGCGTGTCGGGTGCGGACGAGATCGCGCCACCGCTTGCCATCGAAACCCCGTCCGGCGTTCGAGCGCTCGCCGCGCGCGTCCGCGAGCTGGTCGGCAACGGCACTCGTGTCGGGGTCGACGAGTACACCTCGGCGATGCTGAACGCGTTCGCGTCAAGCTTGCCCGGCATCGAACTGGTCGACGCCTCGATGGTCACCGGCGCGGCCCGCATCACCAAGACGGCCGACGAGATCGAATGCCTGCGCGAGGCGCAACGCATAAACGAGGCCGCTATGTACGACGTCGAACGGGCACTCGTGCCCGGCGTGCGTCAGAACGAGCTCACGGCCATCTTCTTGCGGCGCATCTTCGAACTCGGTGCAACCGCGAACATCATCGACCCGATCTGGAGCATCACGCCCCGGTCGATCGCCGAGGCCACCCACACCGCCAACGCCGATGTCGGGTTCCCGCTGGCCAGCGACGATCGGTTCCTGCGCGAGGGCGACCTCATCCTCAGCGATACCGGCATGACGTTCAACGGCTATCACTCTGACTTCGGCAAGACATGGATCTGCAGCCTCGATCCACGACCGTCGGCTGCGCTACGCGACTGCTTTCGCCAATGGCAGGCAATCTATGCCGAGGTCACCTCGGTGCTCCGGCCGGGTGTGAGCTGCGGCGATATCGTGCGTGCCGCGCAGCGCGTCGAGCAGAAGTATGGCCTTTCGCACTTCTACCTTGGCCATGGCATCGGTGCCGACAGCTCCGAGATGCCGTTCATCGGCTCCGACCTCGGCCTGGCCTTCGACGACACAATCGAGGTCACGGCCGGTATGACGTTCGTGCTCGAACCCGTGGTGTGGCGCGACGGCGTCGGTGGCTATCGCAGCGAAGAGCTGGTAGTGGTCACCGAGGACGGTTTCGAACGACTGAGCCGCTACGGCTATTCCCCATTCGACTGAAGGACGCCGATGACCATCTCACTTGGCACGCCCGACATCGGAACCGGTGCGCTCGAGCACCGCGACCGGATCGACTTCCGCGAGTT
>WLNW01000250.1 GCA_009699605.1 Actinomycetota bacterium | reverse complement strand
TTGATCGTGAAAAGGTTGGGGTTGATCGGGAACGCCAACTGGTTCAGGCACACGCCGTCGGCCACCAGCTCGCGGCCGAGCTGATCGCTGCCCGTGATGCGTACGCGCCGTTGATGACCCGTTCGTGGATCGCGCTCGACGACCTCGCGCGTCGCCGAAGCCAACTTGGCCCATTCGCCGTCGCGTAAGAGATAGCCGTGGATGTTGTTGCAACCCGATCCGAAGTCCATGGTGATCGTGTGGAACGCATCGCTTGCCGAGGCCGTCGCGTAGCTGTAGCCGCCGTGCTGGGCGCTCGATGACGACAGGCCGACACCGAATTGCGACCGGGGGCCCCACGATCGATCGCGGAAGCCGTAGGAATCCACGGCAATCTGCTCGCCACGGAGCACGATGGAGCCCACGTAGCGACCGGGCTGATCGAGGTGGTGCTCACCGAGATAATGCGGCGGCGTCACCGAGGTGAATTCGAGGTCGACGTGCACTTCATCCGCTTCGGGGTCGTCGAAGCGGATGCGGTAGCGGTGCTGCGGTTCGAGGCACTGATAGCGGATGCCGTTCAGTAGCGCGATGTCGGACAACGGCTCGGGCGGGATGGGCAAGTGCCAGAAGTTCTTCGCGTAGAGGCAGTTCCACATCTCGCTGCCGTGGTCGTCCCAGAAGTAGGCGCCACCGGCCGCGACCTTCTGGTTCGTGCGGAAGAACGGGTAGAGCTGGCCCGACATGCGCCGCTCGGGCACGGTGAACGTGAACCAGCACGTCTCGGTCCAATCGGGGTTGTCGTCGGTGGGCGGGTGGAACTCGTCGTCGGGATGCATGCTCACGATTGCTCCTCTGCGCTCGCGCCACGAACCCTGCTCAACAGGTCCTCGAGGCACACGGTGGCGGGGTTGACGAGCCAGACGGTGTGGTCGGCCGGAGCGAGGCCTCGCGCCACGGTGCGGTTCATCACCCGGACCACGATTGCGGCATAGCGAGTAGCGGCGAAGATCTCGTGGAAGGTCGACGAGGGGATGTCGCGACCCGCGAACCCGGCGTAGATCTCGCGTTGCTCGTCGCGGGTCGGCTCGCCTTCGAGGCGTTCGACACCGTAGGTCTCGTGCACCCAATGATCGAACATGAGCCACCACCCGAGGTCTTGGTCAGGTGAAGCGATCGACACGGCCTCGAAGTCGGTGACGCACGCCGGCGCGAAGTCGCACCAGATCACGTTGCCCGGCCGCGGATCGCCCCAGCACAAGCCCACGAAAGGGTCCTCGGGTATCCGCGCCCGGAGCCAGGCCATTGCTTCGTCGAAGAGCGGATGGGAGCGGTCGCCGAGCTCGTGGCGCGCATAGCGCTCCCACAGGTCGAGCTGCTGACGGGTTCCGGGCACGACCCCTTCGGGCACCAGCCAGTCGAGTCCAGCAGCGCGGTGGTCAACCGCGTGCACCTGCGCAAGCATGCGCAACCCGTTCTCAATCATGCGGCGGCGCTCCGCGGGCGACGCATCGACGAAGAATCCTTGCGTCGTGTAGAGCGGGTTCTCGATCGGAACGACGCCGTCGACGAACCGCATGACGAAGAACGGCGCACCAAGCACCGCCGGGTCTGCCTCGTACCCGACGAGCGGCGCCACGGGAACCGTCGAGTGGTCGCGCAGCGCCGTCATGACGCGGTATTGGATGTCGATCTCGACGTCCAGCTCGGGCGACTGCTGCGGGTACACCGCCGGATCGGGGGTTTCGCGACGGAGGACGAACTTCTCCTCGGCCAGAACACCGTCGCGCACGACTCGAGCGGTGAAGATCTGAGTCTCCGCGGAGAAGCCGCTCCCTTGGGGCCGGCGGAAGTCGTCGAGCTCGACGACTTCCGCACCGGGCAGCCGGGCTTCGAGCCAACCGACCAATCGACCCTCGCCGTCGACGTCGTCCGCCGAAACATCCTGGTCCCCCAACGCAACACCCTCCCTGCGTGACAGCTCGCGGAATGTACCCTGCCGGTGGCCCCGAGCGGAGGTTGACGGCTGGCGCGACGCACCGCGGTCCGGGCACACTCGGCGCGTGCCCTCCCCCGTGTTCGACGTGATGACGCCAGGCGCGAGGACCACGTTCCAAGATCTCGGCCGACATGGTCACGCCGCGCTAGGCGTCGGAAGCTCGGGGGCTGCCGATCTCGCCGGTCACCGATTGGCCAACCGGCTCGTCGGCAACGACGACCGAGCGGTGACGTTGGAGGTCGTGCTCGGTGGGCTCGAGCTGTTCGCGCTCGACACCGTGCTGGTTGCGCTCACCGGAGCTCGTCGAGCGACCGATGTCAACGGTCGCGCCATTGGGTTTCACAGTCCCTTCACCCTCGCCGCCGGTGACATCCTGCGCGTCGGCTACGGGCCCACGCAGGTGTACACGTACCTCGCGGTGGCCGGTGGCTTCGTGGCGCCACGAGTCCTCGGATCTTCCTCCACCGATCAGCTGAGCGGCATCGGGCCTGCGCCGCTCGCTGCAGGTACAACGTTGCACGCAGCCGACGCCGCAGCGGTCCGCGGCCATCGCGTCGATATCGCCCCGGTACCCCAGCCGACCGAACCGGTGGAGCTCGTGGTCGCGAGGGGCCCGCGTGCCGACTGGTTCGGCGCCGATGCACTCGCCGAGCTCTGTCGCGTGCCGTACGTCGTCACCTCGAACAGCAGCCGTGTGGCCCTGCGCCTCGACGGGCCCCGCATCGGGCAGATTCGCAGCGACGAGCTGCGCTCCGAAGCATTGGTGCCCGGCGCGATCCAGTTGCCGCCCGACGGACTGCCGATCGTGTTCGGGGCCGACCACCCGGTCACCGGTGGCTACCCGGTACTCGCGGTGGTGAGGTCGGCCGACCTCGACGCCGCAGCGCAGGCCCATCCGGGGGCGCAGGTGCACTTCCGGCTCGCGTCGTCGAGGCGCCGGGGCCGCTGACGCCACGTGGCTAAGGTAACCCCGTCGCGGGCCGCCCCGCGAACGTCACTTCGACGCCTTCGGGGGAAGCACTTGAGCGCTCTGCACCCACCGGTACTCGCCACCGACATCACACCCGAATGGCTCAGCGAGGCGCTGCAGGAGCGCCACCCTGGCACCCACGTCGCGTCGATCGAGGTGATGGACCGCGCCGAGGTCACCAACGCGCACGCACGCCTGGCGATCACGTACTCGGCCGCCACCACCGCGCCGCCCACGCTGTTCTGCAAGTTGCTACCCGTCGATGACCGGCGAGCGTCGATCACGAACACGCGCATGGGCCCACGCGAGGTGCGCTTCTACCGTGACCTCGCACCGATGCTGAAGCTTCGGGTGCCCGAGGTCCACGTGGCCATCCATGACGAGTCCGACGACAGCTTCATTCTGCTGATGGAGGATCTCGTTGCGTCCGGGTGCGCGGTCAGCGACGGCACCTGGGGCGTCGACACCGACAGCGCAGCGGCCGCGCTCGTGGGCCTCGCCGAGATCCACGCCCGATACGAAGACCCGGCGATGCGCGCGGCCGAAGCGCCGTGGGTGCCCGAGCCCGTGTTCGGAAGCACGTATGGCTCGGTGATGCTGCAGTACGGCCTCGACAACCATCGTGATCGGTTGAGCGACAACTTCGCGGCCATAGCCGAGATCTACATCCATCACGGCAAGGATCTCCACGCGCTTTTCACCCAGGGACGGAAGACGATCATCCACGGCGACACCCACGTCGGCAACCTGTTCTTCGACCACGGGACGATCGGCTTCCTCGACTGGGGCATCATCAACGTGAACACGCCCATGCGCGAGGTGAGCTACTTCATGAACATGGCCATGAACATCGAAGACC
>WLNW01000025.1 GCA_009699605.1 Actinomycetota bacterium | reverse complement strand
GTGGTGCCGGTAGCGGACGAAACGAGGTCGACGAGGCGATGTCGGCCCGGCTGCCAGGCGGCGCGCACGAGCGCCGGCGCGAGTGCCGGGGCCTTTGCCCACGTCGCCGCGTCGCCCTCGGACCACGAGGTGCCGAGCTCGGTGTCGAAGAGCTCTTGGAGCTCGTCGCTGACCCACGTGCGGGCGTGGACGCCGTTGGTGACCGAGCTGATCCTCGGCCCGAGCGGCACGGCGGCGAACATCTCGCGACTTACGGCACCGTGCAGCTTCGAGACGCCGTTGGCCCGGCCGGCGGCCGACAAGCAGAACGCCGCCATGTTGAAAGGCTTCACCGGGCCGTCGCTTGCCAGAACGCCCAGCTCGAGCAGTTCGTCGCAGTCGAGATCGTTCGCCGTGGCCCACGGTTCGACGTAGCGGGTGAACAGTTCGCGGGGGAAGCGATCGATGCCGGCGGGTACCGGCGTGTGCGTGGTGAACAAGGTGATCGGGCGGATGTGTTCGAGCGCTGCCGTGATGTTCTCGGCCCCGGCGCGACGAGCACGTTTGATGAGTTCGAGCACGAGCAGACCGGCGTGGCCTTCGTTCAGGTGGAAGCACGTGGGCGCGATGCCGAGGGCTTCGAGTGCCCGGACGCCCCCGATGCCGAGCACCAGTTCCTGGCGCAGGCGGTGCTCCTGATCGCCGCTATACAAACGGTCGGTGATGGAGCGCACGGCCGCGGTGTTCGACTCGAGATCGGTGTCGAGCAGATAGAGCGGGATGCGACCGACGTCGATGCGCCAGATCTTGGCCTGCGCCGTGACCGAACCGAGCGGGGCATCGACGATGATCCCGGTATCGGTAGCGCCGAGCATCACCGGATCCTGTTGCTGGTAGCGCTCGGTTTGGCGACCGTTGACCACGGACTGTTGGAAGAACCCCTCGCGATAGAACAGGCCCATGCCGAGGAGCGGGAGGTTCTCGTCGCTGGCTGCCTTCAGGTGATCGCCAGCGAGGATCCCGAGGCCTCCCGAATACTGCGGCAGCGACTCGTTGATGCCGAACTCGGGAGAGAAGTACGCGGTGACCCTCGGCGGTGCGGTGGCCAGCTCAGCGGTGAGAGACGCGTGCGCGTCCTCGATCACGGCAACTGTGGCCCGGTCGTCGACGAGGGCGGACCATGCCGTGTGGTCGAGCGCGGCGATCGCCACCAGTGGGTGGGCATTGGGCTCGGTGCCCGCGAGCGCGCGGATCTGGTCGACAAGTCGTCGGGTCGGCTTGTGCCACCCCCAGCGGTAGTTACGGCCGAGATCGAGCAATAGGGGCTCGAGGCGTGGTCGATCGTGTGCGGACACGTTCTCCTCATCGGCAGGTCGTCCGTTCGAGAAAGCAGAACGCTAGCGGTGCTCGCGCATTCGGCCGACGACCACGTATGCGATCGGGCGGATGCCACACCTGAGGTATCGGGTGCCTGACCAGCGGATTGCCGCAACCTTGCGTCCGTCGACAAAGTCGTGCCGGCATCGTCGTAGCGGGCGCTGTTTCTCGTCGGTGGACGCCACAGAGCTAGAGTCGCGCGTTGCCGCGAGCGGCGTCGTAGGTCGTTCGGACGGACGGCCGGCGCTGCATGCGGGGAAGACGGGGACATGCAGATTCCATTGACCATCCGTGATCATCTCGATCGCGCACTCGCCGCCTACCCCGACCGCGTCGCGATCATCGACGAACCCGGGCAGCCGGCGCCTCCGGTCGATCCGCTCACGTATCGCGAGCTGGCGCGGCGAGTAGACGCGATGGGCGCTGCCCTCGATGCACTCGGCGTGCCGTTTGGGGGCCGCGTCGCCATGGTGTCGCACAACGCCTCCAGGCTTTTCGAATGCTTCTGGGGTGTTTCGGGCAACGGCCGCGTGTTCGTGCCGATCAACTTCCGCCTGTCGCGCGACGAGGTCACGTACATCGTCGAGCACTGTGCGGCCGATGTGCTGCTCATTGATCCCGAGCTGATCGACACGCTGGGTGCGATCTCGTGCCCGCATCGCTTCGTGCTCGGCGCCGAGAGCGACGACGCGATGCATCTCTACGACGTCGCCCCGCAGCGTTGGACGCCCGACGAGAACGCCACGGCCACGATCAATTATACGAGCGGCACCACGGCGCGCCCGAAGGGCGTCGAGCAGACGCACCGGTCGTTGTGGTGTAACAGTGCGATCTTCGGCTGGCACACCGGGATCAACGATCGCGACGTCTACCTGCACACGCTGCCCATGTTTCACTGCAACGGGTGGGGGCTGCCGTACGCGCACGTCGCGATGGGGGCCAAGCAGATCGTGCTGCGCAAGGTCGACGGGGCCGAGATCCTGCGGCGTATCGATGAACACGGGGTCACCATGCTCTGCGGCGCGCCGGCTGTGGTGGCGGCCGTGCTCGACGCGGCAGCCGAATGGCCCGGCCCTATCCCCGGCGCAGGTCGCGTGCGCATGGTTGTCGCCGGCGCGGCGCCCCCGACGCGCACCATCGAGCGCATGGAAGCCGAGCTCGGCTGGGAGTTCATCCAGATCTACGGCCTCACCGAGACAGCGCCGCTGTCGACCATCAATCGCACGCGTGCCGAGTGGGACGAGCTGAGCGCAGCCGAGCGCGCGGTCAAGCTCGGCCGGGCCGGCACGGCGGCGTTCGGCATGCGCATGGACGTCGCCGCCGACGGCGAGGTGCTGCATCGCGGCAATCACGTGATGTTGGGCTACCTCGATCAGCCCGAGGCTTCCGACGACGCGCTGCGCGACGGCTGGTTCCACTCGGGCGACGGCGGCTACTTCGACGATGAGGGCTACCTCGTCATCTCCGATCGCAAAAAGGACGTGATCATCTCGGGCGGCGAGAACATCTCGTCGATCGAGGTCGAGGACGCGATCTTCTCGCACCCGGCGGTGGCCGAGGTGGCGGTGATCGGTGTCCCGAACGAGAAGTGGGGCGAGACGGTGAAGGCCCTGGTGGTGCTCGCGTCCGGCGCCGACGCAACCGAGGACATGCTGATCGAGCACTGCCGTGGTCGCATCGCGCGCTACAAGTGCCCCACGTCGATCGAGTTCCGTGACGAGCTCGCTCGCACGGCCACCGGCAAGCTTCAGAAATTCAAGTTGCGCGAGCCGTATTGGGCGGGTCGCGATCGCATGGTCAACTGATGGCTTAACTGATCGGGGAGGCCGGCACATGAGTGAGCTGCTCGTTCGTGGGGGAACGCTGATCGATGGTACGGGCGCCGCGGCGCGTCGCGCCGACGTGCGCGTGCGAGGCGGTGTCGTCGTCGAGATCGGCCCCGATCTCGCGCCCGATCATGAGGTCGAGATCGACGCGAGCGGGGCCTACGTCGCGCCCGGCTTCATCGAGTCGCACAGCCACTACGACGGTGCGATGTGGTGGGACCCGTCCTGTGACCCGTTGCCCGCGTACGGCACGACCACCGCGGTCATCGGGAACTGTGGCCTCACGGTGGCGCCCCTGTCTCGTGCGATGCGCTCGTCCATGGTCGAGTTGTTCTGCTTCATCGAGGATCTCCCGCTGACCGCCTTCGAGCAGGCCGTGCCCTGGACCTGGGAGGGCTGGCCCGAGTACCGCGCCGCGGCGCTGGCCAATCCCGCCGCCGTGAACGTGGGCTCGTTCGTGGGGCATCAGGCATTGCGCACGTTCGTGATGGGCAACGACGCGTGGGAGCGCTCGGCCACCGACGACGAGCGCACGCGGATCGCCGCGGTGCTCGACGAAGCGTTACGCGCCGGCGCGCTCGGCTTCTCCACGACCTTCATGGACACGGATCGCGACAACCGCGAAGTGCCGAGCCGCAAGGCCGACGATGCCGAATTCGCGGCCATCATCGACGTGCTCGCGAAGCACCCGGGGACCACGTTCCAGTTCGTGCCTAGATTCATGCAGCCCGAGCACTGGCAGGACGATCTCGAGCGCATCGCCGCGTTGTGCGGGGCCCGCGGCGTGCGTGGCAACTATCCGGGGTTGCGCACCCCGCGCCAGTACGAGGCCGAGTTCGCCCACCGCCTGCCCATCGCCCGCGAGCTCCGCGAGCGAGGCATCGACCTGTGGGCGGCGTTCTCCGCCGCGCCTACCTATGTCAACCTGCACTTCGACCGTTCGATCATGTGGCACGGCGTCCTGGCGTGGCACGACATGGTGAACGGTCCGCAGCACGCGAAAGCAGCGCTGCTGGCCGATCCTGCTTGGCGGGCCAGGGCACGCGCCGAGTGGGACGCATGCACCTACAACCTCGCGCCCATCAAGACGCCCGATCGCATTCTGCTCGATCACAGCGAGCGAGGTTTTTCGCTGGGCGCGTCGTCGCTCGGCGAGCTCGCGACCACGACCGGGCTGCACCCGAGCGATGCGCTGGCGGGTTGGTTGCTCGACCATGGGCTCGGTTCGAGCCTGCGCACCGCACCCCAGGACATGGACGACGCGAAGAACATCGCTCTGCTGCGCGACCCGCACACCGTCACGGCCATCAGCGACGCAGGCGCGCATATCCAGATGTTCAACGGCGTGGGCAACGCCACCTGGATGCTGGGCCACTACGTCCGTGACACGGGTCAATGCAGTGTCGAGGAGATCGTGCACTCGGTCACCGGCAAGCTGGCCGCGCACTTCGGCATCGTCGATCGAGGCACGCTGCAGGTGGGTCAGGCCGGAGACCTCACGGTGTTCGCCCTCGACGAGATCGACCTCGCACCCGACGAGCGGGTCAACGACGTCCCCGGCGGCTCATGGCGGTACACGCGCGCTCCCGGCGGTTATCGCGCCACGGCGGTAAACGGTTCACTCACCTTCGATGGCGGCGCCGCGACCGGTGCTCGGCCCGGCACGTTCCTCACGGCAGGTCGGCGCGTTTGAGCGTCGAAAGCCCCTCGCTGACGCGGCCGTCCGGGCTCGCGTCCGCGCTGCAGCGTCAACTCGACCGGGTGCGGCTCTCGCGCCGGTTCGCCCTCGCGCTGTTCGCGTCTGTCGCCCTGCTGCTCTATTCGATCTCGGCGCTCATGATCAGCGGCGACAAGCCCGAAGCGTTTTACGCCGGCCCGCGTTGGCTCGGCGGTTGGGTGCGCTTCGACGCCGGCTGGTACCGCTCGATAGCGGACAACGGGTACTTCTTCAAAGGCGAAACCGAACAGTCCTCGGTCGCGTTCTTTCCGCTGTATCCGCTGCTCACCCGTTGGCTCAGCCATGCGTTCGGTGGCGACCCGTCGGCGTGGGGTGTGCTCATCACGCTCTTGTCGGGCTTCGGCGTGGCCGTGCTCTTCTGGAACTGGGCCTCGGCGCGTCTCGCGCCTCCCGCGGCGCGTACAGCGTTCGCCATGCTCGCGGTGTGGCCGTACGCGATGTACCTCTACGGCGCCGTGTACGCCGACGCGCTGTTCGTGTTCCTCGTGCTCGCGGCGTTCGTCAGCATCGAGCACGGCCGCGTGCTCCTCGCTGCGGTGTTCGGGGCGCTCGCGACCGCGACGCGTCCCGTCGGCATCGCGGTGGTGGCCGGTCTCACGGCGAGGGTGCTCGAGCAGCGGGGCGTGCTCCGGCTGGCCTTCCTCGACCGCATCCGGTGGTTCGGCCCCCAGGGCGCGCGGGCGGGGGCACCCGAAGCTTTGCGTGACCCCACCATCGACCAAGGGCGCATCCTCGCGTTGGAACCGCGCCGGCTTCGCATCACCGACCCGTTGGTACTGCTGTCGATCAGCGGGCTGATGGTCTACGTCGTGTACCTCTGGCAGAAGTTCGACGATCCGTTCGCGTTCGCCACGGCCGAGGCCGCGCCCGGTTGGGATCAGGGTCCAGGGCCGAAGGTGTGGTTGAAGACCGCGTGGGTGAGCCGGCTGGTCCACCTGCCGGGCAGCGGGCCCCGGTATTTCGCAGGAATCACCGTGCAGGGGCTGCTCGTGCTCGGTCTGTTGCTGCTCGTGCCACGTGTGGTCAAGCGGTTCGGCTGGGCCTACGGCGTCTACACCCTGGGCCTGCTCGCCTTTCCGCTCCTCGGCAGCAAGGACTTCCAGGGTCTGGGCCGTTATGCCCTCGGCGCGTTCCCCGCGTTTGCGGTGGCCGGCGAGCTGCTGGCCGAACGGCCCCGACTGCGTCGTGCGTGGTTCGCAGTTGCATTCTGTGCGATGTGCTTCTTCTCGGCGGCCTTCGCACGCGGTGGCTATGTCGCCTGAGCGATGGTGACGATTTGGCGTCGCGTGAGCGATGATGACGGCGTGAAACCGAGCTTCGAGAGCCTCACGATCTTCTTTCCGATGTGGAACGAGGAAGCCCTTATCGGTCAGACCGTCGCAGCCGCACTCGACGCTGCCGAGGACCTCGTGGTCGCGGGCGAGATCGGGCGCTACGAGATCCTGATCATCGACGATGCGTCGACCGACCGCACACCGCAGATGGCCGATGCGCTCGCCGAGGCCGATAACAACGTGCGTGTGGTGCATCATCCGGTGAACCGCAAGCTCGGCGGATCACTCAAGACCGGCTTCGCCGAAGCCCGGGGTGAGTTGGTGCTCTATACCGATGCCGACCTGCCGTTCGACATGGCCGAGCTCGCGAAGGCCGTTCGCATCATGCGCCTCTACGAGGCCGACATCGTGAGCGCGTACCGCTTCGATCGCACCGGCGAGGGTCCGCGTCGTTTCGTGTACTCGTACATTTACAACGCGCTCGTGCGCTACGGCTTTGCGCTGCGGCTGCGCGACGTGAACTTCGCCTTCAAGCTGGTACATCGTCGGGTGCTCGACCATGTCGAGCTCAAGAGCGAAGGCTCGTTCATCGACGTCGAGTTGCTTGCGCGGGCCAACCGACTGGGTTTTCACACCGTGCAGTTCGGGGTCGACTACTTCCCGCGGTCCCGTGGAGTGTCGACGCTCTCGTCCGGCTCGGTGATCGTGAAGATCCTGCGCGAGATGCGCCGGCTCTACAAGGAGCTGCGCACGATCGAGCCGCTCGACGAAATCGACCGCCATCCCCCTGCGTCCGCATGACGCGCACGCTCATCGTCAATGCCGACGACTATGGCCTGACCACCGCGGTCTCGCAGGGCATCGTGCACGCCCATGACCGCGGTGTGCTCACCAGCACGTCGGTCCTCGTGCTCGCTCCCGCGTTCGCGACTACGGCGCCGTGGCTCCGCGACCTCGCGGGCATAGGCATCGGCGCCCACCTCGCCGTGGTTGGCGAGGACCCGCCGCTGCTCACCGCCCGCGAGATCCCGACCCTCGTCAACGCTCGGGGCTACTTGCCCGCGTCATGGCGCCAACTCCTGCCGCGCGTCGCCGCACGTCGTATCGACCTGGCCGACGTCGAGCGCGAGTGGACCGCACAGCTCGACGCGATCGCCGCCGAGGGCCTCGAGGTGGATCACCTCGACTCGCACCAGCACGTCCATGTGTTCCCCGGCTTGTGCGATGTGGCCATACGGCTCGCGAACGCGCGCGCCATACCTGCGGTGCGGCTCACCCGGAGCGCCTCCGATGCACCGGTGGGGCGAGTCATGCGATGTCTCGGCAATCGGTTCGCCGATCGCGCCCGGGCGGCGGGCTTACGGTTCCCAGCCGACGCCGCTGGCCTCGACGAGGCCGGCCGGCTCGACGAGCCATCGGTGCTCGCTGCGCTGGCCCGCCTCGCCGGCACCGACGCCGCCGTGGTCGAGCTGTCCGGTCACCCCGGCAACGCCGTCGACCCCGACCGGTATCGCTATGCCTGGGACTATCGGTGGGGCGCCGAGCTCGATGCGCTGTGTTCGCCAGCGGTCCGCGCTGCCGTCGACCGGCACGGGTTCACGCTCGGCACCTATCGCGACCTTGGGCGTTCCGCGGTCGGCGCGGGTGCCACATGATCCGCCAGCTGTTCCGGCAACCCGACCGCATTGCGCGGCGCGTCTTCGAGCTCTACGCCGATGCGTCGCGCGCCGATCGGCTGCACCTGCGGGTGCGTTGGGCCACGTGTCCCGTCCCGGCTATCGATGCCGAGGTGCCCACGCACGGCCGAGTGCTCGAGGTTGGTTGTGGTCACGGGCTCGTGGCCGCGTACATGGCGCTCACGTGTCCTGAACGTTCGGTGGTCGGTGTCGACATCGACGCGCGCAAGCTGGTCATCGCGCTGGCTGCGGCCGAGCACCTCGAGCCGCACGAAGCATCGCTGCAGTTCGCCTCGTCGCACGACGGTGCAGTGCCTGCCGGGCCGTGGGACGCCATCGTGATCGTCGACGTGCTGTACCTCATCGACCCCGATCTCGAGCTGGCCCTGCTCGATGCGTGCGTAGCTGAGCTGGCGCCCGGTGGGGTGCTCGTGTTGAAGGAGACCGACGTCGTGCCGCGGCTGAAGCACTCGATCGCCAAGGCACAAGAGCTCCTGGCCACGCGAGTAGTGCGCATCACCGCCGGCGATGCGCTGTCGTTCACCCCCATCGCCGAATTGGCCGAGCACCTCACCGATAGCGGCCTCGCCGTGACGGTGCGCCGGGTCGACGCGGGCTACCCGCACCCGCACTCGATGCTCGTTGCCCACCAGCGCTGATCGACGCGACCCCATCTTTTGGGTCGAGCGCCGCGCGCCGAGGCGCCCGTTTGGCGACCCAGAAGCCTGAAGGGTCCTGGCGGGTAGCCTCAACGTGTGCACGATGACCTGTTGCTCCGCCATCGCGCAGTGATGCCCGCGTGGCAGAGCCTCTACTACGAGCAACCCCTCGAACTGGTCGCCGGACAAGGCTGCTACGTGGTCGACGCCGCAGGTACTCGATACCTCGACTTCTTTGGCGGGATCCTCACGACGATGATCGGCCACGCGATCCCCGAGGTCGTCGACGCCATCCGCGCACAAGCGGGCCGGCTCGCTCACGCGTCGACGCTGTACCTGGCCGAGCCGCTCGTTGCCCTCGCCGAACGCATCGCGACGCTGTCGAACATCCCCGATGCCCGTGTGTTCTTCACCACGTCAGGCACCGAGGCCAACGACGCAGCCTTGCTCATGGCCACTTCGTACCGGCGTTCGAATCAGGTGTTGGCGTTGCGCAACAGCTACCACGGCCGTTCGTTCTCGACCATGGCCATCACCGGCAACCGCTCGTGGTCGGCGTCGAGCCTGTCGGGGCTGAGCGTGAGCTTCGTGCACGGCGGCTACCGCCTACGCAGCCCGTTCCGGGAGCTCGGCGACGATGCCTATACCGCGGCGTGCGTCCAGGACCTGCACGATGTCATCGACATGACCACGTCCGGTGATGTGGCCTGCATGATCGCCGAGCCCATTCAGGGTGTCGGCGGCTTCGCGACCCCGCCCGATGGCTTCTTCGGTGCCATGAAGAAGGTGCTCGACGAGCACGACATCCTCTTCATCGCCGACGAGGTGCAGACCGGTTGGGGTCGCACTGGCGACCACTTCTGGGGCTACGAAGCGCATGGCATGGTGCCTGATGTGCTCACGTTCGCGAAGGGCGTGGCCAACGGCCTCCCCCTCGGCGGCGTCGTCGCTCGTGCCGACATCATGAACGCCGTCGGTGCGAACTCGATCTCGACATTCGGCGGCAACCCGGTCGCGGTCGCCGCGGCCAACGCCAACCTCGACTACTTATTGGCTCACGACCTCCAGGGCAATGCCCGTCGGGTCGGGGCACGCATGCGAGCCCGACTCGAGGCCACAGTGGCACGCCACCCGTGGATCGCCGAGGTGCGCGGCCGAGGCCTCATGATCGCGATCGAAACGGTGCGCCCCGGCGGCATCGAGCCCGATGCGCCGGCCGCCACGGCGGTGCTCGAGGCAGCACGTCGCCACGGTGTGCTCATCGGCAAGGGCGGGCTTTACGGCAACGTGCTGCGTATCGCTCCGCCACTCTCGATCACCGAGGTCGAGGCCGACCATGGCATCGACGCCATCGACGCGGCCATCGCCGAGGTCGCGGCCATGGGTTGAATCACGGCCGCGGTCGACTGCAGCGCGGGCTTCACGCCCAATCCCACCTCTCGCGAGGTGTGCCCTGGCCGCATCGACCGCACGCCGTCGCGGAGCACCGGCGCGCCGAGCAATGCGCGCCAGTGCAGGAGCAGGTCGTCGTAGCCGATGACCATCTCGCGTAGCGCATCGACGTGGTCATCGCTCCAGGGGAACGACTCGTGCACGACATAGTGCAGCGGCGTCTGTTGGCTGACGACGCGGCTGTAGATCGATGCGACGGTGTCGGACTTCGGGATGCGCGAGCCGCGCGAAGCGAGGCCGAACTCGGAGAGGACGAGTCCGAACAGCTCGATTGCGTCGCCGCAGATCTCCAGGTTGGTGCGCTCGCGGCTGAACGTGAGCAACAGGACACGCTCGGGGTCGGTGCCGCTGACCAACAGATGACTGACGCGCGCGGCGAGGGTCTTTCTTGCCCGTGCCGGCGCCCGCCACGATGAGCAAGGGCCTTCGGCGTGCTGAACCGCGGCGGGTTGGCGATCGTTCAGCCCGGTACCCGGGGAGCGAGCCGAAGTAGGGAGGGCGCGCCGAGTACGAACACGACTTCGAGCTCAGTCGGCCACGTCCTCCGTGGTTGATTGTTCGAGGTCGGGTGTCGAACCCTCCAGCTGTGGGCTGCGACGTGTGCTCGCAGCGACGATCAGGGTGAGGCTGCCGATGACCACCGCCATGCCGATGAGCTGCCACCCGTTCAGACCCTCGTCGAGCAGTAGCCACGCCAGGAACACCGATCCCACGGGCGAGAACAGGGTGAGCACACCAAGAACACCGAGTCGCACGTGTGCGTGGGCGAAGTTGGTGAGCAGGTGACCACTCCCCGGCAATGCCACCATGGCCAGTGCCCAGCCCCACGAGCTCGTACGTGGCGCAGACAGGTCTTGGCGAGAGGCCACCATCACGATGCCGAGCACCGCGACCGCCACGAGCGTGAGCGATGTCTGGTACTCGAGCGTACCGAGGGTGGTACGGGCCTTCTTCGACGACACGTAGTAGGCGGCGTAGCCGAGCATCGAACAGAACGCGAGGGCATCGCCGAAGCGGTCACCGGATCCGGCCGTGCCTCGTGCGAACACCACGACGGCCACACCGGCTATCGCGAACGCAGTGAGCGCGAGGTCGGCGCGGCGGACGTGCTCGCCGAAGAGCCGGCTCGAAAGGAGCATCAGGGTGACCGGTTGCAGGGCGCTGATGACCATGGCGTTCGCGATGGTGGTGTGGTGCACCGCGACGAAGAACGTGGCCACGTTGAAGGCGAACCAGATGCCACCGGGGGCCGACACGCGAATGGCATGCCATGAGGGTCATGCGCCGCAGGCCTTGCTGACCGCGAGGTACACGAACGCCGCGATCCACATGCGGTGGAACGCGAACACGAGGCCCGAGAACCCGGCCTTGCGCACGAAGATCGGGCCGATGCACTGCAGCGTCACGGAGACCACTGCTGCGAGCAAGGCCGCTCGCGCGAGTCGATCAGTGCCGGGCCGCTCTCCCGCCACCGTTGTTGCGCTCAGCGCGTCACCCAGCTGTCGAGGACGACTTTCGTATCGGCATCGGTGCACCACACGCGCACAGTCTCCTCCAAAGGGAGGGCGCTCTGCAGCGTGATCGTCTGTTCGCGATCTGTACCTCGGAACGTGCCGGCGTTGAAGCGCTTGCCGGCTTCGTCAGCCAGCCACAGCCAGTAGACCCGGGTGGGGTCGAGTCCTTGTTGGCGAAGGGTTGCAGCACCTGCGCGGCGTTGCCGTCGCGCGCCATGCGGACCAGCCCGACGCCGAGAACGAGCGCAGCTGCGATGCCCGCGCTGGCGTTCGTCACGAACGGTGCGTGCGATTCGTTCACCACCGTCGACGGCAAGGTTCAGGCCACGATCGATGGATCGCCGCTCTACTACTTCGCGGCCGACGCTGCGGCTGGTGACACCAAGGGGCAGAACGTGGGTGGCGTCTGGTTCGTGGTCGACGCCACGGGTGCAATGAAGAAGTAGCCGGCTTGCCGGGCGCACAGCCGGGCGGGGGGCGTCAGGCGATGACGCCGTCCGCCCGGAGCTTTGCGATGTCGGCGTCGGACAACCCGAGGTCGTCGCGCAGAATGTCGGTGGTGTGCTCCCCGAGCCACGGCATGCGCGTCTCGGGGCCTTCCTGCACGCGCGACATCTTCACCGGATTGCCGGGCACCAAAGCGGGACGATCGAAGCCGTCGACGCGCGGTACCTCGACCAGCATGTTGCGGGCGGCCACGTGCTCGTCGTTGATGACGTCCTCGGGGCCGTGAATAGGTGCGGTGGCCACACCCGCCTTCGCGAAGAGGAACGCGCATTCACGCTTGGTCTTGTCAGCCGCCCAGGTCTGCACCGCATCGCGGATGGTGGTTTCGGTGATGTCCATCCAGTTCGAGCGGTCGAACGCCGGATCGCCGATCCATTCCTCGTGCCCGATCACCTTGGCGAACGCGGGGAACTGGTGCTCGCGACCGACCTGGATCATGAAGTAGCCGTCGCTCGCCTCGAACGCCGTCATGATGAGTCCTGGTGTCGCGCCGTGCTTGGGCGTGACACCCATGGAGTAGGTGTTGCTGACGATGTCGGTCATCGCGACCATGCAGTCGTACATGGCGATGTCGACGTACTGCCCGAGGCCGGTCTGATCGCGGTGGCGCAACGCGGCAAGGATGCCGATGGTGGCGAACACCGCGGAGCCGATGTCGCCGAGCGCGCCGACCGGGCTGATGCGTGGCAGGTCGCCCTCATGGCGACCGAACTCGTAGATGCCGGACATCGCCTCGGCCACACCCGCGTAGGCGGCCCAGCCGTCGTATGCGGTGCTCACCGTGTTCCCGAAACCCGAGACCGACGTGTAGATCACCTGAGGGTGGCGAGCTGACACGTCCTTGTAGCCGAGACCCATGCGGTCCATACCGCCGGCCTTGAAGTTCTCGCAGAAAACGTCGTACTTGCCCGCAAGGTCGAGGATGAGGTCGCGACCCTTCTTCAGGTCGATGCCGATGCTCTTCTTGCCGAGGTTGTTGCGCACGTAGATGCACCCGACCTTGCGGCCGTCGGGGTCGAGCATGGCGGGCAGCGACCCGCGGCCCGATTCGCCGTCGGTCGGGTGTTCGACCTTTACCACCTCGGCCCCGAGACGAGCCAGTAGCTGGGTGCCCCAGGGGAGGGCTTGCATCTGCTCGACCGCCAGGATGCGCACGCCGTCGAGTGGCTTCCCAAACGAGGCGGCTTCGTTGTTGGCGGTGTCTCCGAGGCGCATTGCGGCTCCCTGTGGCGAACGGTCGAAGTGGGCGGCGCAACCATACTGCGGCGTCGCCAAGTGGAAGCTCTCGTGCGCCGTTGTCGGCCCGCCTCGCCGGGCTGAGGCCGCATCGCGCCGCAGGAGTATGATCTCGGGCATGCGAGGGATCATCAGTTACGGCGCCTATGTGCCGTTCCGCCGGCTCGACAGGGCCGACATCAGCAAGTTCTTCGGCAGCGGGGGCGGCAAGGGCACGCGCTCGGTGGCCTCCTACGACGAGGACACCACGTCCATGGGGGTCGAGGCAGCGCGGGTCGCTTTGCGTTCGATTGAACCCACCACCGCGGTCGACGCGCTGTGGTTCGCGACCACGTCGCCGTCCTATGCCGACAAGACCAACGCCACCACCATCCACGCGGCGCTGCGGCTCGACCGCAACACGCCGGCCTTCGACATGAATGGCGCCGTCCGCTCGTCGGTCGGTGCGCTGCGCATAGCGCTCGCTCTCGGCGCGGGCAACGCGTTGGTCGTGGCAAGCGACATCCGAACCGGTCTGCCCACCTCCGCCGACGAGGCCGATGGCGGCGACGCGGCCAGTGCCGTCATCGTCGGCGACGGCTCGTCCGGAGCGGTCATCGCCGAGCTCATCGGCTCGGGTAGCGCCACCGAGGAGTTCACGGACCGCTGGCGGGTGCCGGGCCAGACCCGCTCCAAGCTGTGGGAAGAGCGCTTCGGCGAGATGGTCTACGTGCCGCTCGCCATCGAGGCGTGGAACGCAGCGCTGAAGGACGCCGGCGTCGAAGCCGGTCAGATCGACAAGGCGTGCGTGAGTGGCACCCACGGGCGTGCCGTGCGGGTCGCAGCGGGCAAGCTCGGCCTGAAGCCCGAGGCCTTGGCCGACGACCTCAATGCGACGGTCGGCAACGCAGGCGCGGCGCAGGTCGGCCTCGGCCTGGCCCGGGTCCTCGAAGACGCGAAGCCGGGCCAACTCGTCGCGTTGGCTGTGCTGGCTGACGGCGCCGACGTGCTGATCTTCCGGGTCACCGAGGCGATCACCTCGTTCCACTCCGTCCGCCCGCTGTCCACCCAGATCGCCAACGGCGGCTCGCTCCCGTATGGCAAGTTCCTGTCGTGGCGCGGTGTGGTCAACGTCGAACCACCGCGCCGCCCCGAACCGAACCGCACCTCCTCCACCGCGGCGTATCGCCGCGAAGAGTGGAAGTACGCGTTCGTCGGCTCTCGCGACGAGACCACGGGCATCGTGCACATGCCCCCGGCTCGCATCGGCATCAAGGGCGGCGTCGAGGGCGACATGGTCCCGGCGGCCATGGCCGACGTCGGCGGAACGGTCCTCACGTTCACCGTCGACAAGCTCGCCTATTCGCCGAGCCCGCCGATCGTGTTCGCCGTCGTCGACTTCGACGGTGGGGGCCGCATGCCCATCGAGCTCACCGACTGCGACCCGACCGACGTCACCATCGGCGCGCGCGTCGAGATGACGTTCCGCCGGCTGTTCGCGGCCGACGACATCCACAACTACTTCTGGAAAGCTCGACTCGTAAGAGGCGAGCCCGACAACAAGGCCCGCGTCGTCCGAGGCGCGTCGGCGTAAGGGGATACAGCCATGGCTTCTCACGGCATCAAGGACCGCGTGGCGATCGTCGGCATGGGCTGCACGAGGTTCGCCGAGCATTGGGACAAATCGTCCGACGACCTCGTCATCGAAGCCACCAACGAGGCGTTCGCCTCGACGGGCGTCGGGAAGCAGGACATCGACGCCTACTGGCTCGGCACCGCGCAGACCGGCATGGCGGGCATCACGCTCTCGATCCCGCTCAAGCTCGAGGGCAAGCCGGTTACCCGCGTCGAGAACTTCTGCGCCACGGGCAGCGAGGCCATGCGCCAGGCCGCGTACGCGGTGGCGTCGGGCGCATACGACCTCGTGGCCGCGGTCGGCGTCGAGAAGGTCAAGGACGGCGGCTACCAGGGTCTGAACTCCTTCCCCACCCCCACCGACGGCACCAACCGCACCCTCACCGCCGCCGCGATGTTCTCGCTGCTGCTCCCGGCCTACGCGAAGAAGTACGGCGTCGACGAGGACGAGATCCGCAAGGTCATCGCCCGCATCGGTTCGAAGAATCACTACAACGGCGCGCGCAATGTCCGGGCCCAGTACCGCCGCGAGATGTCGGCCGAGCAGATCTGCAGCATGCCAGCGGTCGCCGGGCGGCTCGCGGTGATGGATTGTGCCGGCGTGGCCGACGGCTCGGCTGCCGTGATCATGTGCCGGGCCGAGGACGCCCACAAGTACACCGACAAGCCGTTGTTCATCAAGGCGTTGTCGTTCGTATCGGGCAACGGCTCCGGGCTTGTCGACCCCGACTTCGACTTCACGACGCTGCCCGAGTGCGCAATGGCCGCCGAGGACGCGTACCACCAGGCCGGCGTCACCGACCCCCGCGGCGAGATCGCTATGGCCGAGGTGCACGACTGCTTCACCGTCACCGAGCTTGTGCTCATGGAAGACCTCGGGTTCTCCCCGCGTGGCCAGGCGTGGAAAGAGGTGCTCGAGGGCTCCTTCGATCTCACGGGTGATCTCCCGGTCAACACCGACGGCGGGCTCAAGTCGTTTGGTCACCCGGTCGGCGCATCGGGGCTCCGCATGCTCTACGAGGTGTGGTTGCAGCTGCGCAACGAAGCCCCGCCCGAGCGTCAGATCACCACCAACAAGAAGCTCGGGCTCACCCACAACCTGGGTGGCTATCCGGGTGAGATGGTCAGCTTCGTGGGGATCTTCGGCGCCGAGAAGGGCTGATCGGGGGCGAGGCAACCCAGCGCGACGCTGCCGGTAGTCTCACGAGTGTGATTCCCCTGCCCAGTGGCGGTCGAGGCGTGCTGCGATTCCCGTTGTTCGGGTTCCCGGTCGCCATCCACCCGTCGTTCTTCATCATCGCCGCTTTCATCGGGCTCGGCTCTCCGGACCTGTCGCTCGGCGTCGTCGCGGTCTTCACGGTGATCGTGCTGGTCTCGGTCCTCGCACACGAACTGGGGCACGCCTTCGCGGCTCGGGGCCTCGGCGCGGAGCCCACCATCGACCTGTACATCTTCGGGGGCGTCACCGCGTTCGTGCCCCCGCAATCGATGGGCCGGGTCCGATCGATCTGGGTCACGCTGGCCGGCCCACTCGCCGGTTTCGCGCTGGGCGGTTTCGTGCTGAGCGTTGCCGGCGCCTTCGGGGTCGAAGATCCGTCCCTTCGGATATACAGCGACTCGTCGGTGGCCGAGTATGCCGTGAGCATCGTCATCTACGTGAACCTCGTCTGGGGCCTGGTCAACCTGCTCCCGATCCTGCCGCTCGACGGCGGCAACATCCTGCGGAACCTGCTGCCCGGCACGCCCGACCAACGGGCGCGCGTGGGTGCGGTCATCTCGGTTGCGTTGGCGGCGGGTCTCTGCTTCTGGCTCATCCACATCGACTACGCGCGGATGCTCACGTTGCCGTTGCTCCTCGGCGCCCTGAACCTCAGCGCGGTGTTCAGCGGTCGCCGCCAGCCGGCGATCGAGAACACCGAACAGGTCTTGGCCGATCTGCGCCGTCTCGACCGCGGCCAACCGGAGGCCCACGACGCGCTGCAGTCATCGATGGCGCGTCTGCCGGCCGAGGGACGCGATCGGGCCAAGGTCACGGCGGTCGAACTGCTGGTGCGCCAGGGTCGCGGGGCTGAAGCCCGCCACGCGCTCGCCACGCTCCCGGGTAGCGCCCACCCGTCGTCGTACGCGCTCGTCGAGACCGTCGACGGCGCGCCGGGTCAAGGCATGGCAATGCTCGACGACATGTTCGGCCGTGCGCCGTCGCCATCGCTTGCTCGCTACGTGCTCATGTCGCGCGTCTTCGCCGGCCGCGGCGTCGAGATCCCCTCGCTGTACGCGATGCTCCCGGCTGGTAGCGGCAGCACCGATCTGCTCCGCGAACTGCAGCACCTCGCCCACACGCGTGACGACTTCGTCGGTGCGGTCACCATCGGGGAGTACCTCCTGGTGGCCGGGCCCCCGGTCGATCCTTGGGTGCTCTACAACATCGCGTGTTCCGCGGCCCGGCTCGGCGACACCGGCCACGCGCTGGCTCGCCTGTCGCAGGCGGTCGACGCCGGCTGGACCGACGCCGGCCAGCTCGACACCGATCACGACCTCGCCGCGCTGTGGGTCATGCCCGAGTTCCGGGCGATCCGCAACCGCTTGGCCGGTTACGTCGTCGAGCCGCTGCGCGGTTGATCGTCACGGCCCGCCGAGCCGTTCGACGGGCCCGAAAACGCGAACTGGTAGTGGGGGTGCGCGGCGGGGCGCGCACTCGAACTACCAGTTGCGGTCAGGCGATGGGGATCAGGCGGTCTTGACGGCCGAGAGCTCGAATTCGAGCGTGACCTTCTCGCCGACGAGCAGGCCACCAGCGTCGAGGGGGGCGTTGAAGCTGACGCCCATCGACGCCATCGACGACTTCCAGTCGGGACGCATGGGCGCAGTTCCTAGGTCGGGCTAGTCGTCGGTCGGCGCGTCCGACACCGGTGCACCCAGAACCCAGCGAATGACCTCGATCTCGAAGAGCGCGTCGAACACGCCCTCGTCGTCGTCGACGTCGATGTCCCAGTCGAACTTCGCGATGAAGGCCTCGCGAACCGCCGGGGGATAGGGCCGTACATGGGCGTACGCGATGCCCTCACCCACGAGCGGGCGCGTGCCGCTCTCGAGCGAGATGATCACCCGCGGGTCGCGGCGCAACGCGTGCGCCTTGACGTTGCGCGCACTCGTGCAGATCCACGCGCGCTCGCCCGACCACACGAACCAGATCGGCGTCAGGTGAGGCCGTCCATCGGCTCGCGTCGTGGCCAACCAGATGATCGTTTCTCGGGAGAGTCGGTCCATCCGACGAGTCTGCCCGTCAGGTAGGCCTGCGGCGCGGCGGCCGGTCACGCGACATGATCTACGCATGATCAAAGTGATGTTCAGCTGGCGCGACAACCCCGACCTCGGTGCCGAGGAGTGCGAACGCCACTACCGAGTCGTGCACATGCGTCTCGCACGCGAAGCGTTCGACGGCGTCCCTGGTTTCGTCGAGTTGAAGTACAACCGAGTGCGCGCCGCGACGGTCAACGACTTCAACCGGCGTGAGCCGCGCGTGGTCGTGCCCGACATCGATGCGTGGGTCGAGCTGTACTTCGAGTCGGCCGAGCTGATGCAGGCGGCGTTCACGCGGCCGCAACTGCAGGCGCTGTTCGACGATCACCCGAACTTCATGAGCTGTGACGAGGCGGCCAACATCCACGTGTACACCGTGGACGAGGACGTGATCTGCTCGGCGCCGTGATGGTCAGGATTCGGTGTCGCCGCGCTGCTCGCGCAGGAAGGCCTCGAGCTCGGCCGCGAGGTCGTCACCCGACGGAAGGGGTTCCTCTGCGTCGTATTGCTCCTCGAGGCGCCGGACGTAGGTGATCACCTGTGGGTCGTCGGCGGCCGCCGCGCTGACCTGGTGCTCCCAGTCGGTGGCCGACGGTTCGAGTGCCCGAGCGCCGAGATCGAGCCGGGTCACCTCCTCGAGCCGGCGCAGCAGTGCATGCGTGGCCTTGGGGTTCGGCGGGGACGGCACGTAGTGGGGCACGGCGACGCGCAGCGAGATCACCGGCATCCCGGCCCGGTCGAGCAGATCGTGAAGCGTGCCGATCACCCCGGTGGGCCCTTCGTAGCTCGGGCTGCCCAGACCCAGCCGTTCGGCGAGCGCGGGATTCGTGGCCGAGCCGGTTACCGGGAGCGGGCGCGAGTGGGCGACCACGCCGACCATGGCGCCGAGCGTGACGACCATCTCGGCGCCGCAGCGCTGCGCGATCGCGAGGATGTGCTCGCTGAAGCTGCGCCACCGCAGGTGTGGTTCGGTACCCGAGCACACCACGAGGTCGCGTCGGTCGTCAAAGCGCAGCACGTGGAACTCGTTCTCGGGCCAGACGATCTCGCGCCGACCATCGGGGAGCACGCGAACCGAAGGCCGCTGCTGCGTGAAGTCGAACAGCAACTCGGGGTCGATGTGCGCGACAAGCGACGAGGGCGCACGTTCGCGGACCCAGTTCACCGCGTTGGTCGCCGCACTCGCCGCGTCGAACAGGCCGCGGAACGCGAGCACCACGAGCGGCCGTTCGGTGATCGGCTCGGCGTCCCATATCAGCTCCGTCACGGAGCAGTTCCTTCGGTAGCAGTTCCCTCAGTGAACATCGCGAGCACTGTAGGGCGACTCACCTTGAGCGATGGCGTGCGAGGCAGCGAACCGACCACCCGAACCGCAACGGGAACTGCGTAGCCGGTGAGGTTGCGACGGGCGAAGTCCAGCAGTTCGGCCTCATCGAGGTGCGCGCCAGGTTCCAGCTCGACTGCGGCGACCGGCACGGCGCCCAACCTTTCGTCTGCGAGGCCCACCACGGTTGCCTCGCGGATCGCAGGATGCGATTCGAGAACGTGCTGCACATCCGTGGGCACGATCTTGAACCCGCCACGGATGATCGCGTCGTCGCTCCGGCCGTGGAGCCAAAGGAACTCTTCGGTGTCGAGCGACGCGAGATCGGTGGTGCGCACCCAGCCGCGATCGAGTCCGAGTTGGGTGGATCGCACTTCGAGCACACCAACCTGGTCCGGTCCGAGCACCTCGCCGGAGTCGGCCTCGACGATGCGCAGGTCGGTGCCCGGATGGGCCCGGCCCACGCTGCCGCGCTTGGTCGCGCTCCATTCGTGGTGGTCTCGCAAGGTCCAGCCGGTGACGCCACCCGCGAACTCCGTCGCGCCGTAGGTGATCAACACGGGGATGCCGTACTTCTCCTCGAACGCGATCGCGGTCGCCGGCTCGAGCGGCGCGGTGCCACAGGTGACCACCTGCAGGCTCGACAGATCGGCCGGGTCGAGATCAGCGGCCAGCACGGTGCGCAGCGCGCTCGGCACGAGCGAGATGGCCTTCGGGCGATGACGGCGGACGAGCTCGACCCAGTCCTCGACGCGGAAGCGTTCCATCAGCGACATGCGCCGGCCCGCGACCACAGATGTGAGCGTGTCCCAGATGCCGCTGATGTGAACGAGCGGGCTGCCGGTGACCCGCACACCGGTCGCGAGTCGCGGCCCGGAGTCCTTCTTCGCCGACTCGTAGTGCTGCGCGCCGAGCAACGACTCTTCGAGGCTCCGGTATGCGAGCGGGACGCGCTTTGGGGTTCCGGTGGTACCGCTCGTGAGCATCTGCACCGCGGTGCCCGGCGGGACCTCGAGGCGCGGGCCCGCGCCGGGCCGGTTGCGCACGCCCACAAGGGTTGCGGTGGGAGGAGTCGCTCGGACGGCGATGCCGATCGTCTCGAGCTCGTCGAGCACCGCGACGAGCTCGGTCGACTGCCATGCATCGTCGTCCGCGACGATGACCATCGGCCGCAGGGCGCGTAGGTCGGCGAGCAGCTTGTCGGCACCTTGCTGTGGGTTCACCGTGACGACGGTGCGGTCGGTGCCGAGCAACCCGAGCACCACGCCGATGTGCTCGGGACGCGTGCGGAGCAGACACGCGACCGGAATGCCTGCACCGAGCCCTGCGCCGAGGAGCAGCGCGTCGAGCTGCTGACCGATGGACGCAAGATCGCCCCACGTGGTCCAGTGATCGTGAAATTCGACTGCGGGTGCTGAAGGATCGATCTCGAGGATGGCAGTGAGGTGTTCGCCGAGTTTCACGGCCACACTTCTAGTCGTGAAGACGCCACCTGGTTGGCATCGCGATCGGACGAACCCGACCTTTGAGCGTTGGTGGGACGGAACGGAATGGGGTCAAAGCGTCGGCGCTGCATCCGCGGTGCGCAACGGTGGCGCCGACTCCATGCCCGCCCGCAGTGAGCCGGCCCCCATCCCCGCAACCACTCGTTCCGCGACAACGTCATCATCGTCGAGGGACTTCCTGCCGCCATGTCCCTCGCGACCTACGTCGACGTCGGCATGCGATCAACGACTCGGCACGGGCTGAACGACGAAGAGCAGAGCCGCACGGAGGTCGCGCTCAGCGCGGTGCGACGAACGAGATCGTGACGACCCGACCAGCGGTGTGGGTGAGCTCGGGCCGGTACACGTAGCCCTGCGGATGTGTGAACTCCTCGAGCCCGTCGGGACCGTTCAACTGGGTGGACAGCAGATGCCTCACGAGGGACCCCTTGAGGAGCTTGTTCCAATGGTTCACCGTGACGAGCTCTCGAGCGCCATTGCGGTGAACGTCATCGAGGAAGCGCACGCGCAACTCGCGCCGCGAGTCGGGGGAAGGCGCGTACGCGGCGTCGTGCTCGTTCGGCAGCAGGTTCCACACCACGCGACCTGCGCTGCGTTCTTCGAGCAACTCGGCGAGTCGGGGTCTCCACCATGTCGAGAGCTTGCCGAGCGGCGCGAGCGACGCCCCCATCTTGCACTTGTAGTCGGGGATCGGATCATCGGGCGCGACCGCGCCCCACAGGCCGGAGAAGATCAACACCTGCGCGTTGAGGCGGCGTCGATCGGTGGGGCCGAGGGTCGTATGGTCGAGCGCCCCGTACAACACGCCGTCGTAGCGCTCGATGGCGGGGCGGGTGAGCGCGGCATCGATCTCGAGGTTGGTGCGCGTGGCCTCGGCGGTACCCGCCTCACCCACGCCGAGGAGCTTGGTGCGAGCGGGGAGGTCGCCGCACATTGCATTCATGAGCGCGGCGATGACCTCGCGTCGGGCCGGGTCGAGCAGCGCGGTGCGCCGGGTCCGTTGCTCCCACGGCGTACGCGATCCGCCTGACGCCTTGCCCTCCGACGGGGGGATCAGGATCAAGGGCGCAGCCATGCCCCGGACTCTCGCGCAGGAGGCCGCGCCGCGCGTGATCAGGCGGGAAGGAGCGAGCGATCGAAGTGCAGCTCGCCGGAGGCGATGTCGCGCACGTGCGCGAGCATCGCGGCGTGGGTCATCGTCGCGGTGTGCAACGTGAGCTGCACGCCCAGGCCGTCCATCACGCACGCGAGGCGCCACGCGGAAGCTGCCGGGTCGGGTGTGCGGAGTCGGCCGACCCGTACGCCTTCGCGAATGACCTGCTCCAGCACGCGGGCCCACGCAGTGTCGAGCTCCTCGGAGATGGCCCGGAGGCGTTCGTTGCGCAGTGCGTCGCCCCACGCGTCGATCCAGAGCACCCAGCTCTGGTCGCGCTCGGCCGAGGGCAGGTACTCCTGGAGGACACGATCGAGCCGCTCGACCGGATCGCCTTCGCCGGCCACTGACTCTTCGAGTCGACGGATGTCGTCGGCGGCGCTCACCCGCAACGTCTCGGCGAGGAGCGCGTCCTTCGAGGCGAAATGATAATGGATGAGCCCGGTGCTCACCCCAAGCTCGGTGGCCACGTCGGCTATGCGGGTGTGGCCGAACCCTCGGGCGAGTACGACGCGACGAGTCGCATCGAGAATCTCGGCGCGGCGCTGCTCGACGGTGAGCGCACGTCGACCGTTCGAGTTGGGACCCACAGCGGAGCCGACGTCGGTCACGGCACGAAGCGTACTGCCTCGCTCCGCCGGATCAGGAGCCCGATCACTAGCTTATTCCCTATGTCGACCGCGATCGCGAAACGCCTCACCGAATACAGCCACGGCGCGGGATGCGCGTGCAAGCTCGATCCGGGTCGGTTGGTCGAAGTGTTGCGCAACCTCACGCCGAACACGCGCCCCGAGCTGCTCGTCGGCACGGCCACCGGTGACGACGCGGCGATCTGGAAGCTCGACGCCGATCGGGCACTCGTCGTCACCACCGACTTCTTGACCCCCGTGGTCGACGACGCACGCGCGTGGGGCGCAATCGCCGCGACTAACGCCGTGTCCGACGTGTACGCCATGGGCGGACGCCCGCTGCTCGCCCTCAACATCGTGTGCTGGAACGACGAGGAACTGAGCAACGAGGTGCTCGGCGAAGTGCTCGCCGGCGCGCAGGACGTCGCAGTGCGGGCCGGGTTCGTCATTGCCGGTGGCCACACCGTCACCGATCCCGAACCGAAGTTCGGGCTCGCGGTAGTGGGCGAGGTCCACCCCGACCGATTCTTCACCAATACCGGGCTGCGGGCCGACGATCAGCTGATCCTCACCAAGCCGCTCGGCATCGGGGTGGTCACCACGGCCATCAAGCGTCAGGGCGCCCCCCTGTCGGTCATCGCTGCCGCCATCGCGTCGATGACCAAGCTCAATGCCGACGCGTCCCAGATCGCGATGGCCCACGGGGCCACGGGCGCGACCGACGTCACCGGTTTCGGTCTCCTCGGGCACCTCGGCCGCATGGCTCGCGAGAGCGGCGTCGACGTCCTCATCGACAGCGCGGCCGTACCCATTCTCGACGGGGTGCGCGAGCTCGCGGCGGCGGGGTTCGTGCCGGGTGGATCGGCGCGGAACCGTCGGTGGGTCGCCGAGTGGCTCGAGGTCGGGTCGGTCCCCGAGGAGACCGTCACCCTGCTGGCCGACGCCCAGACATCGGGCGGGTTGGTCTTCGGCGTGGCTGAGGCCGAGGTCGACGCCGTGCTCCGTGAGTTGGCGGCCACGGGCCACACCGCGGCCCATATCGGCTCGGCCCACACCGGCCGGGGCGCGATCCGGCTGCGCTGATCGGCGGTGCTCGCGGCGCGGCGCACGGCCGAGTGTCGTAGAGGGTGCGTACGCTCGCGAACGTCATGGGACTCGACTGCTTCGCCGTTCGATTTGGTGCACCCGCTGCGGCGACGCTCGCCGCGGTCATCGGCGCGCATCGGGGTGACGATCCACTTGCGCCCCTCGTCGTGCTCGTTCCCGACAACCTCACCGGCGTCATGGCTCGCCGTGTTCTCGGGACGCACGGTGGTTTCGTCAACATCTCCTTCGTGACCCCCGCCGGGTTGGCGGGCCGCGTCGCGGGTGGGTCACCGGCGTCCGTGTCGAACGTGGTGCTCTCGGCGGTGGTGCGCGACGTCCTCGCCACCGAGACCCGTGGCCTGTTCGCCCCGGTGGCCGCGCACCCGGCCACCGAGCTGGCGCTGGTCGGCGCAACGCGAACGCTCGCCGGCGCCGCGCCCACCACGCTCGACGAGTTCGCTCGTTCGCCCTCGCCCCGCACCCGGGCTGTCGTCGCGTTGCATCGCTCGGTCCAGGGCCGCCTCACCAACCTCACCGACGAGCATCAGCTCGCGTGGCGTGGCGCATCCGCGGTCCGCGCCGATCCGTCCGTGGCCTCGACGCTCGGGTCGATCGTCGTCTACCTCGTCGACGAGCTGGCGCCCGCGTCCCTGGCGTTGCTGCTGGCGCTATCCGAGGTGCTCCCGGTCACGGTCATCATCGGCGTCGCGGGCTCGCCTTCGGCGGACCAGCCGCTTGCGTGGTGGTCCGGCGCGGTCGGTGGCGTCGATGTCCCTTCGCCGGAACCTCGCGGCGTGGCAACAGCCGCTACCTCGGCGGAGATCACCGTCTTCACCGCCACCGACAGCGACGATGAGGTCCGTCACGCGCTCCGCGGCATCGTCGAGCGGGCCGAGGCGGGTGTTCCGCTCGCTCGCATGGCCTTGTTGTACGCGACCGCCGAGCCGTACCAGCGACTCGTCCACGAGCAGCTCGAGGCTGCCGGCATCGTCCACAACGGCCCGGCGGTTCGCGCGTTGTCGGGTGCCCTGGCCGGCCGGGCCGCGCGTGCGCTGCTCGCCCTGGTCGACGGCCGTTGGTCGCGCGAGGAGGTGCTCGACCTCGCGGCAGGCGTGCCTGGGCTCGGCGCCGACGGCCACGCGCGGCCCGTGGGGTCGTGGGACGCGATCTCGCGGTCGGCCGGCGTCGTGGGTGGCCTCGACGACTGGCACCAGAAGCTGGCCCGATACGGCGCGTCCCGCGAGGGTCGCGACCGAGCGGTGTCGGTTGCGTCGCTGCAGGCCTTCCTCCGAGAGCTCACTGAGCGGGCAGTTGCGGTCCGTTCGCTCACCACCTGGCCCGATCTGGCCCGGTGGCTGCGCGGCTCGTTGGGATGGCTCGTTGGCGACCCCACTACCTGGCCGGCCGACGAATCTGCGGCGCTCGACTCGGTGCACGGCGTCATCGACGAGCTGGCGGGGCTGGCGGCGTTCGATCGCCGTCCGGGGCTCGCCGGGCTCGCGCGTGCGCTCGACACCGCACTCGAGGTGCCGGCGGGGCGCGTCGGGCGCCTGGGCATTGGGGTGCAGGTGGGGCCGCTCGAGCACGCACGAGCGCTCGATGCCGACATCGTGTTCGTCGTCGGTCTCGCCGAAGGCCTGTGTCCGGCCCCACCCACCGAGGACACGCTGCTCCCCGACGCCGAGCGCCGGTTGGCCCTCCACGGGGAGCTTGCCCTTGCGACGTCGCGGGTCGGCGCGCAGCAGCGTTCCCTGCTTGCCGCGCTCGCTGCGGCGCGCGAGGAGTGCGTGCTGGGCTTCCCCCGCGGCGACCACCGCGGTGGCCGAACTCGGTTGCCGTCGCGGTGGCTGCTCGACGCCCTCGGACACGACGGCGCCCGCCCGACCACCGACGATTTCCTGGTCGGCCGTTGCGCGGGTGTCGAGCACATCGCATCGTTCGGGGCCGGACTGCGAGACGCCGTCACCGCGGTGCACGGAACCGAACGTCGTCTCCGCGTGCTCGAAGCTGCCGGTCCTGGCGCGCTGGCTACGCACCCGCTGCGCACGCCGGGTCTTGCGCGCGGTGTCATGGCCATAACGGCCCGCCGTTCCTCCGCGTTCACCGCGTGGGACGGCAACCTGGCCGATCGCGCCGTGCCGAGCCCCAGCGGCGGGGTCGTGATGTCGGCGACCCGCCTCGAGACCTGGGCGGCCTGTCCGTTCCGCTACTTCCTCGGCTCCGTCCTCGGTCTGGGCCGACGCGACACGCCCGAGCAGCTCGATCAGGTGTCGGCGCTCGAACGCGGCTCGCTGCTCCACACGGTGCTCGAACGGTTCATCGGCGAATCGCTCGCCTCGCCGCCTGCCCCCCACGAGCCATGGTCGGCGGCGCAGGGCGATCGCCTCCACGCGATCGCCTCCGAGGTGTTCGCCGATGCCGAGGCGCGGGGGGCCACCGGCCCAGCGATCCGCTGGCGGCGCGAGCAAGTCGATCTGCGCGCCGTGCTGGATCAGTTTCTCGTCGACGACTCGGCCCAACGTGCTGCCCGATCATCCACACCGCTTGCGGTAGAGCTGGCGTTCGGCATCGGTGACGCGGCGCCGCTCGAGGTTCGCCTGCCCGGTGGTCGCGTCCTCTCGTTCCGGGGCTTCATCGATCGAATCGACCGCACCGAAGCGGGCGATGCCGTGGTGCTCGACTACAAGTCGGGCAAGCACGACCGTTACGCCGGGCTGGCCGACGACCCCGTCGCCGCGGGCACCAAGTTGCAGCTGCCCCTCTATGCGCTCGCGGCTGCGCAGGCCACCGGTGCGTCGGTCGGCTCCGCTCACTACTGGTTCATCGAGTCGGGCCGTTCCATCGGCTATCACCTCGACCCCGACCGCCTCGCACGCTTCCACGACGTACTGGGCGCGATCACCGACGGGATCAGCGCGGGGATGTTCCTCGCGCATCCTGGCGAGTACAACAGCTTCTACGGCACGCATAGCGGCTGCCAGTACTGCGATTTCGATCGAGTGTGCGACGGGTCCCGCGGCGAACAGTGGTCGGCGAAGACCGCCGACCTCGACCCCGCCGACCCGCGGTCGCGCTACCTCGCCCTGACGGAGACCTCCGAATGAGCGCGCCCGTCGATCAAGCCGCACGCGACCGCATCACCACCACCGGGCTGCGCGAAACGCTGTTCGTCGATGCGGGCGCCGGCACGGGCAAGACGTCCACCCTCGTCGACCGCATCGTCCACCTCGTGCAGCACGAGCAGGTGTCGTTACGCGACCTGGCGGCCATCACGTTTTCGGAAGCGGCAGCCGCCGAGCTGCGCGATCGGGTGCGCCGGGCGCTCGACAACGGGGCCCGGGCCGACGACGCCGTTGCCGCCGAACGATGTGCCGACGCCCTCGCCGACTTCGATACCGCGGCGATCTCCACGTTGCACGGGTTCGCTCATCGACTGCTGCGCGAACACCCGATCGAGGTGGCCATTCCACCGCGCGTCGAGGTGCTCGACGAAGTGCAGTCCATCCTGGCCTTCGAGGACCGCTGGGACGCGCACGTCGACCGCTGGCAGAACGACGAGCGATACGTCCCACTCGTCGTTCGGCTGTGGAGTTGCGGCATCGAACTGCGCCGAGCGTTTGGTCCGTCGCTCAAGGACGTCGCCGCAGTACTCGACGACAACTGGGATCGCCTTGAGGAGTTCACCCCGGCGCCGATGCGCCTGCCTCGGGCGCTCGATCGGCGGCCGTTGCTCGCGGCGATCGACGACGCCCTCGTCCTGGGCGAGGAGTGCCTCGACCCCGACGACAAGTTGCTCTTCCACCTCGCGACGTTGCTCCCCGAATGGCGCGCCGTCCAGAACCTCGATCCGCTCGATGACGATCGCCTGGTCGCGCTGCTGCGCAAGCGGTCCAAGTGGTCACCCGGACGCAAGGGCACCAAGAAGACCTGGCCCGATATCGAATCGGCGCGGGCTTGCGTTGCCGCGGTCGACGATGCGGCTGCGTCGTTGTGCACCGAAGCGGTCGACGATGTGTTGTCGATCTGGCTCGGCGTGCTTCATGAGGTCACGTTGGCGGCCGCCCACGAGCGACGCGATGCCGGACAGCTCGAGTTCCACGACCTGCTGGTGTTGGCGCGACGGCTGCTGCGCACGAGCCCGGCGGCGCGGCGCGATGTGCACCAGCGATATACCCGCGTGCTGCTCGACGAGTTCCAGGACACCGATCCCATCCAGATCGAGCTCGCCCTGCGTATCGCGGCCGACCCGACGCACGACGCGGCCGATTGGCGTGACCTCGAGCTGCCACCGGGCCGGCTGTTCTTCGTCGGCGATCCGAAGCAATCCATCTACCGGTTCCGTCGCGCCGATATCGCACTGTTCCACGAGACGCGAGATCTTGTCGGCGCCGGCGCCCAGGTGTCCTTGGTGCAGAACTTCCGCACCGTCGAGCCCATCCTGGCCTGGGTCAACGCGGTCTTCGACGCGCTGATGCCCGAGGAGTCGCCGAGCCAGCCCCGCTATAGCCCGCTCTCGGCGATGCGCGGGCCTTCCAAGCTCGCGGATCATCGCGTGGTGCTGTTCGGCGCCGCGCATCCCGACGATCCACCGGCTGCCGAGCTTCGTCGGCGCGAGGCCGCCGACGTGGCGGCCATCGTCGACGCCATCCGCGCCGATCCGTCGAGCCGCCCTGTCTGGGGTCGCGCCGACGACGGCACCGAGTCGTGGCGGCCGGCCCGGTGTTCTGACATCACGGTCCTTATCCCGTCCCGCGCGTCCTTGCCGATGCTCGAGGGAGCGCTCGTCGCGGCCGACGTTCCCTATCGGGTCGACACGACCACGCTGGTGTTCGAATCTCCCGCGATCCGCGACCTGCTTGCGGTGCTCATGGCGATCGACGACCCCGCCGACGCGGTGTCCGTCGTTGCGGCGCTGCGCAGCCCGGTGCTCGCGTGCAGCGACCCCGATCTACTCGATTGGGTGCAGGCCGGAGGCACGTTCGATTATCGCGGCGCAGGCTCACCGGCTGACGTGCCGGGGGCCGTGGCGGTCGGGGCGCGGTCGGGGGCCGTGGCGGAGGCAATGGCGGCGTTGTCGGCCTGGCACGACGCGGCGCGGTGGTGCGAGCCAGCCACCTTGCTCGAACGGATCGTGCGCGAGCGCGACGTGTTCGCGTTGGCCCTCACCGATCGCCGCCCGCGCGACGTGTGGCGGCGGGTGCGATTCCTCATCGACCAAGCGCGTCAGTTCGCCGACGTCGGCGGCGGGCACCTGCGAGCCTTCGTGCGTTGGGCCGACCTGCAACGCCGCGAGGGCTCGCGCGTGCCCGAGCCACTGCTACCCGAGACGGACGACGACGCGGTGCGCATCATGACGTTCCATGGCGCGAAGGGGCTGGAGTTCCCGATCGTCGTCCTGTCAGGGCTCACCACGCGTCCGGGAGGAGCGCGAGGCGGCCCGCAGGTCAACTGGCACGCCGACGGTCGGCCCGAGATCAGCCTGGGTGCAGGAAAGGCCACCGGTCACTTCGAGGTGCTCAACGAGTTCGAGTCCGAGATGGACGTCGACGAGAAGTTACGTCTGCTCTACGTCGGCGTGACGCGGGCCCGCGACCATCTGTTCGTATCGACCCATCGACGGGCTAAGGACGACGGCTCGAACCTCACCTACGGTGCGCGCGTGCAGACGGTGAGCGCGGCGCATGCCAACGGCCGGTTCGTCACCATGCCGGCCGAGGCCGAGGCCGCCGTATCGTCCTCGGTGCCGGCCGCGGTACCGGCCGCGATGCCGGGCGAAACGGCGCGGTCGGGCG
>WLNW01000249.1 GCA_009699605.1 Actinomycetota bacterium | reverse complement strand
CGGCGCCTCGACATGGACGCGCTCGAGCTTCGCCGGTTCGATCCGGGGGCGCTCGTTCGCGTGCGGGGCGGATTCCATCGAGTCGGCGATCCGCTTCGCCGACCGTTGCAGATCCCGCAAACCATCGCGGCTCCGATCGGCACGCTCGCGGACAAGGCGCGCTTGGCGCGGTTGATCATCGACGTGCGCCGGCACCGGGTTCGAGATCTGCTTCGACGGCCCGATGTGACGACCGCTCAGCGGTTGGCGGACGTCGGGTTCTCGAGTCGGATGATCGAGTCGTTCTGGCAGCCCTTGTTCGCGGGCATCCAGTTGGATCCGTCGCTCGAGGTGTCGAGTCGCCGCTTCGATGTGATCCTGCGCATGCTGGTGATCGGCGCTACGGGTGTTCCGCGACTTGGGATGGGGGCGATCGCTGCGCAGTTGGCCTCGACGTTGCCCGAAGAAGCGGTTCGGCTTGACGCGCGGGTCGTTCGCGTCGATGCGTCAGGGGCGACGCTCGCCGACGGGGAACGCGTCGATGCGCGAGCGGTCGTCGTGGCCACCGAAGGTCCTGCAGCGCATCGACTGCTCGGTGAGCGGGTCCCTGATCCCGGATCACGGGCGGCGGCGTGCTGCTGGTTCGCGGCCACGAGCCCGCCCGTTCGGGGACGGACCCTGATCCTCGACGGCGAGCGGAGCGGTCCCGCCAAGAACCTCGCCGTGATGAGCGAGGTTTCTGAATCGTATGCGCCTCCTGGACGAGCGCTCGTTGCGGCTGCGGTGCCCGGGCGCGACGCGCTCGATCCCACCATCACCGATCGCGTACGCGACCAGCTTGCTCGGTGGTTCGGCTCGACCACGTCCGATTGGGAGCACTTGCGCACGGATGTCATCGCGCACGGGCAACCCGCGCAGGGTCCACCGTTCGCGCCGAAGAGGCGGGTCGCTCTCGGTGACGGATTGTTCGTGTGCGGCGACCACCGCGACACGGCGTCGACGCAGGGTGCCATGTACAGCGGTGAACGCACGGCGGCAGCGGTCCTTGCCGCGCTCGATGCGGGTGTGTGTTGAACCCGATGGCCGCGGGGCGAGGCGACGAGCGACGTCACGGTTCGGATCGGTCGCGAGCTGACCGGCCGCGATCTCACCGAGCTCGATCATTTCCTCACCGCCCGCTGGGCGCTCGGCACGACGTTCGCCCGGTGTCGAAGTGCGCATCGCTGTCCCGCGAGCCCTCCGAAGGACGCGAGTTTCATGACCACCAATCTTGACGGCGCGGGTGATGTCGCACCGGTGTTGGTTGTGGTCGCTTCGGTGTTCGTACCCTCCGACGCCGTGCTGCTCGCGCTGCATCTGGCGGCAACGGCCGCGATGTTCGGGTTGATCTGGTTCGTGCAGGTCGTGCACTATCCGTTGTTTGCCGCAGTCGGACGCGACAGCTTCGTGTCGTATGAGACGGCACATCGGCGAAGGACGGCGTTCGTGGTCGGCCCCCTCATGGCAGCCGAGGGGCTGACCGCCGTATTGCTCGTCGTTGCGCCGCCGGCCGGCGTCGGGTTGGCGTTGCCGGTCGCTGGTCTGGTGCTGCTCGGCGTGATCCACATGAGCACGGTGTGGTTACAGGTACCCCGACATGCCGAGTTAAATGAGGGCTACGACGAGGCCACCGTGCGGCGCCTGGTGCGCTCGAACTGGGTGCGGACGTTGGGCTGGTCCGGTCGGTGTGCCATTGCCGCGGCCATGGCGCTCGTGGCGTCGTGAACTGCTGCGCTCCGCGGTGCCAACCGTGAACACCCGATGGACGAGCCGCCGCATCGCGGCTCCGGCCGCGGTCATGTGGGAGCTGCTCATCGATGTCGGCTGCTGGCCCGAGTGGGGCCCATCGGTTCGCCGGGCAACGCTGGCAACGAGTCGATTTGAGCTCGGCAGCAAGGGCTTCGTGCGAACCGTGATCGGCCTAGAGCTCCCGTTCGAGGTGACGCGTTTCGAAGAGGGGCGCTCTTGGTCCTGGAGTGTTGCGGGTTGCCCGGCGACCGATCACGTCGTCGAAGCCCGCGGCCCTGACATGAGCAGCGTCGCGTTCGGGGTGCCGTGGATCGCTGCGCCTTACCTCGTGGTGTGTCGCATGGCGTTGCGCCGCCTCGACGAGCTCGGGAGACAGGAGGTCACCCCGCAGGTCCCGTGATCGGTGTGTGCCGCTTCGGTGCTCGAGTCAACAATGTGAGGAGTGGCGCCCGTTCGTGCACACCGTCGGGATCGACGGCAACGATGACGAGCTCGGCGCCGGCGACTTCGAGACCGACCTGCAGGCACGCCCCGCACGGGAACGTGAGTTGGCCTCCAGTTCTCGGCGCGCATACGGCGAGCACCGCAGGCGCGACTGCCTCGGTGACCGCAGTGAACAACGCGACGCGCTCGGCGCACATGGACAGACCGAGCGACACGTTCTCGACGAGTACCCCGCGCGTGCTCCGTCCGTCGATGCCGACGACCGCCGCGCCCATCGCGAACCCGGAGTAGCGGGCGTAGGCACTCGCACGCGCCTCGACAGCCATGGCGATCGCTTGATGCAATCGCTCGTCTTCGTTCCCGGTCAACGCCCCCGGTTCTCGCGACACGGACTGCACCTCCAGCGAATGGCGGAAGCCTACTCAGCCTTTCGCGCCGCGGGCAGTGGTTGACGGAACAGGCCTGCGGGAACCGGTGTCCCGGTCCGCACGAGCGCGAGATGCCACGAGGGCGAAGAGCCGAGTGCCCAGCGCAAGCTACGAACAGTCGCGTTCCCGACCTGTGCTGCACCTCGGGCCGGGGTCAGCCCGATGATGTTGCGAATGGTCGGTGGAATCGTTGTGGTCGCGGCCTGGAAGAGCAGGTGGTAGCCGACTCGTACCGGGACGGGAAGCGGCGGGCGACGCAAGAACGCGACGGCTTCTGACTGGTCGCGCGTGGCGGCGAGCGCGGGGTGCTCAGCGATCCAACGGGCGAGCTCGTCGGCGGTGGATGGCAGCGGGGAGGCGTTGAGCAACGCCCCGATACGCGTCTGCTCGTCGACGAAGCGGTCGGCCTCGCCGGCGGTGAGCGGACGCGGTCCGAACGACTGGTACGCCGAGAGGAAGGAATCGGTCAGCACGTTGTGGACCCAAGCGGCCATCGCCGGAGTGTCGGCGCTGTAGGCCAGATTGCGTTCGGACCGACCATGAACCGGTCCGTGGGCGCGGCGAACCGTGGCGACCGCCGCGTCGACTTCGGGTTGGGCGCCGTAGGTGGTCTCGGTGACGTACACGGATGTCCGCGACAGGCGGCCGAGCGGGTCGGACCGGTAGCGCGAATGCTGTTCCACTCCCGCAACCACTTCGGGGTGGGCTGTCTGCACGAGCAGCGCCCGTATGCCGCCGACGAATGCCGCAGCGTCGCCGATGACCCGCCACGACACCGAGTCGGGTCCCAGCAAGCCCGGGTCGCCGCGATAGTCGAGGGTGTTCTCGAGCGGTTGGGGACCGTGCGAGAACAGCGCGACGGTCGACGCGACCACCTTGTCCTTGAGCTCTCGTATCAACGTGCTGCGGTTCCTCGATGTCCGGTCGTGCAGGCTTACGTCGCGGGCAGAGCCCGAATCTTATCTTCGCGAGTGGTGGCGCGCGGCTGTGGCAAACTTCGCTGACTACACGAGGGGGATTCGGTGGGCGAGGACGAGGTAGGTCAGCGGTTCGGGCAAGTGGTTCACGTCGCATACCTCGTGCCCGACATCGATGTCGCAATGCGCGACTGGACTCGCCAGCTCGGCATCGGTCCGTGGACATGCATCCGCAACATCGAGCTCGACTCGACCTACAAGGGTGAGCCGCTCAACCTTCTCATCCACGAGGCGCTCGCCTACGCAGGCACGCTGCAGATCCAACTGGTGCAGAGCCTCAACGACCCGGCGGTCGACACGCCCTACCGGGATCG
>WLNW01000248.1 GCA_009699605.1 Actinomycetota bacterium | reverse complement strand
GTCCGCCACCAATGATCACAAACCGGGTGGCCATGCGCCGCAGGCTACCGGCGGTCATTACGCTCCAGGCCGTGCATGCTGCTCATCTACCGGTGCTCGCCGGTGCATGGCTCGTAGTTGTCGCCGGTCTGAACAAGGTCTGGCGACCCGAGCCAACCGCACGCGCGATCAATGCCGTTCTGCGCAGCCTAGCGCGACGCGCGCCCGTGGGTCCCGGTGCCGGGAACACCATCGCGATCGTGACGCGACTACTTGGCGTCATCGAGATCGTCGTCGGCATCGGTGTGCTCGCAGCACGTGCCGGCGTCTGGGTGTGGGCGCTCGCCACGCTGTATGCCGCGTTCGCCTGCTTCGTCGTCGCAGCGCTCGCGACGGGTGCGCCCTTGCGCTCCTGCGGGTGCTTCGGTGCCGCGGATCCTCCCCCGTCGGCAGTGCACGTGGCCCTCGATGCCGCGGTCGCCGCGCTCGCCATCGCCGCGGTCACCGACCGGTCTCTCGGCGCACCCCGCGACTCGCTCGCCGCGCACCGCGGCCTCGGCGCAGCCGTGTCGATCGGCATTGCGGTCCTCGTCGTGCTCCTGTTGCGCCTGAGTCGAGCTGATCGATCGAGCTGATCGATCGAGCTGATCGATCAGAGCACGTCGCGATCGACGCAGCCGAGCGTTCCGGGCGAACCACTCGCATCGTCGATGGCATCGACGCACACACGATGCGGCCCCGCGGTCGCACCCGCCACCATCGTGAACCCGTGCGCCGCGCCGTAACCCAAGTACACCGCGCCCACGTCGGGCCGCGAATCGGTCGCGGGCCGATGGGCGACGACGACATCGTCGACGGTCATCGAGACGAGCATCAAGGCGACAAGGCCCCGCCCGCCGCGCCTATGGAGCGTCCGCATCTCGCGAGCGTGCCACCGCGGCCTCACGGACCGCAGATCCGGTTCACGAAATGACGCGAAACGACCTGGTGGGCCCGCGCTGACCTCAGAGCCGCGGGGAGAACGGTACGAGAAGCTCGATGGCCGTGGTGAAGAACGGGTCGGCGCAGGTCTTCGGGACGCCCCAGCGGCGCTGGTAGAAAGCCTCGTCGACCTCGGGGTGCAGGGAGCCGCGCGACGAGCTCTCCTGGTGGGTGAGTTCGGCCAGTGGCGTGTAGATGTTCCGCCAGCCGCGCTCGCCCACGCGCAGGCAGAAATCGACGTCGTTGTACGCCACACGCAGGCGTTCGTCCATGCCGCCAACCGCGTCCCACACCGACCTGCGCACCATGAGGCAGGCACCGGTGACTGCGGCGACGTCGCGCACGTTGTCGGCCAGCACCGCATACGGGCCCGCATCGAGGTTCAGGGCGACACCGCCTGCGTTCAGCACGATGCCCTCGTGCTGGGCGCGACCGTCAGGAAACCGCAACCGCGCCCCGACCGCACCGACTTCGGGCCGCATGGCGTGCTCGAGCATCGCGTCGAACCAACCCGTGCCGACCGGTCGGGCGTCGTTGTTGAGAAGCAACAGCACTTCACCGTCGGCCTCGAGCGCCGCGAGGTTCATCTGCCGCGCGTAGTTGAACCGGTGCGGGTAACGCACCACGCGCCCGTCGAAGTGGTCGAGGTAGGCGACGGTGCGGGGATCCGTGCTGTCGTTGTCCACGACGAGCACCTCGATCGGCTGATGGCTCACCCCCCGTTCGAGCAACTCGATGCACGGCTTGAGCAGGTCGACCCGATCGCGCGTGGGTATCACCACGGTCACGAGCGGTCGGTGTGCCACACGACGACGCACGCGGTGCCAGGTGGGATCGATGCCGGGTTCGCGAGTGGCCTGAAGTCCGCGACGCACGATGGCTTCGTCGATGGCGCGACGGCTCGCGGAGTGCGCCTCCGGCTTTGCGCCGATGTCGGTGGCCGTTGAGCCGGGGCTCTTGCGCCACGAGTACAACGGCTTCGGGATGTGAACGACACGCTCGGTGATCTCGGTCAGCCGCAGCAACAGGTCGTAGTCCTGTGCGCCGTCGAAGTCGGGCCGCAGTCCACCGACCTGTTCGAGCAACGATCGGCGCACCACCAGCAGGTGCGTGATGTAGTTGCACGACAACAACAGGTCGGGCGACCAGTCGGGTTTGCAGAACGGCTCGACCCGGCGGCCGTGCTCGTCGAGCTTGTCCTCGTCGCTGTAGACGATGTCGGCCGCAGGCTCGATGTCGATTGCCCGAGCGACCCAATAGAGCGCGTCGGCGGTGAGCACGTCGTCGTGATCGAGGAACGCCACATAGCTGCCGCGCGCCAAGGCCATGGCCCGGTTGGTCGCGGCAGCGATGCCCTCGGCGTTGTCGGTGCGCACGATGTGCACGCGCTCGTCGTGTCGTATGTCGCGAAGCACGCCGCAGGTCGCAGTGCTCGTCGAGCCGTCATCGGCGATGCACAACTCCCATCGTGTCCAGATCTGCGAACGAACAGACTCGATGGCCGCCCGCAACATCGCCGGCTCGGTGTTGTGCACCGGCATGACCACCGAGATGAGCGGCGCCCCGACGAGCCGCTCTGCTTTGGCTCGGATCACATGACGTCGGGCCCCGACGTCATGGTGCACCTCAAGCCAGCGTCGGTACGCGACATCGGGCGCCATATCGAGGTTGGTGTAGAGCGCGTGCTCCCAGGGAAGGACGGCGTCAGGCTGCGCCTCGGATCGCAACAGTTCGGTGCGGGCCGACTGCGCGGCCAGCGTCCCGCTGACGGATCGGTGCTCCCAGCTGGGCGTTGCGTCGGCCATGGCACCGACCGCGGGCGCTTCCCGGGCAGCGCGATCCGGATGCCTCGCCGGGAGCACCCCGACGTCGCGGAGCGCAGCGAGGAAACGGTCGTTGGTGCGCGGCGGGTCGAGATGCTCCGCGGCGAACACAAGCGAACGACGGTGCGAGTCGTGCCATGCGTCGTCGTCGCGTGCAAGGCGCTCGACGGCTCGGCGCGCCGCGTCGGCGTCGTCGCGGTCGTCGATGACGACCAGGGGCACGCCCAAGCCACGCAGCTCGGCAAGGAGCGGCTCGGCGCCCCGAGCGACCACCGCGGCGCGCAGCGCGTGCGTGGCGGTGCCCAGGTCGCGCGTCCGGCTCACACGAACATCGGACGCGAACGCGCGACGCAGCAACGAGATGTCGGTACCGATCGCCGCGACGTCGGCGGTCTCGACGCGACTCGCGAGGATGGACGCGAGCGCACGCTCGGCCGACCAACCTCGCACCGCGGCGAGCTCGCCGACCACCGCCACCTGCCGCCCCCATGGCGCACTCCGCGGTCGCCCGGCGGGTACAGGTGGCTCGACGACCACCACGTGGGCCCCCGGGACCACCGAGGTGACAAGCCCGGCGAGGTGCGACGACGCGGCGACCACCAGGTGGGCATGGCCGAGTACCGAGCGGGCGAGCGCGTGCTCGTGCGCACGCAGCATGACGAGCCCGGCGTGCTCGAGCGGATCGGCATCGGGATCATCGGCATCGTCGAGGCAGTTCGGGCCCGCGAGATCGATCACGAGGGGGAGGTCTGGCCGCACCCGGTGCACCCGCCGGCCGAGCGCGATGCTGGTGGCCACCACCGCCTCCACCGAGTTGCCGCAACCGGCAAGCCATGCGTCGACACCCGCAACTGCGTCGACCACCTCCACACCGGCGGCGGCGAGCTCGGGGCACGAAACCGGGCCGAGTTGAGGCTCGCTGCACACCAGTGCGACATCGGCCACCGCCGCGAGCGCGAGCACGCGGCGCAGCAGCTGGCGGTCCCGGGGATCGGGCGCGCCCGCGGCCAGCGCGTTGGTGTGGAGCACGACGAGGATCGCACTCACCTCACGACTCGCGCCGCGACGCGCGTCGCGGCGGATGGCTGCGGGTACGGTTGCTCGCTGCGCCGAACATGTACGGGAGGGTAGGCGATGCCAGACACCAGTTGGGCACTCGTGCACGATGACGGCCGGCCGTCGGTGCACGTGGCCGAGCTGTTGATCTCGCG
>WLNW01000247.1 GCA_009699605.1 Actinomycetota bacterium | reverse complement strand
GGAACATTCAGCTTCCCGGCTGACTGGGTCCGCAGCGCTGCGGCGACGATGTACTCGCCGCCGAAGAACACGACGTCGGGCGACGTCGCGGAGGCTGCGGTGATGAAGCCTGCGAAGTCCGTCGCACCATCGGGCACTGTCTGCTGGAGCGTGACGGTGCCACCCGCGGCCTTGTACGCGGTGGCGAAGGCATCGGCCTGGCCCTTGCCCGCAGCCTTGGTCTCGCTCACCACGGCAGCCTTCTTGTAGCCGAGCTTGATCGCCTGCGCTGCGAGGAACACGCCTTGGCGTGCGTCGCTGCCGATGAGCCGAAAGTAGTTCGGATACGGACGCTTGGACGACGCTGCGTTGTCGCCCAGCGTCAGCGACGTCAAGGTGTTGCTCGGCGACAACAATGCGAGATTCGCTTTCGACAGCGCCGGCAGCACCGCCAAGGCCACACCGGAGTTGTAAGGCCCGACGACCGCAGCCACGTTCTTGTCCGCGATGAGGCCTGCCACAGCCGTCACGCCCTTCTTTGGGTCGCTCGAATCGTCGACGGCGTTGACGCTGATCGTCCACCCGGGGACGGCCTTGGCCGCGTTCGCCTCGCGCACGGCGAGCTCCACCGAGTTGCGGATGCCGCGACCGAAGTCCGTCAGTCCGCCGTCGATCGGTGCCAGCACCCCGATCGAAACGACCTTCGTCGACGACGAGCCGCCGTCATCGGAACACGCGGCCGCAACCAAAACCAGGGTGGCCAGCGTCGCCAGCGAACACATCAGACGTCTCACGACACGCTCCATCATCTCGCCACGGCGCACGCCGCGGCGGAACCCTAGTGGGCGTTCGGCGTTCGGCATCCGGACCAACGGCCCCGTGGCGTCACGCCACGGTCGGACCATCTCGCCGGACCTGCTCCTGTTCCGACCTCGTTCACACCCCTGGGTACGCGGTGCCGCCGCACCTCGCCTACCGTTGCGCCCAGCGTCCCGCGAGTTCCGCTCCGCACCACGTGCACCATCACAGCCTCAGAGGTCTCATGTTCTCTTCTCTCCGCTCCCGAATCATGGGATCGTCGCTGCTCGTCCTGGCACTCCTGTTCGGTGCGGTCGGCTGCGCAGACGGAGCCGGTTCCACATTCCGGGCAATGACGGTCACGGGCCAGTTGGTGTCGAGCGACCGGCGACTCACCCAGGTCGGCCCGGACAACCGATCGGTGTTCGGATGGAACCTGCTCGTCGCATCGAGCGGCGTCGGCGGCGCCACGCAGATCGAGATGCTCGGCAACGTGGATTACACGAACGGCAGCGGCGACTTCTTCGGATTCGTCACCTTCACCTTCGCCGATGGTTCGAAGCTCGCGACGAGGATGACCGCCGGCAAGGCGAAGACCGACACCGCCAGTGCGACGTTCACCAGCCCGCTGAGCGTCATCGGCGGCACGGGCTCGTACACGAACGCGAGGGGTTACGGCAGGTTCACCGGCGAGCGCAAGGACCAGCTCGGTGGCCAGGTCGAAGCTCACTTCGACCTCAAGGTCACCACCTGACGCGGCCCGATCGCGCCAGGAGCGACTGACTAGCGAGCGAACCGGCGTTGTCGAAAAGCAACGCGGTCGCCCGCCGGATCTGGCCGATGATCGTGTCGAGGGTGGCCGTCGGGCAGAGCGTGTGGTTGAGCGAAGCAAAGGCCAACCCGTTCGCGCCGTTCGCAGCGCCGACGGCGTGCTGCGCGTCGGCGACGAAGTATCGTCCGGCCTCGCGCGGCATCGGTCCGTCGAGATGGTCGGCCGGACGTGGGCAAGGGCGGGCTCTTCGCGGCACCGAGGTGCCGCACGGCGAGCGACGCCGTTCGACGAGCCGCAGGCATCGGCATCAACCAAGGAGAACACGAAGATGACGACCTACAGGAACGTGAAGAAGGCGTGTGCGAGCCTGGCGTTGGTAGCCGCCCTCGTACCGGCGATGGTGGCCTGTGGCGATGACGCCAAGAACGACCCGTGGGCGTCGTTGCCGACGAAGAACGGCGTGGGCCGGATCGAATTGGGGCAGGCTGCGCCGGCCGCTGCGCCGGGCAACAACCTCTACCTCCAGCGCGTCGTCATCGATCCGGGTACCGCGCTGCCACGGCATTTTCATGAAGGCACGCAGGTAGCCCGGGTGGAGGCTGGCGTGCTGACGTACAACATCGTCTCGGGCAATGCCCTGGTCACGCGCGCGGACGGGTCGAGCGAGGTGGTCCAAGGGCCGGCCACGGTCAAGCTCGCCACCGGCGACGGCGTGACCGAGACGCCGGAGCTCGTCCACTACGGCGCGAACGACGGCAAGGAGCGAGTGGTGATCACCCTCGCCGCGCTCTTGAAAACCGGCGCTCCCATGGCCACATCGACATCGTGAGCGTCGGCGCTGTTGCGTTGCTCGATCACGTCGACGAACCAGCGCGAGCCGACTCCGCAGGTCTGATCATGTGCGCCGGTGTTCTGACGCGCTGATGGCCCGCCACGTTCATCCGCCGCACAGACGCGTCGCCATGTGCTCGCCGATCATGATCGCGGTCAGGTTCGTGTTTGCGCGCGGCACTGTGGGGACAATCGACAGGTCGATCACGCGCAGGCCGTCCACGCCGTACACGCGGCACTCGTCGTCGACCACCGTGCCGAGGGCACACGTGGCCGACGCGTGCGCTGAGCCGTCGACGACACGGTCGATCCACGCGTCGACATCCGCTGCTCCGTTGGCGAGATCGTGGAGCGTCGTGCCGTCGATTCCGGTCGGGTGGGAGCGACGAAGCGCAACGAAGGACGGATGGCCGAGCACGTCCGCGGCCACGCCGACGGCGTGATGCAGGCGGGCCCGGTCGCGTTCGTCGTGCGCGAGGTTCATGTCGATGATGGGATCGTCGTGCGGGTCGACCGAATGCACGCGCACCGTGCCGCGCGACGCGGCGTGGTTCACCCACAGACCGAGGCCGGCCATGCCGGGGAAGGCGGGCGCGGGCCCGTTGACGATCGCCATCATGTCGCCGTCGACCTGGTCGCCGAGCCCGCTCGACCAGCGCACGCACGCGTTGGTGTGCCGCCCGTTCGCCGGCGCGCGTAAGTCGTCGCCGACACCGAACGCGAAGTACACGTGCGGGTGCTCCTGGAAGCCGTCGCCCGCCGGGACATCGGCCACCACGTCGATGCCGAGCGAACGCAGGTGTGCTGCAGGACCGATCCCGGAGCGTTGGAGGATCGCCGGCGAGTGCACGGCGCCCGCCGACACGATCACCTCACCCGCCAGGTAGGTACGGACCTCGCCGTCGACGAGCGCGACGACACCGGTGGCGCGTCCGCCCTCCACCAGCACGCGATCGACGAGCGCCCCGCCCACGATGCGAAGGTTCGGCCGGTCGCGCGCCGGCTCGAGATAGCCGTCGTTGGTGCTGACCCGCACACCGTCGCGACTGTTCGACGGAAACATCGACACACCCGTCGCGCCCGGTTCGTTCACATCGTCGTGCCATGGGTTTCCAAGCGACTCGAACGACGCGCGAAACGCATGGTCGAGGTCGCCCCACATCGCGACCGCGGCCCGGCTGATCGGGATCGGCCCGCCGCGCCCGTGCCACGGCTGGTCGCCGTAATCGAGATCGTCCTCCGAGCGGATGAACGACGCGAGTACCGCGTCGCGCGTCCACCCCGGACCCCACGAGTCGAAGTCGTCGAGCGGCGGCCGGATCGCGACCTGACCGTTGATGGCCGAGCTTCCACCCACCCCGCGGCCGCGCCAGTAGGGCTCGGGCACACGGCCGCGCGCGCGACGGGCCGCGAGCGCTGGCCACTGGTACACCGGAAACCGTTCGAGATCGACGATGAGGCTCCAGTGTCCCTCGCGCATCTCCGCTGGCGCGTCGGCGCTGCGGTAGTCGGGGCCCGCCTCGAGGAGCAGCACCGAATTCGAGGTGCGCTCGCTCAACCGGGCGGCGAGCACCGCGCCCGCCGACCCCGCGCCGACGATGACGTAGTCGAACGCCTCCGGCGTCATCCGATCCCCCCG
>WLNW01000246.1 GCA_009699605.1 Actinomycetota bacterium | reverse complement strand
GCCACCGCCGACGGCTGGATCTATGTGGAGTGCACCACCGCCGCACAGCGCACGCTGTTCGATGCGTACGCCGGCACGACCACCGCGTCGCGCGAGGCCATGATCGCGGAACGGAACACCGCCGAGGCTCTGGATGCACTCGCCGGCCAGTCCGTTCCGGCAGTCCGCGCCGACGGCATCGAGCACGGCCACTTCATGCTCGAAGACGAGCACTGTCGCGCGGTCGGCGCCTCGGTCGAGACAGCGCAACCCGACATGCCGCCGTTCTGGCGTGCCGGCCCGGCTGTGCGCTTCAGCGCGGCGCAGACGCAGCTGGCTCCTTCGCCCGACAATGGGCAACAGACGGCCGCTGTGTTGCGCGACCTTGGCCACGACGACGGCTTCATCGCGAAGCTCGACGAGCTGGGCGTGACTAGACCAGTCGGCAACGGCCTGCCCACCTGATCACTCTGGGGCGGCTACTCCGTGGTGGTGGTGATAATCGTGGCGGTGGTGATGGCTGCGTCCGTCGTGGTTTCGTCGCCAATGATCCGTTCGACCGCGAGCGCGAGGCCGTCGACGATGCTCTGGTATCCCGTGCAGCGGCACAAGTTGCCCGACAGCGCCACGCGCAGGTCGCGCTCGTCGAGCGCGGGGCGGCCCGATGCGCGCCATTCGTCGAGGAAGGCCACGGTGCTGCACACGAAGCCCGGCGTGCAGTAGCCACATTGGAAGCTCATGGCTTCGTAGAACGCCTGTTGCACCGGATGCATCGCTTCAGGCGTTCCGAGACCTTCGACCGTGACGACCGACGCGTCGGTGCCGTCGAGTTGCACGGCGAAAACCAGACAGGAGCGAACGGCCCGGCCGTCGATCAACACGGTGCACGCACCGCACACTCCGTGCTCGCAGCCGAGGTGGGTGCCGGTGAGGCGGAACTCGTCGCGGAGCACATCGGCGAGCGTGGTGCGGACCTCGACGTACGCCTCGCGATCCTCGCCGTTGACCCGGATGCGAACGTCTTGGGAACGGACGCCGGGTGCTTCCTCGTGCGGTGTACCTGGGGCGGAGTTCATGACTGCTCGAATCCGGCGAGTGCTCGTTCGTGGGCGGCGCGCAAGGCGCGGCGAACCAGCACCCCGGCGATGTGCTTGCGGTAGGCCGCGGTCGCATGGATGTCGTCGGGTGGGTCGAGCAGCGCGGTTGCCTCGCTCGACGCGGCCAGAAAGGCTTCGTCGGTCGGTGCGGCGCCGACGAGGCCCGCTTCGGCAGCGGCGGCGCGCAACGGGATCGACGCGACTCCCGACAGTGCGAGGCGGGCATCGACGATGCGGCCGTCGTGGTCAAGGGTCAGCGAGGCGGCGACACCGGCCATCGCGAAGTCGCCGTGGCGCCGGCTGATCTCGTGAAATGCTGCTCCCGTGTGCGGAGCCGCGAGCGGGAACTCCACTGCCACGACCACGTCGTCGGGCTCGAGCGCTGTTTCGAGGTACGAGAGGAAGAAGTCTGAGGCATCGATGCGGCGCGTACCACGTGCGGAACGCACCACGATGCGCGCATCGAGCGCGAGCGCGACCGCTGGCAGCTCGGCTGCGGGGTCGGCATGAGCGATCGAGCCGCAGACCGTCCCGCGGTTGCGGATCTGCGGGTGGGCGATGAGCGGCAACGCGTCCGCCAGCAGCGGCACACGCGCGGCGATACGAAGATCGAGCTCGACGTCGCGCTGCGTGGCGTTTGCGCCGACCACGAGATACCCCGCGTCCGCCGACTCGCCGGCCTCGTGCACGTCGACGGCCCGAAGGTCGAGAACCCGGCTCATGTCGACAAGATGGGTTGGTGAGGCAAGTCGTAGGGCCAGGAGCGGAACGAGGCTCTGCCCGCCGGCGAGGAGCTTCGCCTCGTCACCGAGGTCGGCCATGGTCGCGACCAGCGAGTCGAGATCAGCCGGGCGGTGGTATGTGAACGGTGCCGGTTTCATCGGGGACTCATCACGACGGATCTGGCGGGTTACGCATCGGGTGAGAACCTACCAGTCGATGCTCTGGCCGCCGTTGGCCCGCAGGATGGTGCCCGTGACGAACCGCGACGCATCGCTCGCGAGGTAGAGCACCTGATACGCCTGGTCGTCGGCTTCGCCGAGGATGCCGAGGGGCGACATGGTGCGCATCCGCTCGAGGTAGGTGGTGAACTCGGCCTCGTCGCGGTGACCGTCGGCGTCGCGCAGATGGCCGCCGACAAAGTTCGTGACGGTGAACCCGGGGGCGAGCGCGTTGACCCGTATGCCGTGGGCTCCTGCTTCGACCGCGAGTGTCTGCGTCAGCATCGCCACTGCCGCTTTGGTCGCCGCATAGACACCGACGCCCGCAGCAGGTATGTAGATCGCTGTTGCCGAGACGTTCACGATGCTGCCGCGGCCGTGAGGGATCATGGCCGCCAGCGCGGCCTGGCATCCGAACAGCGTTCCCTTCACGTTGGTACCGATAGCGCGATCGAACTCGGCCTCGGTGACGTCCCGCAGTGCGCCGTAGCTTCCGACGCCGGCGATGTTGCACATGATGTCGAGCTGTCCGTGACGCTCAATCGCCGCCGCGACGAACGCGTCGAGATCGGCGCGACGCCGGACATCGACTGACGTGGCCAGCGCATCGCCGCCCTCGCGGACGATGGCGTCGGCCACTCGCTGCGCGCCGGCCACATCGATATCTCCGAGCACCACGGATGCGCCCGCCGCAGCGAGCATGCGCGCACTCGCCTCGCCGATCCCCGCCGCAGCGCCGGTGATGCAGGCCACCCGCCCGTGGAGGTCGAACCCCGTTCCCCTTTGCACGCCGGCAGCGTAGAGCTGCACATGCGCGGCCGCGCGCATGCAGCTTGATGGCGGGTATCGGTAGTGTGCGACCCATGCGGTACGTGGGCACGAGCGTGCGGAGGGTCGAAGATCCCCGGCTGCTCACCGGTCGTGGTCGCTTCGTGGCCGACCTCGCACCAGCCGGGCTGCTACATGCGTACTTCTTGCGCAGCAACCCCGCGCACGGCGTTCTCCGATCGATCGATGCCACTGCGGCGCGAGCACTGAACGGCGTCGTCTTGGTGCTGACGGGCCGCGATCTCGAAGGGGTCATCGGGCCCCTCGCACCGCCCGAGTCGGCCGGTCTGCGTGCGCCCGCTCACCATGCGCTGGTCACTGATCGCGTGCGGTTCTCCGGTGATCCGATCGCGCTCATCGTGGCGTCATCGCGTGCCGTGGCGGAAGACGCCGCCGAGCTCATCGAGATCGACATCGATGTACTGCCCGCGCTCACCACCATTGATGTCGCACTTCACCCCGACGCGCCCACGATCTTCGACGACGTTGCGGGCAACGTGCTGTGGATGGGTGCCCAGGCGTGGGGCGATGTCGATGCTGCGTTCCACGACGCGGCGCACGTCATCCGAGAGACGTTCACGCAGGAGCGCCACACGTGCGTGCCGATGGAGTGTCGTGGCGGTCTCGCCGAATATGACGCGGGGCGGTGCGAGCTGCGCTACACGGTCTCGCATCAGAACCCCCACGCCATGCGTATGCACCTCGCGTCGATCCTCGCCATGCCGGCGACAAGGATCACGGTGTTGGCCGGCGATATCGGCGGGAGCTTCGGGTTGAAGTCGCACCCAGCGCGTGAGGACGTGGCGGTGTGCCACGCGGCGCGGCTGCTCGGGCGGCCGGTCGCTTGGATCGAGGACCGCGCCGAGAGCTTCCTCGCCGCCGGGCACGCTCGCGACGAGTCGCTCGATGTGGAAGCGGCGGTGGATGCCGAAGGGTTGCTGATCGGTCTGCGGGCCCGGCTCACCATGGATCACGGCGCGTATCCGTTGTTGAATATTCCCCTCAACCTGTTCGCGAACATCGTCAAGGTCCTGCTGCCTGGCTCGCTCCGGCTGGTGAACTACGCGTTCGAGGGTCGCGTCATCGCCACAAACAAGGCCAGCTATGTCGCCTACCGCGGCCCGTGGGAGATCGAATGCTGGGGGCGCGAGCGGTTGCTCGATCGAATCGCTCATGAGCTGGGCATCGATCCGGTCGACGTGCGGCGACGCAACCTGCTGCCCGAGGACGCGTATCCGTG
>WLNW01000245.1 GCA_009699605.1 Actinomycetota bacterium | reverse complement strand
GATGCGCCGCGGCGACCGTAGCGTCGTACTGCTCCTTCGTGCCGTTCGCAAAGAAGTGGATGATTCCGTAGGCCATGACGGCTCCTTCGGGTCGCGTGACTCGCATCGCCGACGCTAGTAGGCAGTTGCCGCGATGTGCATCAGGTCAGTCGTGCGGATGCCGTCGTGCAATCGTTTCACGTCGCGGACGGGCGTGCCTCGGAAGCGGTTCCGCCGGCCTCAACGGTTCTCGACACGCTCGCGGAGCTGGCCATCCTTGGACTCGATCTCGATGCGCGTCTCGCGGTCACCGGAGGTGAACCGCACTTCGACCTTGTCGGACCCGCTGGAACGTACGTCGGTTGCATAGCCGGCTGTGGGCGCGGCCGCAACGAGCATCACCGTGCTCCCGATGTGGCGAACCGTGACGCGACCGCCGTTGCCCTGAACGGTGCGAACCGCTGCTCCGTCGTCGCTACCGGGCGTCGACGTGGAAGACCGGCTCTCGGTGCGTCGGTCGCGAACGCGGATGCGGACCTCGTTGTCCTCCAGTTCGGCGTTGAAGTCGACCCGTGCACTGCCCGACAGGAACGAGACCTCGATCTCGCGAGCGTTATCGCGTTCCACACGAACGATCCACGAAGCGGCGGGCGTCGCGGCCGTGATGCGGAGGATCGCTCCGTCCCTCGCGACCGTCACGGCGCCGGCGTCGAGTACGGCATAGGTGGTGCCACCGGTGGTCGACGGAGCGATGGTCGACGAGGTCGTGCTCGTCGACGAGGTCGTGCTCGTCGACGAGGTCGTGCTCGTCGAGGAGGTCGTGCTCGTCGACGAGTCATCGACCCCGGCAACCAGCCGGTCGTCGGTGGCCGGCGTGTCGCGGTCGTCGAAGCTGGAGGTCGCGGCGTAGGCCGCGCCGCAGGCGAGCAGGACAATGGCGAAGATGGCACCGGCTGCGCCGTCGGCTACTCGGCGGAAGGGGGATTTCATGTGAAGCTCCTGATCGGGTCGGGATGCAGTCATCATCTCCGAGCGTTCCCTAGAGGGTCCTCCGCTGTTCCCTAAGAGCTCCTCAAGAATCCTCGCGGACGTCGTGGCGCGAGCCGCCGTCCCACCAGGCCTCGATGCGCGAGCGATGCGACGACGACTTGAACTCGACCCGGATCGCCGTGGCCCCACGCTGCTCGACGAGCGTGGTGAAGCCGGGGCTCGGGGTCGACACCACGACGACTACGTTCGATGCCGACGAGCGCACGGTGACGGTGCCGCCCGTCGACGAGATGGTGATCGTGGCCGTCGCCGCGGTCGGGCCGAGCGTGGGTGGCGGTAGTACCGCCACGGGTGGTGGGCCCGCATTTGCGATCGGCGAGGTCGTGGACGTCGGGGTCGCCGAGGCGTTGATCGCGGTGGGCTGCGGGATCGTGGTCGTCGCGACAACGGCCGACGGCGACGCCACGACGACCTCGGTCGTCTCCGGTGCGCCGAATCGGCTACCGCTCGTGGCGCGAGAGCCACCGGTTGTCGCGGCCGCCGCCGGCGCGGCCAACGTCGCGTCACGCCGCGTGGCGTCGCGGATGGTGCCGACGCCGCTCGCGACCAGGAGCGTCGCCGCGCAGGTGGCCCCGAGCCAGGATGCAACGATGGTTAGCCGACGCGTCACATCTCATTGTGACCATCGGAGACCAAGATGCGTCGTAATAGACCCCTAAAGGTTGGCGAAGTCGGCCGACGAAGGTGGACCGGCACCTACTATCGAGCGCGTGGCCAACGTGTACATCGTGGAGGACGACGCTCGAATCCGCAGCGCACTCGTGGCCGCGCTCTCCTCGCGAGGCCACATCGTGCACACCAGTGACACCGGGCTGGGCGCAATCGGGCCCATCCTCGAGATCGCTCCTGATGTCGTGGTGCTCGATCTCGGGCTCCCCGACGTCGACGGCGCCGACTTGTTGCGGATGCTGCGAGGGGTCAGCACGGTTCCCGTGGTGATCGCGACCGCCCGCGATGACGAGAGCCTGATCGTCCGGCTGCTCGACGCGGGCGCCGACGACTATGTGGTGAAGCCATTCTCGGCCGACCAGCTCGAGGCTCGGATACGCGCAGTCATGCGTCGAGCAATGGTCACGCCCGGCGACCTCACGATTCGGGTCGGAGGGCTCGAGATCGACACTGCGGCGCGCACCGTGCTGCTCGACGGACGCCCGCTCGAGTTGACTCGCCTCGAGCACGATCTCCTGACCCACCTCGCCCGCAACTCGGGGCGCGTGGTCACCCGTGACGAGCTCCTTGCCGAGGTGTGGCGCCAGCCGTTCGGCGGCAGCGACAAGACGATCGACGTGCACGTGTCGTGGCTGCGGCGCAAGTTGGGCGAGACCGCTGCGGCGCCTCGTTACCTCCACACGACCCGTGGCGTCGGCGTGCGGCTCGTCGAACCTGCGGCCTGACGAGGCATTTGTGAGGCGCCGACTCGTGCTCGTGTTCGCGGCGGTCACGTCTATGGTCGCAATCGCATTCGTCGTGCCGTTGTGCGTGCTCGTGCGCGATGTGGCGCGCGAACGGGCACTCGAAAGCGCCGATCGCGATGCGAGCGCGCTGTTCCCGGTGCTGGCCCTGACCGACGATCCTGGAGCGCTCGCCATCGCCGTTTCGAGAACGCCGGCGGGAAGTGAGGGCCGGCTTCGCGTCTATGTCGGTGATTCTCAGGTCGCGGGCGACCCGGTCGCGCCGGATGAGCACGTCCGGACGGCGCTGCGCGAAGGACGCGCGTGGACCGGCACGATGCCGGGCGGCGCTGCGGTCGTCGCTCCCGTGGTGCGCGCCGATGCATCGATCGTGGTGGTCCAGGTCTTCGTTCACGGGGCCGCACTTCACGAGGGGGTGCATGCCGCGTGGCTGACGCTCGGCGCGGTTGCCGTGGCACTGGTCATCGGGTCCGTGCTACTCGCCGACCGACTGGCGCGCTCGATCACCGAGCCGGTCAGTGCGCTCGCGTCGGCATCGCACCGGCTCGGCCTCGGGGACCTCGCGGTTCGTGTCGATCCGAGCGGACCGCCTGAGGTGGCCGATGTCGGCGCGGCGTTCAACACGCTTGCCGAACGCGTCGACCAGTTGCTCCATGCCGAGCGTGAGGACGTGGCCGATCTTGCACACCGCCTTCGCACGCCACTGACCGCGCTGTGCCTGCAGATCGAGCAAGTCGACGATCATCAGGTGCGCGCGCTGCTCGCCGACAGCGCGGCCGAACTTGGCCGGTCCCTCGACGGCGTCATCACGCAGGCGCGGCGTCGTACGCGCGACGCGCTCCCTCGCACCGCCGATCTGGTGGTCGTGGTCGCCGGCCGCGCGGCCTTCTGGCAGGTACTCGCCGACGAGCAGGGGCGGCCGACCACGGTGGTGCTCGCGCCGGGTCCACTGTTCGTAGGAGTCGCCGATGACGAGCTCGCTGCGGCACTCGACGTTCTGCTCGAGAACGTGTTCGCCCACACACCCGACGGCTCGGGCTATGCGGTCGACGTGCATCGCGCCGCGGCGTGGGCGTCGGTGACCATCACCGACCACGGCCCGGGGCTCGCAGTCGCAATGGTCGAGCGCGGTGCCAGTTCCGGTTCCACCGGGCTCGGACTCGACATCGCACGCCGGACCGCCGAAGGGTCAGGAGGCGAGCTGCGACTCCACCGCGGCCCGGTCGGGGGCCTCGCAGTAGAGCTGACGTTCCCTCTCGTCGGTCAATCGGCGGTGTAGCGGGCCTGTAGCTCGTACTTGACGACCTTGCCGGTGGGATTGCGGGGGAGCACGTCGACGAGCTCGAGCTGTTCGGGGAGCTTGCGCCGCGTGAGCCCCGCCGCGACGCAGTGCGCGCCCAGCTCGTCGAGCGATGGTGCCGACTGACCAGCGGCCACGACCACGACTGCGCAGGCAAGCTCGCCGCGCTCGCGGTCGGGCAGCGCGATTACCGCGACGTCGGCCACCGCGGGGTGGAGGAAGAGGAGGTCCTCGATCTCCTTCGCCGAGATGTTCTCGCCCTTGCGGATGATGATGTCCTTGACGCGCCCGGTGACGGTGAGCGTGCCGCGCTCGTCGAGTCGGCCGAGGTCGCCACTGCGGTGGAAGCCAAGCTCGTCGAAGGCGGCGGCATCCTC
>WLNW01000244.1 GCA_009699605.1 Actinomycetota bacterium | reverse complement strand
TCGGTCTCCTCCACCGAGGTGCGCACGAAGTAGCCGTCGATGTCGCCGTCGAGGAAGTCGGTCTGGTCCGCGATGGCCACCATCTCCGCTATGGCCCGGGCGCGCCACGCGGCGTCGGCGAACGCCGCGGCCATGGTGTCGTGGCCGGCGCCGAGGATTTCGGCGAAGGCGGGCACGCGACTCCACTGGTACGGGTTCTCGAGGCTCATCTGCGTGGTGATGAAGCGCGTGCTGGTCTGGGGCCAGAGGTCGCCGCCCACTGCGTCACCCCGCTCGAGCATGGCCATCGCGGAACCCGGTCCGCCGAACAGGCCGGGCAGCACGCTGCCCCACGTGATGCGCACCCCGAGGTCGCGCGAGATCTCGGCCACCTCCTCGATCTCCATGAGCGGGCCATAGGTGATCTCGATGATGCCGCGACCGCACTCGGCCAACGTCTCCGCCAGGGCGCGTACTTCGCGCACATCCGCGAACCGGCTCGGCACCGGCCGGCCTTGCGGGCCTTGGTGCGATGGTGCCTGCGAGGTCGAGATGCCGATCGCCCCCGCAGCAAGCGCTTCACGCACCACGGCCCGGATGCCGTCGAGCTCGTGGTCGGTGGCGACCCGCGAGAACGCCGCCTCCTCGCCCATGACGTAGAGCCGCACCATGCTGTGGGGTACGAACGCGGCGACGTTGATGCGCTTGGGCAACGCACGCAGAACATCGAGGTATTCGGGGAAGGTTTCGAACGACCAGCGAATGCCCTCCTCCAACGTGGCGAGCTTCATGCCCTCCACCAGCTCAAGTGTCTCCATGATCAGTTGGCGGTCACCGGGGCGGGCCGGCGCGATGCCGAACCCGCAGTTGCCCTGCACCACCGTGGTCACCCCGTGCCACGACGACGGCGTGAGGTCGCGATCCCAGAACACCTGCGCGTCGAAATGGGTGTGGATGTCAACGAAGCCCGGCGTCAGCACCAGGCCCGTCAGATCGATCTCCTCGGCGCCCGCGACCGCACCCACCTCGCCGATGCGGGTGATGATCCCGTCGACCACTTCGACGTCGGCCGGGCGTCGCGGCGCCCCTGTGCCGTCGACCAGCATGGCCCCTCGCAGTACGAGATGCATCTGAATCCCCTTCCCCGACGGCGCGCCCACGCCGTGCCCGGCTGACGCTACCCCGCAGGCTGCGAGCGAACACCCGAGCGGAATGCGAGACTCAACCCCTATGAGCATCCTCGGCAACCGGGTTATCCGAAAAGAAGATCCCCACCTGCTCACCGGCGGGGGCGGCTACGTCGACAACATCAAGCTCGCAAGTTCGCGCTACGTGACCTTCGTGCGCTCCACCGTGCCCCACGGCCACATCGTCTCCATCGACGTGAGCGGCGCCGAGGCCACACCCGGCGTCATTGCGGTGTACACCGCCGACGATCTCGACTTCGGCCCCATCCCTGCGCCGAACTTCTTCCCCAACATCGACCAGCGCTTCTACCGCTGGCCGCTGGCCAAGCACACGGTGCGCTTCGTCGGCGAACCGGTCGTCGCCATCCTCACCGAGACCAAGTATGCGGGCGCCGACGCGGCCGAACAGGTGGTCATCAACTACGACCCGCTGCCCGCCATCACCACCATCACCGAGTCGAAGACCGGCAACGTCGTGCTCTTCCCCGATATCGGCACCAATGTCTGTGCCGAACTCATGCTGCCCGATGTCCCCGATCTGTTCGAGGGCGCCGACATCGTGGTCAAGCAGTCCATGGTGAACCGACGCATCTCCCCCGCGCCGCTCGAAGGTCGGGCATGCGCCGCGCACTTCGACGGCACCCGGCTCACCTACTACGCGTCCACCCAGGGGGTGTCGGCCACCAAGGGCGCGCTGCAGGCGCTCTACGGGCTCGCCCCCGAGAACGTGCGAGTCGTGGCGGCCGACGTCGGCGGCGGCTTCGGAGCGAAGGGCGGCGTCAGCCACGAAGAGATGGTCGTCGTGAAGCTCGCGCTCGAACACGGCGGCGTCGTGCGCTGGGCCGAGACCCGCAGCGAGAACCTGCTCGCCATGAGCCAAGGCCGCGGCCAGGAGCAGACCGTCGAGATCGGCGCCACCTCAGACGGCCGCATCGTCGGCATGCACATGCATATCGACCAAGAGTCGGGCGCCTACGCCGACATCGGCTCGGGCCTGCCCGGCATGACGTTCCTCATGTCCTCGGGCGTCTATGCCATCCCGAAGATCGCCTACACCTCGAAGTCATATCTCACGAACACCACGCCGGTCGGCGCGTTCCGCGGCGCGGGTCGCCCCGAAGCGGCCTACGCGATCGAACGTACCCTCGACGTGCTCGCCGGGCGCCTCGGCATCGACCCGGCCGAGTTGCGGCGCCGCAACTTCATCGGTGCCGATGCGTTCCCGGCTACCACGGCAGTCGGCACCGTCTACGACATCGGCAACTACGTCGAATCGCTCGAACGCACCTTGGTCGCCGGCGGCTACGACGAGCTGCGCGTCTTGCAGGCCGCGCGGCGCGCCGAGGGCTCACGCCGTCAACTCGGTATCGGTGTGTCGTGCTACGTCGAGATCACGGGCGCCATGCCCGGCCTCGAGCCGGCGCGTGTGCAGGTCAACGACGACGGCTCGGCAACGGTGTGGACCGGCAGCACGCCCCACGGTCAAGGCCACGTCACCAGTTGGGCCATGGTGGCGAGCGACCGCCTCGGCATCCCGTTCGACCGCATCGACGTGCTTTGGGGCGACACCGACCGCGACCCGGCTGGCGGTGTCACCGGCGGCTCGCGCTCGGCGCAGGTGTGCGGCGTGGTGGTGAGTCGGGCCTCGACCATGATCGTCGAAGAGGCCAAGCATGTCGCGGCTGCGCTGCTCGAGGCATCGGTCGACGACATCGTGCTCGACACCGAGCGCGGCGTGTTCCACGTGGCGGGCGCGCCCTCGATCAGCCGTTCGTGGACCGACATCACTGCACAGGCCGGTGGGCCGATGAAGGCCGAGGACGCGTGGGAGGCCTCGTCGCCCACGTACCCCTTCGGCACCAACCTCGCTTTGGTCGAGGTCGATCTCGACACCGGCCGCGTCGAGCTCTTGCGCCTCATCGGGTGCGACGACGCGGGCACGATCTTGAACCCGTTGCTCTTCGAAGGGCAGCTGCACGGCGGCATGGCGTCGGGGGTCGCGCAGGCGCTGCTCGAAGAGATCATCTACAGCGAGGACGGCAACCCGCTCACGTCGAACTTCGCCGACTATGCGGCCATCAGCGCCACCGAGCTGCCGTCGTTCGAGCTCGTGCACATGGAGACGCCGACGCCCATCAACGAGCTCGGAGCGAAGGGCATCGGCGAATCGGGCACGGTCGGCGCCACGCCGTGCGTGATCAACGCGGTGGTCGACGCGCTGTCGTACCTCGGCGTCGAGCACGTCGACATGCCGGCCAGCCCGCAGCGGGTATGGGCCGCGCTGCAAGCCCAGCAGGCGGTCACGGTCTGAGCACGACCATCGCGCCCGCGCCCGCACCGCGGCGTTCGCCGCGCACCCACCTCGCCATCGCTGCGGCGCGCGCCACCAGCGCATTGTCGAAACGCCTCGGCCGCGGCCACGGCACCGTGATCGGCGGGCGTGTGGCGCTGCTCTTGCACCCGCAACTCCTCGGCGACCTGGCCCGTGGGCGTGCCGTCACCGTCGTCACCGGAACGAACGGCAAGACCACCACGGCACGGTTGGTCGCCGAGGCGCTGCGCGCTGATCGCGAGGTGGCCACCACCCGCGGGGCGAACCTCCCCTCCGGCCAGGTCGAGCCGGCGATGTCGCCCGCCTCGGAGCTGGTGCTCGAGATCGACGAGCTGTACGTGCCGCGCCTGGCCACCGAGATGCGGGCGGCCACACTGGTGCTGTTGAACATCAGTCGCGACCAGCTCGACCGCATCACCGAGATCCGTCGCATCGCCGAGGCGTGGCGCGACCTGCTGGTCGCGGCGACCTGGCCGATCACCGTCATCGCCAATGCCGACGACCCGCTCGTAGTTTGGGCGGTCGGCGACCATCAGCCCGTGGTCTGGGTGCAAGGCGGCTACTGGTGGCGCGAAGACGCTGCGTTGTGCCCGCAATGTGGTCGGGTGCGCCCAATCGCCGCCGACGGCACTTGGAG
>WLNW01000243.1 GCA_009699605.1 Actinomycetota bacterium | reverse complement strand
GCTGCCGCGGCCGCGCTGCTCGACGGCGCCCGCATCGTCGCCGGTCTGCGATTCGACGCCGAGCCGTTGCGCGAACAATCGGTAGCCACACGCCATCGCCTCGACGAGCTGGTCGGACGCAACGACGAGCACGCCGAGATGTTGCGTCAGCTCGAGGTACAGGACGACGCGATCCGTCAAGCCGACGAGAACGAACTTCCGAGCGGCGACGAGCTCGCGGCCGAAGTCGAGCGCTTCTTGCGCGAGCAGGACGAATAACAGGCGCAGATGAAGATCGACACCGGACTACACAGCGACATAAGCAAGGCCGCCGATGCCGCTCGGCGCGCCGAGGACGCAGGTTACGACGGCCTGTTCGGCGCGGAGATCGCACACGACCCGTTCCTTCCGCTCGCGCTGGCCGCGCAGGCCACCTCCCGCATCGAGCTGGGCACAGGAATCGCCGTTGCCTTCGCCCGCAATCCGATGACCCTCGCGGTGATCGGGCACGACCTGCAGCGGCTGTCGCAGGGTCGGTTCGTGCTCGGCGTCGGTAGTCAGATCAAGCCGCACGTCACCAAGCGTTTCTCGATGCCCTGGTCGAGCCCGGCGGCGCGCATGCGCGAGTTCATCATGGCGATGCGCGCCATCTGGAACACCTGGGACACCGGCGAACGTCTGGCATTTCGCGGCGAGTTCTACAAGCACACGTTGATGACGCCGATGTTCGATCCAGGCAAGAACCTCTACGGACCGCCACCGGTGCTGCTGGCTGCGGTCGGCCCGGCGATGACGTCGGTCGCGGCCGAGGTCGCCGATGGTCTCGTGGCGCATGCGTTCACCACCTCGTCGTACTTTCGCGACGTCACCGTGCCTGCGGTCGAACGCGGGCTCGCCTCGTCGGGGCGCGCCCGTTCCGACTTTCAGATCTCGATGCCGTTGTTCGTGGTCACCGGACGCGATGAGGAACAGCTACGCGCCCACGCCAAGCCGGCGCGAGCACAGCTTGCGTTCTACGGATCCACACCGGCCTATCGGCCCGTGCTCGAACATCACGGCTGGGGTGAGCTCGGCGACGAGCTGAACACGTTGTCGAAGCGCGGCGAGTGGGAACAGATGGGTGACGCCATCACCGATGACGTACTCGACGCGTTCGCCATCATCGGCGAACCTGACGCGATCGCCCCCGCGATCAAGGCCCGCTTCGGCGGCCTGCTCGACCGCATCCAGTTCTTCGCCGCGGACATCGACGACCACGCGACCTGGGCGCCGGTGCTCGATGCGATTCGCGCCATCAACGACCCGTCGGGCGCCGAATCCTGATGTAGCCGTTGATGAGCTGCGAGGCGATCGACATCGACCCGGGGAACGGTGGCAGCTCATCGACGTGGAACCACTTCGCATCGACGATCTCGCTCGGATCGATCACGATCTCGCCGCTCTCCCACTGGGCATAGAAGCCGAGCATCAAAGAGTTCGGGAACGGCCACGGTTGGCTGCCGAAGTATCGGAGATCGCCGACCTCGACGCCGACCTCCTCGCGCACCTCGCGACGCACTGCTTCCTCGAGAGACTCCCCCGGTTCGACGAAACCCGCGAGCGCGCTATACATCGGCGAGGGGAATGCTCGGCCGTGGGCCAGCAGCATCTCGTCGCCGCGGTGCACCACCATGATCACCGCGGGTGACAGGCGGGGAAACGAGAGCAGGCCGCACGCCGGACACCGCATCGCCCGCTCGCCGCGGGCGAGCTCGGTCGGCGTGCCGCAACGGCCACAGAACCGGTGCGTGCGCGACCACTCGACAATCTGCACCGCTCGGCCAGCGAGCGGCCAGTCGCCCGCATGGACAATGGGGTGAAGCGCACGAAGCGGGACGAACATGAAGCCGTCAGGCTCGACCGCGTCGCTTGAGACACCGACGGTCCACACGCTGGGCTCCCCGGCCGGACCGATCTCGTGTTCGGTCTCCCACTCGGCGAAGGCATCGAGCACGTCGCGCGAAGGGAACATCGCGAGCTCGCCCTCGGCGCCGCCCGTGGCGACAAGCACGTCGCCGTTGCGCACGATCATCCAACGCTCCGACATCCAACGCTCCGTCATGATCGCCTCGAGAGTTCGTTTGCGACCACGCGCCGTAGGTCGCTCATGCCGTCGAGCAACGTCTGCGCCAGCGCGATCTGCGCGCGAAACCGCGCCCGGTTCTGGTCTGGTCGGTCGATGTGGAAGTAGATGTCGCCGTCGAGGTAGTCGGTGAGGAATCGCAGCGCGTTCTCGGTGGTCATCATCGCACCCGCTATGGGAAGTGCTTCGGCCTCGGCGTCGTGCAGCTCGCTTCCGTAACCATCGAGCCAACCGCGGAGTACGAGACCGAATCGTTCGGTCTGCAGCGACGTGGCCGCGAGGTCGTCGTCCTCGGAGGCGCTTCGGCACATCGTGCGGATCAGTTCGCCCACATCCGCGAGCAAATGGCCGGGCATCGTGGTGTCGAGATCAATCACGGTGAACGTGCCATCGGCGCGGCGCACGATGTTGGCTGCTTTCGCGTCGTTGTGGGCCAGCCGTCGCGGCAGTTGACGCCACGCGTCGAACTCGCGCAGCTCATGAAGCCGCTCGAGCACCCTCGACGCCCGTTCGATCTCGGGTTGCGCGTGGAGAAATCGGTTTGCATCATCGCGGAGCACCGCGAAGTGCCAGGCGCGTTCTCGAGCGGCGAAGTCGTGGAACGATGGGATCACCTCGACGTACCGCTCGACCGGTTCGTCCGCCAGCGACGCGGCGTATTCACCGAACGCTCGGCTGATCGTCTCGACGTCGGAGTCCGCAGGAGCACCCGCCCGCACCTCGCCCGGGATCCAGGTCGACGCCCGCCACAACCCGCCGAGGTAGTCGCGATGGAGCAGTGCGCCATCGACCGTACGCCGCCAGTGCAGCGTCGGCACCTCGACCCGGTCGAGGACCTGCTCGAGCCGCTCGAGGTTGGCCATGAGCTCGTGCGGCGCCCGGAACACCACGTCATTCACCCGCTGGATCGCCACCGGTGTCGCGGCGGTCACCTTCCACGTGCGATGGATGTGGCCGGCTGGGAGCGACTCGATTGGCGATGACCCCTCGATGCCGAAGGCGGCGAGGATCTCCGGCGGGGGCGGCGAGGTCACGGGGCGTAATTCTAGGGCGAGCGTGCGTCGCAGATCGGACCGCAGGAGTTCGAGCCCCGTGGGTGTCTACCGCATGGCCCCGCTGCTATGGTTTCTCTCTCTCGGGGCTATAGCTCAGTTGGTAGAGCGCTTCCATGGCATGGAAGAGGTCAGGGGTTCAATTCCCCTTAGCTCCACCCCGAACTAGCTGGTGCAATGCAAGACCCCCGGCCACAAGGTTGGGGGTCTTCAAGTTCCAGGGAGCCCAAGTGGGAGCCTAAGCCTTCGTTATTGGCTCCCAATGGCGCCGAGCAGACGACGAGCCGTTGGCAGCGCAGCCGTCACGCTGGGTGCCGGTAGTGGCGCAACACCATGCGTGTGTCGACGTGACCGAGAACGTCAGCGACGAGTTCAGCCCGAACCCCGTCGGCCGACAGAATGGTGCACGAGGTGTGGCGCAGCGAGTACGGGGTCACCGGTCCGACGCCGGCGAACCGCTCGACCAACATGGCAGATTCGCTGAGCCGGTGCGTTCGGTGCACCTCTGCGGGCGCCGACGATGAGGCCGCGGCGACGATCGCAGGCGGTCGGCTGCGATCGTGGGTGACAGCTCGCCGCGAGCCGGATTCGGTCACACCCGGATTTTCGACACCGTGCCCGTGCCGGAGTTGGTGACCCAGATGTTGGTGCCGTCGAACGCCACCCCCCTCGGGTAGGAGCCGACGTTGACGGTGGCGGTGACCGCGTTCGAGACCGGATTGATCTTCGACACCGTGCCCGAGTCGGAGTTGGCGACCCAGATGTTGGTGCCGTCGAACGCCACCGAATATGGGCCGGTGCCGACGGTGACGGTGGCGGTAACCAAGGTCGAAACCGGATCGATCTTCGACACCGTGCCCGAGACGTAGTTGGCGACCCAGATGTTGGTGCCGTCGAACGCCACCGAATATGGGCCGGTGCCGACGGTGACGGTGGCGGTAACCAAGGTCGAAACCGGATCGATCTTCGACACCGTGCCCGAGTCG
>WLNW01000242.1 GCA_009699605.1 Actinomycetota bacterium | reverse complement strand
TGCGCTCGACGTTCTGCCCCGCTGAGTCCACGCGGGTAGGGTCCCGATGATGTTGCCCCAGACTGCAGTCGGCCCGCTGTTCTCCCTCTTCCTGCCCCAGATGCGCATGACGTTCGAGACCATTCTCGACAAGGCGCAGACGGTCGAGCGCGTCGGGTTCGATGGCATCGCGTTGATGGACCACTTGGCTCCCCCAGGCGTGCCGAGCACCGCCATGTACGACGGGTTCGTGACTGCCGCCGCGATCGCGATGCGCACCGAACGCATACGCATCGCGCACCTGGTGCTGTGCGCGTCGTTTCGCCATCCCGCAGTGCTCGCGAAAGAAGCGGTGTCGCTCGATCACCTCAGCGGTGGCCGCTTCGACCTCGGCATCGGTTGGGGCTCGGTTCCCGACGAACTCGAACGATTCGACCTCAACAACGAACCGCCGGCCGTCCGCTCGGCCCGCATGGCCGAAACCCTCGAGGTGCTCACCAAGCTGTTCAGCGGTGAGCCCTTCGACCACCATGGCCGCTTCTGGAACATGCGCGGTGCGCAGCAACAGCCCACCCCGCTGAACGGCACGCTTCCGGTGATCATCGGGGGTGGTGGGCCCAAGCTCACCATGCCGTTGGTCGCCAAGTACGCGCATTGGTGGAACTGCCCGAGCTACGCCGTCGAGGAACTCGACGCGCTGCGGCCGCTGGTGGGCTCGGCCCGTGTTTCGGTCCAGCACCCCATCACCATCGCATCCGACGCGGCCGGCCTCGCCGACGCGCTCGGCCCGGCCCGAAAGCGCTTCGGGAACTGGGGCGGCACGATCGAAGGCACACCCGATGTTGTCGCCGAGGCGCTCATCGAAGAGGCACGCAAGGGCGTCGAGCAGTTCTACGTGATGTTCACCGACTTCGCCACGACCGAGTCCCTCGAGCTCTTCGGTCGCGAAGTGATCCCTGCGGTGCGCGCGGCCCTCGCTCAACATGCGCCGAATGCGGAATGAGGGGCTCCTCACCGCAGTTTGACCGAACGCTGTCCCACCAGTCCCGTAGGAGCTCACATGTCCGCCATTCCGATCTCGTTCGCCTTCGATCCGCTTTGCCCATGGTGCTGGCAGACCTCGAAGTGGATCCGCCGGGTCGAGGAGCTGGGCGAGGCCGAGGTCACCTGGGGCGTGTACTCGCTCGAGCTCGCACATCATGACGACGGCGTCGCGGCCGGCGACCCACTGACCAGCGGCGTACGCGGGTTGCGCACGGCTATCGCGGTCCGCGACAAGCACGGCAACGACGCAATGGGCGCGTTCTACGCCGCACTCGGCACGCGCTACTTCGAGAAGCTCGAGCCCTACGAAGACGCGGCAACGTTTCACCGCGCGCTCGAGGACATCGGCCTCGCGCCCGACATCTACGACCGGGCCATCGTCACGAAACAGACCTTCACCAAGCTCGTGCGTGAGCACCGTCAGCTCGTCAAGGAGACCAAGGCGTTCGGCGTCCCGACCATTCGCACGAAGGGTGGCGCGGGCCCCGGCATCTTCGGTCCGGTGATCTCCGAGTTGCCCTCCGACCAGGAGGCGGTCGAGATGCTTCAGCACGTCGTATGGATGATCGACCACGAGAACCTCGCCGAGCTCAAGCGTGACCGTGTCCTGGAGCTCGACGTGGAACGGTCTCGTCTCTGGCAGCGCGAGCGCGCCGCACGTGCCCGCGCAAAGGCCAAGGCGGCCAAGGCGGCCAAGAGCTGAGCTTCAGCGCACGCGCACGTTGAGCTTCTCGGGCGCGCCGCGACGCATCCGGATGAGGAACTCGTCGATGGGTGCCGGCTCGGGCACGTCGCCGCCGTGATCGCCGGCGCGGTCCCAGAACTCGCGATAGGTCGGCCAGAAGCCGTGCCAGCCACCTTCGTACGGTTCGCGTCCAGGCCACCGCATCTTGCGGTCGCCGATCGGTGGCCGGTTCAGATCGGTGGCAAACCAGTACAACGGCAGCCGGCGCCGGAAGTACCACCGGGCGTCGACGCGCTCGTAGTGGTCCCAATACATCATGGTCATGATGACCCACTCGGGCCCGGTCTCGTGCTCGTTGCGTGAGTACACGACACCGCGAGCGTGGTCGGGATTGTCGAACTCGATGACGTGACCACCCGTGACGTGGGCGGTTCCGTCGAACTGCACGCGGAGCGTCTCGTCAAACCAGGCGCGCAGCTCCTTGCGCCCGGACGCATCACGGCTGACGCGGATGTCCTCGGGGAACAGCCCGACGAGCGAATCGATGTCGCGCATGTCGAGCGCCAGGCTGTAGCGGGCCACGAGCTGGCGGATTGCTTCGGTCGACTCGATGCGGTCGATGCGGGCGAGGAGCTCATCGGTCATGGTGACGACCGTACCGCGCGCATGTACGAGTGGGTTGAACTCGGTCTCGGTCCCCCAGGAACAGCCCGAACGCACGCCTGGGTGAACATCGATGCGCGCCCAAAGGTGAGGGTCAGGTAGCGCAAGTTCTCGATCGGCACGGGCTACCAGCTGCGGCCGATGCTCGCTCGCTCGCCTGACGGGGCCACACGCCCCGCCGAACGAACAGGATCAGCTGGAGTGCACCATCAGGACGTTCTCGAGGAGGTATGCCTCGAGTTGCAGCTCACGGGCCCGGCGGCGGTAGGTGACAGCCAGCGGTTGCGACAGAGATTTGGCCTGCGCAGTGAGGCTTTCGGCCCGCGAACGCAGCATGCACACTTCGTGCGGCTGATCGGCACTGTTCTGGCCGAAGGGGTTGTTCTGGTCGGTGATCTGATTCATGGTGTACACCCTTGGTCGGGCGTGGGGGCCCGGCGGAAGCAGGCCCGGGACGCTTGACCGGGCTCGTGCATCCTCTACAACGTCGCGTCGTGCCTGTTGCTTCCCGGTTGCGGCCGTGACGTTCGTTTGTGACGTGAGGCTCTGCTCAGGAGCGGGTGACGAACGGGAGCTTCACCACGCGTGCAGGAATGAGCGAACCGCGCACGTCGATATCGACCTCGGCGCCGATCGAGATGGTCGGATCGCACAACGCCAACGCGATGCCCTGCTGCAGCACCGGCGAGAAGTTTCCGCTGGTGACCACGCCGACGACGACACCGTCGACGAGCACCTGCTGTTCGGCGCGGGGAGGGCGACGGCCTTCGGTGACGAGGCCCCGTAGCCGGCGTGCCACACCACCGGTCTTCTCACGGACCAGAGCATCGCGACCTTGGAACGGCCCCTTGTCCCAGCCGACCACCCAGCCGAGTCCGGCCTGCAAGGACGTGATGCCCGGGCCGAGTTCGTGGCCGTGCAGGGGGAAGCCGGCCTCGAGGCGCAGCGTGTCTCGGGCGCCGAGGCCGGCCGGCGAGGCACCGGCCGCGAGGAGCGCGTCCCACATTGCCGGTGCATGCTCGGAAGCAATAGCGATCTCGACCCCGTCCTCGCCGGTATATCCGGTGCCAGCCACCACACACGGGTCGCCGTTCCACCTCAGCTGCTGCACGGTGAATCGATCGACCTCAGCCGCTGCGGGGAAGAAGCCGGCAAGCACCTGGCGGGTCGTCGGGCCCTGCACCGCGATCACGGCGCGCGTGGCCGTGGTGTCGATGGCCGTGAGATCGGCGCCGGTTCGCGAGAGCGCCGCCTCGACGCGATCGGTATTGGACGCGTTGGGCATGACCTGGAACGTGGTCTCGTCGAGCCACCACACGATGATGTCGTCGATGACCGAGGCGTCGTCGGGATCGAGGAGGTGGGTGTACTGCGCACGACCAGGGCCGATACGCCGCAGGTCGTTCGTGAAGGCCAACTGCAGCTGAGCGAACGCGTCGGGTCCGCTCACCAGCACGGTGCCCAGATGGCTGACGTCGAACATCACGGACGCGGCGCGGCAGCGGGTGTGCTCGGCGATGGTGCCGTGCTCGTAGGAGAGCGGCATGTCCCATCCGCCGAAGGGCACCATCTTCGCGCCCAGCGCGCGGTGCGCCGCGTCGAGCGGCGAGTGCTTCAGTTGCATCCGAGCAATGCTACTTGCGTGGGTTTCGCTACCCGTTGGCCGCGCGAGTGGCGCTCGCCTCGACGGCAACGGCACGCTCGGGGAAGAGCTGCACGATGGCTGCGTCGACCTCGTCCTTGACCCCACCGAGCGGCAAGATATTGAGCACACCCTGGCCGCGACGCACGAGGTCGATGATGTCGTC
>WLNW01000241.1 GCA_009699605.1 Actinomycetota bacterium | reverse complement strand
TCACCATCGGCTTCGGTGCCGTCACCCACGTCGTGTGGGAGGTGCTGGAATACCTCGCGTTCATCCGAAACAACCCCAACGAGCTCGCCGGTGCGTATACCGACACCATCGGCGACCTCGTGATGTCGTTGAGCGGGTCGATCACCGGCAGCGTTCTCGTGGGCACCGTGCTGTTCGGCGTGGGCCGACTTCGGCCGAGCCCCCCGCCGCGCTGACAACCGTCATAGGCCGGGCCCGTCGAGCCCATCGGGTCCCGCGTAGTGTCGGGCTCGATGTCATCGGGGGGTGAGGCCAGCGCACACGAGTCGAACCTGAACGTCGTCATCGTGGGCCTCATGCTGGCGATGTCGCTGCCCGCGTTCGACCTGCTCATCCTCGCGACCGCGGCGAAGGCCGTGAACGAGGACATCGGCGGCAATGTCGCCTGGATGTTCATCTCGTTCCAGATCACGCTGGTTGCGTCGATGCCGCTTTACGGCAAGCTCGGCGACATCTACGGCCGCAAGCGCACGTTCCAGATTTCGGTCGTGCTGTTCGTGCTGGCGTCGGTGCTGTGCGGTCTCGTCACCTCGAGCGCCCAGCTCATCATCGCCCGGGGGTTGCAAGGCGCGGCCGGGGGTGGGATAACGGGACAGACACAAGCGGTGCTCGCCGACATCGTGCCGCCGCGCGAGCGAGGCAGGGTGGCGTGGGTCGCGCCGACCGTGTGGGTGGTCGCGGGGATGAGCGGTCCGTTCATCGGTGGTTTCTTCGTCGACTATTTGTCGTGGCGGTGGATCTTCTTCATCAACGCGCCGCTGGGCGGGCTCGCGTTCTTCTGCATCGGTTACGGGTTCCGCGCCGCACGCACCACCATCGCCCGCTCCATCGACTATGCGGGCGCGATCTTCATCGTCGCAGCCGTGTCGTTGCTGTCGTTTGTCGCGTCGGCGGGCGGCGACCTCTACCCGTGGACATCGCCATTCCTCCTCGCCAGTGCTCTGGCGGGCGCACTGTTCTCGTGGTTGTTCGTGTGGCAGGAGCGACGCGCGCCCGAGCCACTGTTCCCTATGCACCTCGCCGGCAACCGCATCATCCGCGTGTGCGTGGGCACGACGTTCTGCATCGGTGCCGCCAACTTCGGCATCGCGATCTTTCTGCCGCTGTTCCAACAGATCGTCAACGGGGCGTCGGCCACCAAGGCCGGCCTTACCGTGCTGCCCACGTCGGTCGGGATCGTGATCTCGACCACCATCGTGGGCAAGCTCGTCTCGCGGACCGGAAAGTACCGGTGGTACCCGTTGCTCGGTGTCACCGTGTTCAGCGGAGGCATCTACCTGTTGTCGATACTCGGTCGAGGATCGCCCGATTGGCAGGTCTACGGCAGCACGTTCGTGGTGGGTCTCGGCTCGGGCGTCGCGTCGCCGATCATCATGATCGCGATGCAGAACGCCGTCCGGCACGAAGAGTTGGGTGTCGTTTCGTCGCTCGCCATGTTCAGTCGCACCATCGGCCAGGTCTTCGGGCCGGCGCTCGGCAGTTCCCTGCTCATCGCCCGGTTCGGCACCTACTTCCGGCGTGAGACGGATCCGGACACGTATCGCTCGCTCGGGTTGCGCGAGGTGCGCCCGGAGTCGAAGCCGATTGGGGCGCTCGCCGAGCCGATTCGTTCGCATGCGATCGACGCGTTCCGCCACGCAGTGAACGATTCGTTCCGACTGGCAACGGTGTTTGCGCTGCTCGGCATTGTGATCGCATGCTTCATGCGCAGTGCGCCGCTGCGGTCGTCGGTCGTGACGGAACCGCGCGACGTCAGGTGAATACGGCGCGGCGGTTGACGCCGCGAATGATGTCGTCGAGCGCATCGATTACCCCGATGCCCCCGGCGGCGAGCAGACGATCGCCATCGAGGGCGCACCACGACTCGCACATGCGGGCCGGGTCGAGTCCGGCGCGGGTCCAGGCGTTTCCCAGCTGACGGATGGCGCTGTCGATCTCGGGATCGCCACATGCGATCGCGCATGCAGCGGCACCATCGATGTCGAAACGGGTGGGGTCGACGAGCGTGTCCTGCAACGTGGCCAGGCGGAACTGCAGCGCCGCTGCAGCGATGCGTGCGTGGTTCAAAGGCGACACCTCCTCGTTACGACAAAATCGTAGAGAACGGCGCGCGCCCAGGCGGGGATGGTCAGCGAGAACGCGTCGGGGCCGGGCAGCAACCGGGGGCGCAACGATCGGGCCGAACTCCGAGATCGCCGAGTGTGCGCTGGGGGATCGATGTGGCGAATCGTTCCTCGACGAGCTCGCGGATCATGGCGACGAAGCGCGGTTCGACGCCCACGGTGGACGCGCGTTCGAAGCGGACACCGCAGTCGCGCGCGCGCTGCGCGGCGAGGGTGTCGAGGTCGTAGACCACCTCCATGTGATCGGAGATGAACCCGATCGGCACGACGACGACGGTGGTGATGCCCTCCATCGCGAGCGCCTCGATGCGGTCGCCGACATCGGGTTCGAGCCAGGGCACCGACGGTGGGCCGCTGCGGCTCTGGTAGACGATCTCGTACGTGTCGATCTCGTTCATGGTGGCGACGAGCCGCGCCGCTTCGTGCAGTTGCACCACGTAGTCCGAGGTCCCGGCCATCGACCCCGGGATGCTGTGAGCGCTGAACAGCAAGCGGGTGCTCGGATCGTGGGCGTCGACCCCGGCCCGTGCCAGCGCGGCCCGCAGATTGTCGGCCATTGGTTCGATGAAGCCGGGATGGTCGAAGAACTGCCGGATCTTGTCGACGGTCGGAGCGTCAGGTCCGACGATCGCGCGCGCCGCCTCGATGTCGTCGAGGTACTGGCGACATGCCGAGTACGAGCTCCACGCCGATGTCACGAACGCGAGGGCTCGGCGAACGCCGTCGTCGCGCATCGTGCGGATGGTGTCGGCCAGCATCGGGTGCCAGTTCCGGTTCCCCCAGTAGACCGGCAGATCGTGTTCGCTGTCGCGCAGTTCGACGCGCAGCGCGGCGACGAGCTCGCGACACTGCGCGTTGATCGGGCTCACGCCGCCGAACAACAGGTAGTGCGCGCCGACCTCGGCGAGTCGCTCGGGGGGGATGCCGCGACCCCGCGTGACGTTCTCGAGGAACGGCACGACGTCATCGGGTCCCTCAGGGCCACCGAAGGACACCACCAGAAGCGCGTCGTACGCGGGTTGTGCGGTCATGACTGGCAGCTCGGGCAGAACCAGGTCGAGCGGCCACCGATCTCGACGCTTTGGATGTGCTCGCCGCACCGATGGCACGGATCGCCACCGCGCTTGTAGGCGTAGAGGCGTTCACCGGCCGGCACGCGTGCGAGCTGCGAGCGACCGAGCTCCGCTGGCGCTCGGGTGACGATGCGATTGAGTCGTACACCGTTGCGGAGCTGGGTACCTGACTCGCGCCACAGGGCGCGCAGCTGGTTGTCGGTGAGGGTGGCCGCGGAGCGTCGAGGGTCGATGCCGCAAAGGAAGCACACCTCGGCGCGGTACACGTTGCCGATGCCCGCGATCACCTGTTGGTCGAGCAGGACCGCACCGATCGGCGCGCGCTTGGCGCTGCTGCGCCGCACGAACTCGTCCACGGACCCGTTGCGGCGCAACGGGTCGGGGCCGATTGTGGCGGCTATGCGCCGCCGGGTGGCGGGATCGACGAGCTCGCACGCCATCGGGCCGGTGAGGTCCCATGCGACGGCGCCGCCTTCGGGCACGAGGCGGAGCCGGGCCTGAGCGCTCGGCGCGCGCTCGGCCGGGGTGCGGCGGAACTTGCCGATGAGCCCGAGGTGCACCGAGAGCACGTCGCCGGTGGCCCAGTCGAGGAAGAGTTGCTTGCCGAAAGCCTCGGCCCGCACGAGTGCGGCGCCGTGGATCCGCTCGGCGCTCGCGGCGAACCGACCCTGCGGCGAGGATGCGACTACGGGTCGGCCGCGGAGGTCGTGCGCGAGATCGTTGGCGAGTCGGTGGATGGTGTGTCCTTCGGGCATCGCGTTCAAACGCTACAAAGCGGCGCACCAATTGACTGTTTCGAGCGAAGGTGGGGGCCCGAGAATTGCGCGAATTGACCCGCGAGGAGATCCGCGCACCGTCTCGATGACCTGACCCAGCGTTTCGACGCTCTGCTCGAGCGCCTCGGCGAGTCGATCGACTGAGCACGGTCACACCGCGATTCCGGGCTACGGGTTCACCGGCTCGCCACGCGCGTGCG
>WLNW01000240.1 GCA_009699605.1 Actinomycetota bacterium | reverse complement strand
GCTCGTGCCTCCATCACCTCGGGGTTGGTCGGTGGGATGGCCGTGGAGATGGCGACGATCTCGGCGTCGCCGAGGTTGGCCGCGTCGTGGCCGATGACGACGCGCACGCCGCCCGCGCGCAGCCGCTCGAGGCCGGCGGCATCTCGCAGATCGCTACCGCTCACCTCGTGGCCCATCGCGCCGAGCACCGAGGCGATGGCGCTCATGCCCGCGCCGCCCACGCCCACGATGTGCACGCGCATCCGGTGGTTCAGATCCACCTGATCAGGTTGGATGTCAACCACGAGCGCACTCCTCCACGATCTCGGCCACGGCGTGCGCCGCGTTCTGATGGGCTACCGCCTCGGCGTTGTGGCTCATCCTCGCGAGCGCAGCAGGATCGCGCACCAGCGGCGCGAGAATCGAGGCGAGGAGCGCGGTGTCGAGCGTGGCATCGGCCACGAGCATGGCCGCTCCGGCGTCGACGAGCGCCCGGGCGTTCGCTGTCTGATGGTCGCCCGGCGCACCGGGCAAAGGCACCAGCACCGACGCAAGGCCGACAACTGCCAGCTCGGCGACGCTTGATGCGCCACTTCGACACACCGCCACATCGGCGGCGGCGTAAAGCGAAGGCATATCGTCCTCGTAGCGCACGGCGGTGTATCTCAGACCCGAAGGGGCAGGGCCGGTGGAGTCGGTGAGCGCGGCGACACGCTCCGCGAGGCGGTCCCAGTCGAGCTCACCGATGACGTGACGGATGGCGACGTCGCCTCGATCACGCCACGACTCGGCCAGGCCCAAGACCGCATCGTTGATCCGGCGGGCGCCGAGCGAGCCGCCGAAGGCCGCGACGAGAACCTGCGCTTCTTCGACGCCATAGGCCGCGCGAGCAACCAGACGCGCTGTGGGGCGATCGAGCGTTCGCACTTCCTCTCGGACCGGGTTCCCGGTGAGCACCGATCGCGGTAGTGCGGTCCCGGCGAAGGACACGGCGCAGGCCTTGGCGAAACGACCCACCACGCGGTTCGCGAGCCCGGGCACGGCGTTCTGCTCGGCGACCACGACCGGGATGCGCCGCAGGATCGCCGCGAAAGCCGCCGGCACGCTTGCGTACCCGCCGAGCGCGACCACCACGCGAGGCTGTAGGCGTCCGAGAAGTCGGTAGGCGTGCACGAACGCCCGCACCAGCCCCCACGCGGCACCGACGTTGTCGAGCGTCAGTTTTCGCTTGATGCCGCGGCCCGGCAGGAGCGTCAACGCAAACCCCGACTCGGGGACCAACCGTGCCTCGATGCCGCGCTCGGAGCCGACGTAGTGGATGGACTCGGCACCATGACCGGCGTCGACGAGCGCCTGAGCGATCGCCAGGCCGGGCGAGACGTGCCCTGCGGTGCCACCACCAGCGATGACCGCCCAGCACTTCGGCGGGGCAGACGTGACCTTCGCCATCAACGCGCCTGCCGCGCGATGTTCAGCAGTATGCCGAACGCTCCCATCGTGACGACGAGCGAGGATCCGCCGAACGAGAGGAAAGGCAGGGGTACACCGGTCACCGGGATGAGGCCGAGCGTCACCGAGATGTTCATGAACGCTTGCACCAGCAACCACGTGGTGATGCCGATCGCCACGTAGTGGCCAAAGTCGTCGGGGGCGTGTGACGCAGCAGCGAACCCCAGCACGCCGATCAACAGGAACAAAAAGATCACGCTCAGCGAGCCGATGAGCCCGAGCTCCTCGGCGATGATCGAAAAAATGAAGTCGGTGTGTGCGTAGGGCAGGTATCCCCACTTGCCGCGACTCGCACCGAGCCCGACGCCGGTGATGCCACCGTTCGACACGGCGATCAACGACTGCACGGTCTGGTACCCGGAGTCGCTCCGGTTGGCCCACACGTCGGTGAATGCGACGAGTCGACGCATGCGGTACGGCTCGGCCACGGCGAGGATCGCCGTGAGCGTCGCGGCCGTTCCAGCCACGCCAGCGAACGCCTTCAGCGGTGCACCGGCACTCCACAAGAGCGCGAGCACGATGGCCGCGCAGATGATGGTCGTGCCGAGGTTCGGTTCGAGCATGAGTAGCACGGCCACCAACCCGAACGACGCCAGCACCGGGCTCAGCACGAGTCCGGCCCGCCAGTTGCTTCGTCGCGCCAGCAGGTCGGAGCAGTGCAGGATGAGCGCGATTTTGGCAATCTCGCTCGGCTGCAGGCGGACCGGGCCCCAGCCGAACCAACGCGTGGAACCGTTCACGGTGATACCGAAACGTGACTTCAGCACAAGCGTGAGCAACGCGAGCGCGGTGAGCATGATCGGCTTGGTGAGCCGGCGCCAGAAGCGGTAGTCGACGCGCATGGCGACCACCATCGCGGTGGTCCCGATACCCAACCACGCCAGCTGCTGGCGAAAGTAGTACCAAGACGATCCTTCGAACCGCAGCGCGTTGGCGGCCGATGCCGACAGCACCATCACGAGCCCGAAAAGTGAAAGTACTGCGACGGCTATGAAAAGCGCGACGAAGTAGCTCGAGCGTCGTCCGGCGGGTCGGCCGGTCAGGCGCAGCGCTGCTGCCGTCATTTGGTGATACCCGCCGCAATCGCGTCTGCGTAAAAGATCCCGAGCCCGACGCCCGTGCACAGACCCGACACGATCCACAGTCGGATGATGACCTTCGTCTCTGCGATGCCGCCGAGTTCCATGTGGTGATGGAAGGGTGCCATGCGGAAAAATCGTTTCCCCGCGAGGCGGAAGCGAGCGACCTGCAGCACCACAGACACCGTCTCGAGCACGAACAGCCCGCCGATGATCGGCAACAGGAAGTGCGTGTTCGTGGCGAGTGCGATCGCACCGAGCCCCGTGCCGATCGCCAGGGATCCGGTGTCCCCCATAAAGATCTGTGCCGGCGCTGCGTTCCACCAAAGGAAGCCGAGACACCCACCGATCATCGATGCGGCGATCACTGCGAGGTCGAGCGCGTGCGCCACCTCATACACGTCCTCGTGACGGAACTGCCAGAAGGCGATGAACATGTATGCCGCGAACCCGAGGATGGCGGCACCCGATGCGAGACCGTCGAGCCCATCGGTGAAGTTCACAGCGTTCGAGAAGGCTGCGATGATGAACACGGCCCACACGACCCACGCGAACTTGCCGAGATCGAGACCGAACGAATCCCAGCGCGTGAACGACACGGTCGTGTGCACGTTGGTCGCCGTGACCATCAAGATGCCGAACCCGCCGGCCACGCCGAGCAACCCGAACAGCTTGGCCCGCTTGCTCAGCCCGAGGTTGCGCTCGCGCATGACCTTGATCCAGTCGTCGAGCAACCCGACGAGCGCGCTGCCGATGATCGCGGCCATCACGAAGATTCCCGTGCGGGTGTAGACGCCATGGTAGAAGTCGCTCGCCACCCAGCCGACGAAGGCCCCGGCGACGATCGCGATGCCGCCCATGGTGGGTGTTCCGGCCTTGGTCACGTGCCCCTCGGGGCCGTCCTCGCGAATTGGTTGACCGATGTTGTGGCGCGTGAGCCAGACGATGAGCAGCTTCGTCCCAGCGAGGGACACCACGAGCGCCACCGCGGACGCGATGAGCAGGCGGACCACCGTCAGCCCTGCCCGGCCGAACGAAGTGCAGAAGTTTCTTCGACGGCAACGACCGCGTCGTCGAAGGACAGAGATCGACCGCCGATCTGTTGGGTCGTCTCGTGACCCTTGCCGGCGATGATCACGATGTCTCCCGAGTGTGCTGCCCCGAGCACGCAACGGATCGCGCTGCGTCGATCGAGCTCGACTACATCGGGTCGCGCGGGCATGCCCGCCACGATCTGCGCGACGATTTGCGCCGGATCCTCCGACCGAGGGTTGTCGGTCGTGACCACGACGAAATCGGCACCCTCGCGGGCGCTGCGTCCCATGAACGGACGCTTCGTGACGTCGCGATCGCCACCACAGCCGAACGCCACGAGCACGCGACCCGCGCCGACGATCTCGCGGGCCGCGGCAAGCACGTTGTCGAGACCATCAGGCGTGTGGGCATAGTCCACGATCACGGTGAAGGGCGCGTCGAGATCGACGCGCTGGAACCGACCGGGAACCGGCGCCACCGTAGCCAACGCTTCGGCGACCGTGGCCGGTGCGACACCGAGCCCGATGCACAACTCGGACGCGACGAGCGCGTTCGCGACGTTGAAGCGGCCGGGCAACGGCAACGAGACCTCGAGATCTCGCCAGCGGTAGCG
>WLNW01000024.1 GCA_009699605.1 Actinomycetota bacterium | reverse complement strand
CGGTCGGTCGCCGGTCGCCCGGTGCTGATGAGCGAGCATGTCTTTCCCGGCCACCTCACCGAGTTCTCCGTCGAGCTCCCCAGTGTCGAAGCGTCCATGGCCCCGAGCGGCTTGCGACTCGTCGAGTGAACTTCGGCCGCACTCGCTCGATCCGTTTGCCCGAGCTCTCCGGGGCCGGCTAGGCCGGCACTGCCCGTTTCTGCTGGGACCAGCCAAGCCGGATCCGACCAGCATCGTGTCGTCGTAGGGTCGACGAGACATGCGGCCAGGTGAACGAGTGCGTCCGAATCACCGCTTCGGCCAGGTGCGTTTGGCGCGGCGGACCGTCTTGTCGCGTGCGCTGACGGCCCAGTGACGGCGCCAGGTGCCGACGGTAGGGCCGGTGAGGTGCGGCGTGTCCCTGGCGTACGCGCGTTGGCGTGCCTGCCACCAGTCGGTGGCGGCTTCGTCGGCGAGGATGGCCACCTCGCGCTCGATGCGCACGGCGAACTTGCGCGCATCCTCCTTCGGAAGTGCGACGAGTGGCGGCCCAAAGGTGACGGTCACTCGTGCGCGAGAGGGTCTGTTCTTACCCTTGCGCAGGATGCGCCCGGTTCCTTCGAGGTGGATCGGCACGACCGGCACGCCGCAGCGCTGCGCTATGAAGGCCGCACCACCGCGGAACGGTTGGCCCCATCCGTCGGGGCTGCGACCGCCCTCGGGGAAGATCAGCATCGACCAGCCATCGTCGATGAGCCCTCGCGCGAGGTCGGCGCTCTTGCGGCCGACCTTGTTGCGTTCGATCGGGATGGCGCCGATCACGAGCGCGGACAGCGCTCCCGTGACCCGCGCGCCGAAGAAGTAGTCGGCCGCGGCGCCCACCACGAGCTTGTGCCGCCACCGGTCGGGGATCGACGTCAGCATGAGTGGCGTATCGAAGTGACTGTGATGGTTCGCCGCGAACACGACCGGGCCATCGATGTCGTCGAGGCGGTCGGCGCCGACGCGCTCGGGCGAGCCGAATACGTACACGAGTGGGCGCATGATGCCCTCGACCAGTGCCGCGCGCGTCACACGAGCGAGTGGCGATCGAGCCCACTCGGTGTCGTAGTCGCCGCCGACCGGATGGCGCGACGGCAACGGCTCGATGCCGCGGGGCACGGTGGGCGCGCGCAATGGGAACTGCGCACGACGCGCCATGCCGACGAGCTTCGCCGCGCCCGACACCGTGCTGGCGCCGACGATCTTCACGACACGTCTGCCATGAGGATGGGGGGGTTGTGCAGATGGGTGATGGTGGGTTGACGACCGACGACGTCGCTTGCCATCTCGAACGCGTCCTGCATCGTCGACGCAGGACGGAACCCGAGCCGCCGGACGGCGCGCGTGTCACCACCGACGATGATCACCTGGCCGAGGTGCGCGAGGGCGTGTGACCCCCAGTACCACATGTAGAACGGGTGCACACCGTGGTAGGCGTAGCTCGTGCGGTACAGGTGGCGGTACCACTCGTCCTCGGCGAACTTCTTCTCGTAGTTCGCTTCGATCTCGAGCGGGTTCGTGGTCTCCGACAGCACCTGTTCGAAGAAGTCGATGTAGCTCGGGTGGTGAACTGGGTGGAACTCCCACGGCGTGGGGTGCGTCATGATGAGCACGCCACCTTCGCGCACGACGGGCTTGCCACGGTAGAGGTTGAAGAAGTAGCCGAGCCCGAGGCACATCACGAGGATCGGGTTCATCACCGAGTTCACGTTGTACGGGCATATGTACGGCAGGCCCATCGTGAGGATGTCGGTCTGGCCCTGCACCGGCACGAGTTGCTGCTTGTACACGTTCTCCGTAGTGATCTTGTGCACAGCTTCGATCTCGCCTGCCTGCACCGAGGTGAGGTCATAGGGCGCCTGCCAAGAGTTGAAGATCTTGCGCTTGTGGCTGGTCTTCATGATCTTGAGGCCGTTGTGCATCGTGACGAACGATGCGCGATCGCGTGCGGTCCACTCCCACTCGCGCTTTTGCAGCATCGAGAGGGGCCCATCGTGGCCGAACGTGTTGTTGTTCACGGTGGTCTCGATCTGGAAGATCTTGATGCCCGCGTCCTTGATGATTGCGCCCTGCCGCCAGTTCGAGTGGTGCAGCTCGCTCTTGTGCTGATCCATGAACGACTTGCTTTCGAGCATGGTCTTCACGTTGTGGTGATGCCGCAGCGCGCGATAACCCGAGAGTCCGGTGGCCGTGGACTTGTGGCCTCCGTCCATAGCCACGAGGTTGATGTTGACGTAGACGAGGAGATCGCTCTCGGCGGCGCGCCGGTTCATTTCGACTTCTTCGCCGTGCTTGGTGACGCCGAGCAGGACCATGTTCTCGGGATCTTCGGCATCGTGGTTGTAGAGCGTGCCGTGGGGTGCGAATGCGTCGTAGACGCGATCGCCGACGGCGTGGCGCAACTCGGCTTCGGTCATGCGTCGATGCAACGCGAGCGCGGCGATGAGGTGCACGTCGTCGACGCCCGCCTCGGCGGCCATGTCGAGCACCGCTTCGATGACGCGCTGGCGGATATCGGGCTTGCGCATCGGGGGCAGCGGCAGCGAAATGTCGTCGAACGCGATGGTGAGCTTCATGCCCGGACGCAGCAGCGCGGGCAGCGGGTCGCAATCGATCGGGTGAAGCAGCGCATCGCGGATGGCGCCGTCGGGGTCGGGCAGTCCGACCAGCGGGTCGGCGGGGTACAGGATTCGCGTGCGGCCGGCAGGCAGCTTCTCGAGGCGGAATCCCTCGCCGTGGTGAAACACGATCGGCGGCGTCGACTTGTCGACGTCCAGCACGAAACCGGGTCGCGGGGCACGCTTGTTCGTAGCCATCAGAGATCGTTCCGTTGTTTCTCGTTGCGCATGTCGAAGGCGATCTTGACCGCGCCACGCGGCCCGGCATTGGCCGCGTGCTCGATCGCTTCTTCGTAGCGGTGAAGGGGGTAGGTCGCGCTGACAAGTCGGCCGAGGTCGAGCTTGCGCACAAGATCGAGCGCCGTGTCGAAGTCGTCGCGGGTGTACGCGTAGCAACCTTTGAGCGCGCTCTCGCGATGCCACAGGGCAGTGAGGTCGAGCGACGTGTGGCCGGGCATTCCGACCACGAGCACGGTGCCGCCGGGTGCGACGACTCGCAGAGCGTCGGTGAGCGAGGCCTCGCTTCCGACACAGTCGACGATGGTGCTCACGCCACCGGTGAGGTAGTCGCCGACGACCAGCGAACCTGTGGTGCTGCGCAGCGTCCGCGTGAGCTCGTTCGGTGCGATGACCTGGTCAGCGCCGAGGGCTTTGGCGAACGCGCGTTGCTCGGGGTACTTCGCGGTGATGACGATGCGTGCGTCGGGACGGATCGCCCGGGTTGCCGCGACCGTGAGCAGCCCGAGCGCACCTGCACCGATGAACGCGATGTCGTCCGTGGTGATCGCTCGTGCCGCGTGCACGGCGCACGCCATCGGCTCGATGAGCACGGCCGCTTCGTCGGTCACCTCATCAGGCACGACCAGCAATTGCGAAGGGTGCGCCACCATGGCCACCGACCAGCCGCCGCCGGTGGACTCACAGAACCCGCTCTGCAACCCCGGCTCGAGATGGCCGAACGCGATGCGCTCGCACAGGTTGATGGCACCGCGCGCGCACGAGTCGCACACCGTCGCGAAGCCACGCGTCGCGCAGTGCAACACAGGTATCAGCACGGCGCGAGTTCCGTCGTCGAGGTCACCCACGACCTCGTGGCCCATGACGAACGGGAAAGAAACGATGGGCTCGAAGTAGCGCGAAGACGCACCATCGATGGTGGCGAGGTCGCTGCCGCAGATGCCGGCCAAGCGCGGCCGCAGCCGCACCCAGTCGGCATCGGGGAACTTCGGGACATCGACGTCTTCGAGTTGCAGCGGGCCGTGCTTCGCGCCCCGTCCGGGCACCACGCGTCCGGCGATTGTCGCCGCGGCGAACTTGGCGATCTTGCGCTCGAAGCGCAGCGCCTTCATGCGATCGCCCTTGTGTCGTCGCCGGGGCTCATGCGATCGCCCTTGTGTCGTCGCCGGGGCTCATGCGATCGCCCCGTGTCGTCGCCGGGGCTCATGCGATCGCCCTTGTGTCGTCGCCGGGGCTCATGCGATCGCCCCGCGGCGGGGTGGCGCGATGGGCAGCAGGCGACCCGGTGCCCCTGGGGCCTTGTGGAAGTCCTCGATCAACCAGCCGCGTTTGCGAGCGATCGACGCGAGGCGCGTCTCGGGGTTGACGGCAACAGGGAAGCCGACTGCTTCGAGCATGGGGAGGTCGCTCGACGAGTCGGCGTAGGCCACGCTCTCCGCAAGGGAGATGCCGTGTGACTTTGCGTACGCCTCGAGGGCGTAGGCGCGGGTCTCGCCGGTGGGCGGCACCGAGGTCATCATGCCGTCGTACGTTCCGTCGTTCCGTTGGCCCAGTTCGGCGGCGATGATGTCGTCGAACAACGGGGCAAGCGGTCGTACGAGGAAGTCGAGCGCGCCAGTGATGAGCACGGTGCGATGGCCAAGCGCACGGTGCTCTCGCACGCGCCGGATCGCGGCCGGGAATGACTTGGCGAGTATGACGTCGCTGAACATCTCGGCGGCATCGGCTTCCATCTGGGCGATCGGCGCGTGGTCGTAACGGCGGTAGAAGTGCCGGAGGAAGTCGCTTCGATCGCGCTTGTCGAGCGCCAGCAGGCCGGGTGCTTCGAGAAGTGTCTTCATCACGAACCGGGCGCGATCTTCGCGGGGCAGTCGGCGGGTCGCGATCCACGAATAGGACGCCACGACGTTGGACGCGATGAGCGTGTTCTCGAGATCGAACGCCGCGAGCTGCCGTGACGGGTCGAGCACCTGTTTGCGCAGGCGTTCCGAGCGTGAAGGGCCGAGCTTTGCGCCCGGGGTGGTCTTGACGCGCGCCTGGATGACCACGGTGGGCAGGTGGACGTTGCGGACGTAGTGGTCCCAGTCGATGATGCGCGGGTCGAAGGCGAACGACGCGTGGTCGTCGGCGTCGAGCGTGTCCCACAACGCGAGCAACCGATCGAGGCCATACAAGGCCTCGCACTCGGCGTACGCGCCGTAGAGCTTGACGTAGCCCTCGGCTCGTTCGACGAGCGAACGCTTCTCCTCGAGGGTGGCGTGCAACGCAGCCTGGCGACCCCGCAAGGGAAGCGCGCTCAGCACCTTCTCGGCGCGATCGATGCTGGTCTTCGCCCGGTCGAGCTGTCGTTGCACCCGGCCACGGCCGGGGAACGACCAGTCGGGCACGGCGATGGCTTGACCGCGATCATCGTAGATCGGGTGTTCGGTGAACCAGTCGCGCACCAGATCGACAAGGCGACGGTAGCGGAGCGGGTTGACGGAGCCGGACGCGACCTGGATGACGTCGGGTTTCGGGTCGGGCAGGGGACCGCGAGCGGCGACGGCGATGATGGCCGCAACGACGTGATCGACCGGGATGACGTCGATGATGCCCTCGGGTACCCCGGGGAACTCGCTGAGCAGCCCTCGTGCGTAGGACACGATGACCGGTTCGGCCATGCGGAACCCACGGATCCATCCGGGGACCGGCTCGGACCACGCGGACTCGATGATGGACGGTCGCACGATTGACACGGGAACGTTGCCGCGGGTCTCGCACAACGCTCGTTCGCCGACCGCTTTTGTGTAGGCGTAGGCATCGGGAAAGCCGAGTGACGATGCGCGGGCTCGACCCGAGTCGACCATTCGATCGGTGACTGACTGCACGCGTAACGATTCGGTCTTCTCGGCGAGCAATGGTGTACCCGCCGCACCCAGCTCATGACGTGCCTTGTTGCGGAACTCGACGAGCATCTCGGGTGAGCGTGACTGCGCTTCGGCATCCTGGCGGGCTCGTCGCGCGGCGTCGACCTCGCGGCGCCAGTCGACATCGACGAAGAACGGACTGTCCTCGACAAGCTCCTCGGGGGCCTCGCCGCGGCGGCTACCGGCGACGTAGCACGTGGAGACGGCGACCAGGTGGGGCGTGACGCCGAGACGCTGCAGTTCGGCTGCGATGCGCACCGGGCCGAGCAGGTTCACCTCGACCGCAGTGTCGAGCGGAGAATCGAAGGACACCGTTGCCGCGGAGTGGATGACGATGTCGCATGACGCGAGCAGCGCCCGTCCCGCGTCGTCGAGGGCGAGGCCGTCGACCGACACGTCGCCCGCGATGCCCCGTATCCGCAAGGCGGTTAAGGCGTCGAACGGCGTCTGACCGCCGAGTTCGCGGCGCAATCGGTCGAAGCAATCGTTCTTCAGCACCTCGCGACGAACGCGGTCCTCGGCGCCTCGTCGGCCGGGGCGGACCAGCAGGACCAGCTCGGCATCGGGGACACAGCGCAGCAGGCGCTCGACGAGCGCCGTGCCGAGAAAGCCGGTGGAGCCAGTCACGGCGATGCGTTTGCCCGCCAGGGTCGCCGAGATCACCCCCGTTGTCTACCAAATGGTAGAGATCCTGTCCATGAACGAAAAGACAGCCGGTCCACGAGCGGTACCATCGGGGCGTGGCGCGCACCGGTGACCGCATCCTTGACGAAGCCCTCGGGCAGTTCGGAACTCGCGGCTACGAGGCCACGTCGCTCGACGCCATCGCCGCAGCGCTGGGCGTCCGCAAGCAGACGGTCCTCTACTGGTATCCCTCGAAGCAGGCGCTGCTCGACGCCGCGATGGCCCGAGGGGCCGAAGAGTTGCACCTCGCGCTCGATGCGGCACTCAGCGGCGCCGGCCCGGGTCTCGACCGCGTCGACGCGGTGATGCGGGCGGTGTTCCGGTTCGCCGTGCGCCGACCAGAGCTACTCGGGATGCTCCGCGAGGTCACCCGGCTCGGCGACGCGGCGGCCATCGACCTCGGTGGCCGCCTGCGGCCGCTGCTCGATCGGGCGGCGTCGTTCCTCGCCGACGAGATGGACGCCGGCACCATCCGGCGCGCCGACACCCGGCTCATCCTGCTGTTCGTCTACAGCGCGGTGCTCGGTGTGGCCACCGACATCGGGGCCCAGCGCGCGCTCGAGATCCCGAGCGGCGTGGCCTCACTCGCTCGTCTGCGCCGCGAGCTGTTCGCCTTCGTCCGCGCGGGGCTGGCGCCTTCGCCCTCACTCGCTGCGCTCCGTTCGGGCGAGATTGCCTGAGCGGCCTGCGGCCGCGCTTACCTTGTTGCGTCGCCGGGGGTGGTACCGACCGAGCAAGTAGTTCGGCGCCTCAAGCGGCGACGCTGGGTCGTTGCGCCGTTCGGTCTCGCCGAGCAACCTCTGGTTGCGAGCGCGACTATCTATCCGTGCGGCGGCGGCGGCGGGCGTGGCGAGCAAGTGCGAGGCGCACGAGCTCGTCGATGAGGTCGCCGTAGGCCACGCCCGAGGCCTCCCATAGCTTCGGGTACATCGAGATCGGCGTGAAGCCGGGAATGGTGTTGATCTCGTTGCAGAGGAAGCCGCGGCCGCCCTTCTCGTAGAAGAAGTCGACGCGGGCCATGCCCGAACCGCGCAGCGCACGGAAGACGTCAAGTGCGAGCTGTCGAACCTCGCCCGCCTCGTGCTCGTCGAGCGGCGCCGGCACCAGGAGCTTTGCCCCGTCGTCGAGGTACTTGTCGGCGTAGTCGTAGAACGTGTGGCTCGGCACGATCTCGCCTGGTACCGATGCGCGAGGCTCGAGATCGCCGAGCACGGCAACCTCGATCTCGCGTCCGGTGATCGCCTGCTCGACGACGACCACCTCGTCGTAACTGAACGCGAGCCCGAGCGCCGCGTCGAGCTCGTCGGTGTCGGACGCACGCGATATGCCGATGGAGCTGCCCATGTTCGCGGGCTTCACGAACACCGGTAGGCCGAGCTGGTGTACCAGTGCGGGTGCAGTGGAGGCGTCGTGCGCATGTGCCTGCACCGTGACCCACGGGGCAACGGTGATGCCACGGAAGGAGAGGATCTCTTTGGCGGTGGCCTTGTCCATGCCGATCGCGGAGCCGAGCACGCCGGTGCCCACGTAGGCCACGTCGAGCATTTCGAGCATGCCTTGGATCGTGCCGTCCTCGCCGAGCGGGCCGTGCAGCAAGGGAAAGACCACCAGCCCTGCGGTCTCGTCGCGTTCGCTGAGCGCAAGGAACGGATCGATGCTCGGCCCCATCGCGTCGAGCGCGGCTGGCAGCGTGTCCGCGCCGGCAGCGAGCGCACGTGCCGCGTCCTCGGCAAAGACCCACTGACCGTCGCGCGTGATGGCGATCGGATGTACGTCGTAGCGAGACGGATCGGCCGCGCGCAGCACGTGCGCGGCGGTCACGCGCGAGACGTCGTGTTCGGCCGACTGGCCACCGAAGAGCACGATGAGGCGGATGCGGGGTTCGGCCATGGCGACAACGTAGTGGCGTACGTGCTCGCGAGGGGCCAAGGTTCGGGCCAGACTTGAGATCATGCGATTTGACGTTGCTGAGCTGTCGAGGGCGATGGATGCCACGGTGCGGGGTCCCGCCGCCGTCGAGGTCGAGGGTGCCACCCAGGACTCGCGTTCGCTCACCACAGGAATGTTGTTCGTTCCGCTCGTCGCCGCGCGCGACGGGCACGACTTCATCGCTCGGGCGGTTGCCAATGGTGCACCTGCCTACCTCACCGAACGGGCGCCCGACCCGGAAGTCGCGGCAACCGCGCTCGTGGTGCGTGACGCTGCGCTCGCCCTGCGGCAACTGGGCGTGCTCGCCCGCGGGCGCATCAATGGACATGTCGTTGCCATCACCGGCTCGGTGGGCAAGACGTCGACGAAGGACCTCTGTGCCGCGGCGTTCGGTTCACATTGGCGGACGCACAGCAGCGCCAAGTCGTTCAACAACGAGATCGGCGTCCCGCTTACGCTGGCTAATGCGCCTCACGACGCCGAAGCGGTCGTGATCGAGATGGGGGCGCGCGGGATCGGGCACATTGCCGAGCTCTGCGCGATCGCGTCACCGAGCACTGCCATCGTCACGACGGTCGGTGCCGCTCACCTCGAGTTGTTCGGTGATCTCGAGACAGTCGCGTTGGCGAAGGGTGAGATCATCGAGGCGCTCCCGATCGACGGCCTCGCGGTGCTCAACTCCGACGACGAGTTGGTCTACGCGATGCGTACCCGCACGTCGGCCGACGTCCTCACCTACGGGACCCGTGGGGACGTGCGTAGCCGCGACGTCGTGCTCGACGCAGAGCTTCGCCCGCGCTTCACCGTCGAGTCCCCATGGGGGAGCGCCTCAGTGGTGCTCGGCGCGCGTGGCGCGCACAACGTGGCGAATGCACTGGCAGCGATTGCCGCGGCCGTCGGACGCGGCGCGCCGCTCGACGTCGTCGCGGATGCACTCGCACGCCCGCAGTTGTCACCATGGCGCATGGAGTTCGCCCGAACCACCAGTGGACTGGTGGTGCTCAACGATGCGTACAACGCGAACCCGGTGTCGATGCGGGCCGCGCTCGACGGGTTGGCAGCCCTTCCCGCATCGCGTCGCATCGCGGTGCTCGGGGCAATGGCCGAACTCGGTGCCGGGTCGATCGAAGCGCATCGCGCGGTCGGCGAGTGCGCGGCCGCGCTCGGCATCGAGGTGATCTCGGTTGGTGTTGAGCAGTACGGCGGCACCACGGTGAGCGGCATCGACGAAGCGCTCGGTGTTCTGCGGGAACGCTGCCTCGGCCCGGGCGACGCGGTGCTCGTGAAAGCCAGCCGGATCGGGGGCCTCGAACGTGTCGCGGCCGCCCTACTCGCCGGCTGACTTCTCGCGCTCGGGCCGATCCGCGGGTCACGGCGCTAGAAACATCTCGTGGGCACGCACTACGACGCACTCGGAGTATCTGCGACGGCGGACACGTCCACGATTCGCGCGGCGTACCTCGCCAAGGCCCGGGTGCACCACCCCGACCGCAACCTCGACGCGCCAGCCGCTGCTCGTGCCCGTTCGGCTGGCGCGATGCGCGAGGCGAACGCCGCGTGGGCCGTGCTGGGCGATGCGAGCGCTCGTCGCGAGTACGACAGCTCGCTCGCCGCAATGCGGCGCGTGGCCGCGCAGCGCGCCGCACCGCGGCCCGCTGCCCCTGCGTCCTCGCAGCCCTACCGGGTCGCTCAGCCGGGCCGCCCGCCGTGGACGGTCGAGGACGAGGATCTCGACCTGCACGGTCGGCTCGGTTGTAGCATCCGCGTCCTCCCGACCATCGCCATCTTCGTGTTGCTGCTGGGCATCTTCGTGTTCACTGCGTTCGCGTCGACCAAGAGCGACGAAGCGCCCGGTGGGCGACTCTCGTCGTATGAGCTCCTCGCAGGCGATTGCGTGTTGGTCGGCGCGGTGTTCGATCCGGTGCCATGCACGGCCCCCCACGACGCCGAGGTCGTATCCATCGTGGGCATGGCTCGCGGGTGTCCGGCGGGCACCGCGGTGTACGCGATCGACGTTGCGCTGGTCGCATGCCTTCGCCCAGTTCCCTAGTTTCCGCTCGAGCACCACGCCCGACGCTTCCCGGTCTCGGCGTTGTCGAGCAGCGTCGGCGTCGCGCTAGAGTTCGTCTTCCTTGGACCGTTAGCTCAGTTGGCTAGAGCGTTCGCTTCACACGCGAGAGGTCACTGGTTCGAGCCCAGTACGGTCCACTCCTGCATATGTGCCCAGCACGTGCTGATGCTCACCAAACCCGGCCTTCGGCTGATGGGTGGGCGTGACAGAACTGTTCACTTTTGCGTGCGCCGGCCACGGTGTCGGGGCACGCCGTCTCGGAGCCACACCGAAAAGCTCTTACAAGACACGGAAGGTTATGAACGGTTACAGCTAGGGCCTCGAGGCCGTGCTGGCATGTGCGGCGCACAACTGACGAACGGACGGCAGACTGCCGGCATGTCGGACGTGCCGCATCATCGCCGGGTGCTCGTCGTCGCTGGGGGCGATGAGCGTCCGCTTTCCGCGCTTTCTTCGCGCCTCGGCTCGTTCGACGTCGTCATCGCCGCCGACTCCGGCGTGCACCACGCACAATCGTTGGGACTGCACATCGACCTCGTCGTCGGCGACTTCGACTCTGTGTCCGAAGATGCGGTGGCGCGAGCGGTTGCCGACGGTGCAGTGCTTGATCCGTTTCCCGCAGCGAAGGACCAGACCGATCTCGAACTGGCCATCGACCGCGCATTCGAGGAGGGCGGCCACGGAGCAGAGATCGTGGTGGTGGCAAGCGTGTCCGGACGCCTCGACCACGCGTTGGCGAACCTGCTGTTGCTGGCGTCGCCGTCGTACGCGACCTGCCGTGTCAGTGCCTATGTCGATCGTTGGTCGGTGAGCGTGCTGCGTGACGAAACGCGTACGTTCCTCACTGCTCCAGACCGTACGGTCACGTTGCTCGTGGTGCACCCCGAAGGGGTCCGCGTCGAGACGCGCGGCCTGGCCTATCCGTTGCGCGACGAGGTTGTCTACCGCTCGTCGACGCGCGGCGTGAGCAATGTCACGGTGGGCGACGAGTTCGAGGTGCGGGTCGCGGGCGGAGTGCTCCTTGTCCTGCGCGAGTGGGCAGACTGAGCGCACATGGACATCACCGCCAACCTCGACGCGCCGTGCCCGCCCGATGTGATGCACGCGTGGATCGACGACCTCTCGACGTATCCGCAGTGGCTGACCATCGTTCCCCGCGCCGACGCTGTCGAAGCGGCAGCCGGTGATCCTGGTCCGGCCTGGAGCATCGACCTCCGCGGCAAGGTCGGGCCCCTGTCGCGCTCGAAGCGCTTGCGCATGGTTCGCACGAGCTCGGACGATCGTCAGGTGGTGTTCGAACGGCGCGAGATCGACGGGCAGAAGCACGCCGCATGGGTCCTGCGGGCCCGGCTCACCCCGAACGACGGCGGCACGAACCTCGCCATGGACCTGCACTACAGCGGTGGGATGTGGGAGCCCCTCGTCGAACGCCTGCTGCGCGACGAGATCGACCGTTCGAAGGCCCGCCTCCTCCTCCTGCTCGCGTAGCAGCCAAGGCATCTGGAAGCGGTCGCTCCCCGTCTTGCTGACTGCACCATTCTTCGCGGCGGCCGGCGGCCGACGCGGGTCAGCGGCGGGCCCAGGCTGCGTAGCGGCCGTCGCGGCGCTCGAGCGCGACATCGAGGCCGAAGCAGGCACCGAGGTTCGCCTCGGTGAGCGTGTTCCCGAGGGGTCCTTGAGCGAGCACTCGGCCTTCGCGAAGCATCAGCACGTGGGTGAACGCTGGAGGGATCTCCTCGACGTGGTGCGTCACGAGGATCACGGGCGGGGTGGACGGATCGAGTGCGAGCTCGTCGAGCGTCGCGATGAGCTCCTCACGGCCAGCAAGGTCGAGGGCGGCGGTCGGCTCGTCGAGCAGGATCAGCCCGGGGTCGTTCATGAGCGTGCGGGCCAGCAGCACGCGTTGACGTTCGCCCGAGGAGAACGTGGCGAACGAACGATCGGCGAGGGTGCCCACGCCCACCCGTTCGAGCAGCTCGCGGGCCCGAGCCGCTTCTGCCTCGGTGTAGGTGTGCCACCACGGCTCGAGGGCGGCATAGCGCGCGGTCATGACGATCTCGGCCGCGGTGAGCTGCGGCCGCAGCAGGTCGGCGAACGAGGCCGACGACCACCCGATCCTTTCGCGGGCCCGGCGGATGTCGCTCCGGCCGAGCACGTTCCCGAGCACGCACACCTCGCCCTTGCTGGGGTGCAGGTAGAGCGACACGATGCGCATGAGCGTGGTCTTGCCGCAGCCGTTGCGGCCGAGCACCACCCATCGTTCGCCTTCTCGTACGGTCCAGTCGACCCCGCGGAGAATCTCGTTGCCCTCTTCGACGCGGACGACGCCGCGCAGTTCGACGACCGGATCGCGCTCGCGGCTCATGCGTGTGCGCCGTGCGGGTCGAGATGAGCGAGCCACGTCGCGTACATCTCGGCGTAGCGCCCGCCGAGCGCGACGAGCTCGGCGTGGGTGCCGTGCTCGACCACCTGCCCGGCCTCCACGACCGCGATGCGGTCGCAGCGCATGGCGGTAGCGAGTCGGTGGGCGATGATCACCGCGGAGCGGCCCTCGAGAAGGGTGTCGAGTGCGTGTTCGATCTTTGCCTCGGAGCGCAGATCAAGGTTGGAGGTGGCCTCGTCGAGGACGAGCACCCGGGGTTTGGCGAGGAACGCGCGGGCGAGTGCCAGCAACTGCCGCTCGCCCGCCGACAGCGACGAACCGCGCTCGTGGACCAGCGCGTTGATGCCGCCCGGCAGCCGGTTCACTGCATCGTCGATGCCGACGGCGCGGCAGGCCTCGAGAACCTCCTCGTCGGACGCGTCGGGATTCGAGAACGCCACGTTGTCGCGGATGGTGCCGTGGAACAGGAAGGGCTCCTGGGGTACCACGCCGAGTTGGGTGCGCATCGACGTGATGGTGAGGTCTCGCAGGTCGTGCCCATCGAGCGTGACGATGCCCTCGCTCGGGTCATAGAAGCGGCTGATGAGCTTGGCCACCGTGGACTTTCCGGCGCCGGTGGTGCCGACTATCGCCAGGCTCTCGCCAGGCGGGATGTGCAGCGACACGTCTCGCAGCACCGGAGCGCCGTCGCCGTAGCCGAACGTGACGTGGTCGAGCACGATCTCGCCCTTGATCGGCGGGAGGTCGTAGGCATCGGGCTTCTCGATGACCTCGGGTTCGGTGGCCAGCAGTTCGCGAAGCTTGTTGATCGACGCTTGGCCCGCCTGGTACGAGCTGTACAGCTGCACCAACTGCTGCATGGGCGCGAAGAAGGCGCCAACGTAGAGGATGAACGCCGACAGCGTCCCCACCTTGAGGTCGCCGTTGAGCACCATATGCCCACCGACGAGCAGCAAGATGGCCTGAGCGATGGTGCCGACGGCCTCGGTGCCGGGCGCGTAGATAGCGCTCGCCCGTGTGGTGTGGAGGTTCGCATCGAGGTGCGCGCCGACCACGTTGATGTGGTGAACGGTGTTCTGGCGGCGGCGGTTGTACGCCGCGATCACGCGGATGCCGGCGAGGCTCTCGGAGATGTCAGACAGCACGTCGGCGATGCGGTCGCGGACGCGCCGGTACCCGGTCTCGGAGACCTTGCCGAACCAGATGCTCATGAGGAACGTCGCGGGCACCACCACGAGCAAGGTGAGCAAGGCAAGCGGCACGCTGCGCGTGAAGAGCACGATTGTGATCACGACGAGCGTGAGCGCTTGCACGGCGAAGTTGACGAGGCCTTCCTGGAACAGCTGGGTGAGCGCTTCGATGTCGCTCGTCATGCGTGTCATGAGCACGCCGGCCTTCTCGTTCGTGTAGTACCCGAGCGACTGGCGCTGCAGGTGTGAGAACACCCGGACGCGCAACTGGTACATGAGCTTCTCGCCTAGGCGGCCGGTGTAGGCCGTGCGCAACCAGCTCGAAACGCCGCTGATGATGATGGCGCCGACGTACGCGATTGCAACCGCGACGAGCACGCCCTTGTTGCCGTTGGAGATGCCGTTGTCGATGCCGATCTCGGTGAGCAACGGGCCGGCCTGCAAGAAGATCGTCTCGAGCAGTACGAGCACGAACACGCCGCCGAGGCTGCGCAGCTCGGGGCGCAGGAAGGTACGAAGCGTGAACGGCCGCCGGTCGTAGTTGGCCCGGTCGAACATGATGACCGGTTCGGGATACTCCGGCTCGGTCTCGAGGACCTTTTCGACCGCATCCTGCAACGGCCCGGGTACGCCGGCGAACGGCAGCCCCGCGGCAGCGTTGGCCTGCACCGACGACGGACCGCCGCCCCAGGTTCCAGGTCCGAATCCCATCAGTGATCTCCCGCTTCCAGTTCGTCGGCGCCTTCGACCGCCGTGACGTGCGCGAGCACGTCGACGTATCGAGGTTCGTTCGCGAGCAGTTCGGTGTGCGTGCCCGACGCGACGATGCGCCCGCCTTCGAGCAGCAGCACTCGATCGGCAAGGCTTATCGTGCTGAGTCGATGGGCGATCACCAGGGTGGTGCGCCCCTCCATGAGCGTGTGCAGCGCATCATGGATGAACTCCTCGGTCGACACGTCAATCGCGCTCGTTGCATCGTCGAGCACGAGAATGCGAGGGTTCACGAGCAGCGTGCGGGCGATGGCGATGCGCTGGCGCTGGCCGCCCGACAACGTGTATCCACGCTCGCCCACCACCGTCTCGTAGCCATCGGGGAGCGCCATGACGAACTCGTGGGCTTGTGCGGCGGTGGCGGCGGCGATGACCTCGTCCATCGAGGCCGTGGGCCGGCCGTAGGCGATGTTGTCGCGCAGCGAGACCGAGAAGAGGAAAGGCTCGTCGAGGACGAGGCCGACGTGGTGCCGCAAGCTCGCCAAGGTGAGTGTACGAACGTCGATCCCGTCGATCGTGATCGCACCGCCCTCGACATCGTAGAAGCGGGGTAACAGCCGGGCGATGGTCGACTTGCCCGAACCGGTGCGCCCGACCACCGCGACGCGTTCGCCGGGTGCGATCGAGAACGATGCGCCATCGAGCACGACGGACGCGAGCCGGTCATCGGCGGTGCCGGGTAGCGAGGCGTAGCGGAACCGCACATCGCGGAACTCGATTCGACCTTGCGGGTCGTCGAGGTCGACCGCGTCGGGTGGGTCGACGATTTCGGGCACCTCGTCGAGGATCTCGAAGATGCGTTGCGCTGAGGCCGATGCCCGCTGCCACTGGATGAGCACGAAGCCGAGCATGCGGAACGGTGTCTGCAACAAGATGATGTATGCGTTGAAGGCGATCAACGTGCCGATGGTGACCGTGCCGTCGATAGCGAGGATGCCGCCGTACAGCAGCACCGCGGCCGCGCCGAAGCGGGGCAGCGACTCGACCAGGGGGTTCCATCGGGCGCGTGCGTTGGTCGTGGCCACCGATGCCCACTGGAGGCGCTGCGCGGCTCGGGCGAGGTTGGTGATCTGACGGGTCTCGGCGGCGTACGACTGCACGACGCGGATGCCGTTGATGTTCTCGTCGACGATGGTTGCCGCATCGGCCATGCGCGCCTGCACCAACCAGGACAACGGGAAGACGCGCTTACGCAACGCCGAGCCGGTGAGATACACGAGCGGCATGGTCGACATAGCGACGAGCGATAGCCCTACGTGGATCTGAAGCATCTTCGCGAACGCGAACACGAACGTGAGCCCGGACATCATGACGAGTGGTCCGAAGGTCAGCAGCAGCTGTATCGAGCGGATGTCGCTGTTCGCGCGTGAGATCACCTGACCCGATTGCGTGCGGTCGAAATAGCCGAACGACAGTCGTGTCAGGTGTTCGTAGACGATGGCGCGCAGATCGGTCTCGAAGAGGTAGCCGGCGCGGAACAGGAGGTAGCGGTAGAGCGCGCCCGTGATGAACCGGGCGACCGCGAGGCCCACGAGGATCCACACGTAGTGACTGAGTGGTGTGCTGGCCTTGTCACCGAGCGCGTCGTCGATGCCGCTACGGAGAACCGCTGGAATCTGCACCTGTACGACCAGCGCGACGACTCCGATGGCGATCGCGATGCCGAACGCGTGCCAGCGCGCACGCAGCAAGGGCCGCACGCGGCGCACCCAACCTGCGTCGCGTGCGGGGTCGATGGTGGCTCGCGGCGGCCGGTACTCGAGGTCGATGGCGACCGGCTCGTAGCGGGTGCCCTTGAGCGCCGCCTTGTCGATCATCGGGTTTCCTCTCGGCGGGTCGTGGTGGTCGGTGTGACGACTGTTGCGTGGCCGGGGGTTTCGGCCGCGGCGATGGCGAGGTCGATCGCGCGGTGCCACACCGCGAGGCCCTCGATGGCCTCGGTCGCGCAGTCGGGATCGAGATGGGCGCTCAGGGCCAGGAGGTTCACCTCGGCCGAGCGGTCGGCCTCGGCGAGGGAGCGCTCGCCGGCTGCGGTGACCCGGTGCCGGACGCGTCGCCGATCGGTCTCGTCAGGTTGCCGGTCGACGAGACCGCGGACGACGAGACCATCGAGGAGCGCCGTGACCGTGGGGCGTGTGACGCTTACGTTGGGTGCGATGCGCGACGGGCGCGACTCGCCGTTCGCCAGGAACGACAGCACGCGGTACTGCGACAGCGTCAGGTCGGCTTCGGCCAGCGCCACCTCGAGCCGCCGGCTGAGCCGGGCGATCGCTCGCGCAGCACCGACGACTGCCTCGGAGGTGGGCCTCGTCGGAGCGGCTTTCTTCTGGGGCATTCCATCCTCGGCGCGTTGTGGCGGGGTGGTCTCGGCGTGCCGACGTGGTGCACCCACACAGTTCGAGTCTCACACTATTCGCTACCGATACTATTCGCTACCCGAACTACATCCGGGGCTATCGACATCGTTCGCTAGCATTGCCTGGCCGGTGACCGTACCGGCGCACCCAAGCATCCGCCAAGGAAGGTCGTCATCGATACCGCCTTGCGACTCGGGGCGAGTGCGCTGCTCATCGCGTTCAACGCGTTGTTCGTCGCTGCGGAGTTCAGTCTCGTCGCCGTCGATCGGCCTTCCCTCGAGAAGGCAGCATCCGCAGGTGATCGGCGGGCGGAGCAGGCCGCGAGCCTCGTGCGCAACCTGTCCTTTCACCTATCAGGCGCCCAGATGGGCATCACCGTCACCTCGCTCATGCTCGGCTTCCTCGCCGAACCGGCGCTTTCGGCGCTCCTCGATCCATTGCTCGCCAATCCACCTCGGGCGGTGTCGGTGTTCCTCGCCCTCGCCATCGCCACGGTGCTGCAGATGGTGTTGGGTGAGCTCGTACCGAAACAGGTGGCGATCGCGTACGCGAATCGCACGGCGAAGCTGCTGTCGGGCGGCGTGCGTATGTACGGCAAGATCGCACGGCCGCTCATCTCGACCTTCGAGGGACTCGCCAACCGCATCGTGCGGCTGCTTGGCGTCGAGCCGCGCGCCGAGCTGGGTGGTACCCGGTCGCGCGAAGAGCTCGCGTTGCTCTTCCGCGCCTCGGGCGAAGAAGGAGCACTGGCCCCCGAACACGCGACGCTGCTCACGAGATCCATCCGATTCGGCGAGAAGACCGCGGCCGATGCGCTTACGCCGCGCACTCAATTGGTGGCGATCGCCGACGACGCGACCGTGGCCGACCTGGTGGCGCTCACCATCGAGTCGGGCTACTCGCGCCTGCCGGTCTACAGCGGCGACCTCGACGACATCGTCGGCGTGGTGCACGTGAAGTCGATTTTCGGTCTCAGCCCCGACGCCCGGGCGAGCACCCCGGTGCGATCGATCATGACCGCGGTGCTCGCCGTGCCCGAGGCGCGCGACCTCGACGAGCTCTTCGCGGACTTCCGCGCGTCGCGGGCGTATCTCGCGGTCGTGGTCGACGAGCACGGCGGCACCGCGGGCATCATCACCCTCGAGGATCTCCTCGAGGAGCTAGTGGGCGAGATCGACGATGAGTATGACGAAGCACCGCTTCAGTTCGACCTCACTGACGCGCACGGACCATGGGTGCTCGCCGGCGGACTGCACCACGATGAGGTCGGCGACGCCTGCGGCTTCGCGATGCCCGACGGCGAGTACGAGACACTGGCCGGTTTCGTGCTCGACCAGCTCGGCCGCATCCCGCAGGAGGGAGCGACCATCGAGTTCGCGGGCTGGCGGTTCGAGGTGGTGGCGATGGACCGCCTCCGGGTTGCGTCGGTGCGCGTCACGGCACCCTCGGTGGCGTCCGAATCAGAACCGGGCGGCAACGCATGAGCCTGCTCGCAATCGTTGCCGCGGTGATGCTGGTCCTCACGAACGGTGTGTTCGTCGCGGTCGAGTTCGCCATGGTCGCGTCGCAGCGGGCCAAGCTCGAGTTACTGGCCGGCACCGGGAGCAAACGGGCCGACATCGCGCTGGCCACGATACGCGACCTCCCCCGTCAGCTCGCTGGCAGCCAGCTCGGGATCACCGTTTGCTCGCTCGGCCTCGGTGTGCTCGGCGAACCGGCGGTCGCCGATGTGATCGGCCCGATCCTCGACAAGATCGGTCTTCTCTCGCACAACGTCTCGCACGGCATTGCGTTTGCGCTCTCGCTCGCGCTGGTGGTCACTGCGCACATGGTGCTCGGTGAGATGGTGCCCAAAGGCGTCGCGCTCGCCGGGCCGGAACGCACGCTTCTCGTGCTTGCTCCCGTGAGCCGCACGTTCACCGGGTTCTTCCGACCGGTGATCTGGTTCCTCGACGTCACCTCTGGCGCGATTGTTCGGGCATTCGGGCTCACGCCCAAGCGCGAGATCGGCACGGCGCACACCGCGGCCGAGTTCGCACCCATGATCGACGCCTCGCACGATGAAGGTCTGCTCGAGGAGTTCGAGCACTCGTTGCTCGCCGGCGCGCTCGACTTCCGGGGCCGCTCGGTGGCCACGGTGATGGTGCCGCGCGAGCACGTCGTCTACGTGAATACCCGGATGTCCGTGGCCTCGATCGAGCGGATCGCGAACCAGACCGGACACTCGCGCCTACCTATTGTCGGGGCCGGCATCGACCATGTCGTCGGCTTCCTCCACATCAAGGATCTGCTGGCGTTGGCCCCGGAGGCGCGCGATCAGCCGCTGCCGGCCGAGATGCTGCGCCGAGTGCCGATCGTGCCCCACGACCGAATGCTCGAGGACGTCTTGCGCGCGATGCGCCGCTCCCGCGCTCACCTCGCGGTGGTGCGTGGCCATGGTGGCCGCACGGTCGGCGTGGTCACGCTCGAGGACGTGCTCGAGGCCTTCGTGGGCGACATTCGCGACGAGAGCGATCGCGACGCCGCCCCCGAACGGCGCGCGTAGTGCCTGGTCGCCGCCCATCGCCTGGGGCGTGTGTCACCAAAATGTAGTCTCGCGTCCGCGCCAGGTACACTTGTTGTTCCATGCGGAGCCGGGGCCTTTTTGTTCTGCTGTGCGCGTTCATCCTCGTGGTGACGCCCGCAGCAGCACAGAGCGACAACATCAGCGCCGCCGAGGCCAAGGCCGAGGCCGCGGCACAGCGCGTGGGCGACGCCCGCGTCAAGGCTGACGCTGCGTCGTCGGCCTACCTCACGGCCGAGGCACAGCTCGAGCAAGTCAACGACCAACTCGTGTCCCTCGCCGCCGTGGTCGAGCAGAAGCGGCTCGAGCTCGCGGCGCTGAAAAAAGACCTCCGAGAGTTCGCGATCTATCGCTACACGAGCGGCGGTACCGAAGACAGTGCGTCGATGTTCAGCGCGGGCAACGTCAACGACGCCGTGACCAAGGAGGCCTTGGCCACCATGGTCGGCGACCGCAAGGCCGACGTGATCGACAAGGTCAAGAACGCTCAGGCCGAGTTCGAATCCGAGTCGGCCAAGCTGGCGTCGCAGCAAAAGCAGCAGAAGCAGCTCACCGACGACCTCGCGAAGAAGAGCGACAGGGTCGGCGCCGAGCTGCAGGCGTTACAGGTCGAGCTCGACGGGTTGAACTCGGTGGTGGCAGGTCTGAAGGAATCCGAACGCATTCGCATTCGAGAAGCTGCGCTCGCCAAGGCCCGCGAGACCGCTCGTCTCGCCGAGGCGGCCCGACAGCAGAAGGCCGCCGACGAAGCGGCGAAAAAGCGGGACGCGCCGCCCGCTCCTCCGACGCCGGCTCGCCCCACCTTCACGGGGAAGTTCGTATGTCCGGTGCCCGGCGCATCGTTCTCGGACTCGTGGGGACAAGCTCGTTCGGGCGGTCGGGTCCACAAGGGCGTCGACATGATCGCACCGTCGGGCACACCGACCTACGCCCCGGTCCCAGGTGACGTCACGTTTGGCACCGACGGCCTCGGCGGCCGCTCTTGGTTCCTCTATGGAGACGACGGTAACTTCTACTACGGCACCCACCTCTCGCGGTTCGGCCCGCGCGAAGGGCACGTCAGCGCCGGCGAGCTCATCGGCTACGTGGGCATGACCGGCAACGCGTCGCTCAACCATCTGCACTTCGAGATCCACGTTGGTGGCCGCGGCAACCAGGTCAATCCATACCCCGTGGTTGCGCAGTACTGCTGAGCACCACCCGGCCCGCCCATGGAGGCCGACCGCAATGACGTCGTGGCCGCAAGCGCTCGCCGCGTCGACCACTGCACGACCGAGCTATGCGGTGCCACCTACGACGAGGAATCGCACCTGCTATGCGCCGACCGCGTGATAGCCGCCGTCAACGTGGATCATCTCGCCGGTGGTGGCCGGGAACCAGTCGGAGAGCATGGCGACGCACGAACGGGCGACGGCGGATGAGTCGTTGACGTCCCAACCGAGCGGCGCTCGAGAGCCCCACGAATCTTCGAACAACGCGAACCCAGGTATGGACTTCGCGGCCATGGTGCGAATGGGGCCTGCGGCCACCAGGTTGCAGCGGATCTGCTGGGGTCCGAGTGCTCGGGCGAGGTACCGGTTGCACGACTCGAGCGCAGCCTTCGCGACGCCCATCCAGTTGTAGGCGGGCCATGCGACGGTGGCGTCGAAGTCGAGTCCGAGGATCGAGCCGCCGTCGGTCATGAGCGGTGCGACGCACTCGGCGAGGGTTTTGAGTGAGTAGGCGGATATCTCCATGGCGACTTTCACGTCGTCCCACGTCGCGCCGAGGAAGTCCTCGCCGAGGCAGGAAGGCGGCGCGAACCCGATCGCGTGCAACGCGCCGTCAACCCGGCCCCACTTGGTGGCGAGCGCGTCGCGCACCGCGACGACGTGCTCGGGCACCGTGACGTCGAACTCGAGTACGTCAGCGGTCTGCGGCAGCTTGCGGGCCACCCGCTGGGTGAGAGACAGTCCCCGGCCGACACCGGTGAGCACGACCTCTGCCCCCTCCTCCTGCGCCAACTTCGCGACGCCGAACGCGAGCGAGGCTTCGGTGAGGACGCCGGTGACGAGGATGTGCTTTCCGTCGAGAAGACCCATTCCGCGAACCCTATCTTCCGGGCGGTCGTGGTCGGGACGTCGGCTGCGGGGGAGAGGTAGCATCGCCATATGCGTCTGTACGACACGGCCCGGCGTTCGGTCGTGCCGTTCGAACCCGGCGACCGCGTCAGCATGTACGTGTGCGGAATCACGCCCTACGACGCGACGCACCTAGGCCACGCAGCGACCTACGTGACCTACGACGTGCTGCAACGCCGGCTCGAGGACCGCGGTCACGAGGTCCATCTGGTGCGCAACATCACCGATGTCGACGACGACATCCTTCGAGCCGCCCGAAGGCGCGGCGTGCACTACCTCGATCTGGGCCACGGGGAGATCAAGCGGTTCCACGACGACCTCGACGCCCTGGGCGTCCTGCGCCCGTGGAGCGAACCACGGGCGACCGGTGCCATAGCCGACATTCGCGGGATCATCGCCATGGTCCTCGAACGAGGCTTTGCCTACGTCAGCGGCGGCGGCGTCTACTTCGACGTCGGACGCAGCACCACGTTCGGCTCGCTCAGCAACCTCGATCGCCACGAGATGCTCGAGCTCGGGCCGCGACGCGGCGAGCGGCCCGACGACCCGCTGAAGCGCGACCCGCTCGACTTCGTGCTGTGGCAACCCTCGCTGCCGGGCGAGCCCGAGTGGGAGAGCCCCTGGGGCCGTGGTCGTCCTGGGTGGCACGTCGAGTGTTCTGCGCTCGCGCTTCGCGAGCTCGGTACCACCATCGATCTGCACGGCGGCGGCACCGACCTGGTGTACCCGCACCACGAGTGCGAACGCGCCCAGAGCGAGGGAGCGACTGGCCGACCGTTCGTGCGTCATTGGATGCACCAGGCGATGGTGCTCCAAGACGGCGAGAAGATGGCGAAGTCGCGCGGCAACCTCGTCTTCGTGTCGGACCTGTTGAACCTCGCCGACCCGGCCGCGGTGCGCCTGGTACTGCTGGGCCGGCACTACCGGCACCCATGGGAGTGGTCACCCGCGTTGCTCGACGAGGCAGCGGCCCGGCTCGAGCGCTGGCGCCGCGCCGGTGCCGGTGACGGTGCGCTCGATGTGGTGCGGGCAGCCCTCGACGACGATCTCGACACCCCGGGCGCGCTCGCGGCCATCGACGCTGCAGCGAAGTCGACCGGTGTTTCGACTGCTGCTGCGCTGCTCGGCGTGGATCTGCGCCACCACCACTGAATCTGGAATAGTTCCCGCGTGGCGCGTGGCGAGTCCAGACGATCGCTCGGGTTGTCATGACGCCCGTCTTCGGGGCGGCGTCGCGTATCCGGGCCGAGGGCCGTTCGCCGGTCGACGTGTTGCGTCCACGGGTACTCGATGTCGCGTAGCTCGGTGTGGCAGCTGGGTCGGCGACGGCAAAAGCGGTCGCGACCCAGGAGGGCACGCCGGTAGCATCTGCGCGCTATGGCCGATATCTCCGTGAAGCTCCCCGACGGTTCCAAGCGCGAGCTGCCTGCCGGTTCCACCGCAGCCGATCTCGCCAAGGCAATCGGGTCACGGCTCGCCAAGGCTGCCGTCATCGCCGTGGTCGATGGTTTAGAGCGCGACCTCACCACGTCGTTGCACGACGGGGCCGAGGTCGCGATCATTACCGACACGAGCGACACCGGGCTCCACACGATCCGCCACTCGACGGCCCACGTGCTCGCGCAGGCGGTACTCGAGCTCTTCCCCGGTTCCACCAACGCCATCGGACCGGCCGTCGAGAACGGCTTCTACTACGACTTCGCGCTGCCGGGGAACGCGACGTTCAGCGCCGAGGACCTCTCGCGCATCGACGCCCAGATGCGCGAGATCATGGCGGCCGATCAACCCTTCGTGCGCGGAGAGCTCAGTGCCACGGAAGCGCTCGACGTGTTCCGAGACTTCCCGTACAAGTGCGAGATCATCGAGCGCACCGCAAAGAAGGTCGCCGACGACGACGGTCTCGACGCGGGCGAGGTTTCGGCCGACGGCATCGTGAGCTTTTACCGGAACTCTGACTCGTTCCTCGACATGTGCCTCGGCCCGCACGTGCCGTCCACCGGTCGCCTCGGTCACTTCGCGCTGCAGCGCGTTGCCGGCGCGTACTGGCGCGGCGATCACACGCGCCCGATGCTGCAGCGCATCTACGGCACCGCCTGGGCCACCAAGAAAGACCTCGAGGCATACCTGCATCGCCTCGAGGAGGCAGCCAAGCGCGATCACCGAAAGCTGGCAGCGGAGCTCGACCTCGTGTCATGGCCCGATGAGCTCGGGCCCGGCCTCGCGGTGTGGCACCCCAAGGGCGCCATGGTGCGCAAGCAGATGGAGGACTACAGCCGCGACCGCCACGTGAACGGCGGCTACTCCATCGTGTACTCGCCGCACATCGCACGTTCGGTGCTGTGGGAGACAAGCGGCCACCTCGGTTTCTACAAGGACTCGATGTATCCGGCGATGGAACTCGACGAGGGGGTCAAGTACTACCCCAAGCCGATGAACTGCCCTTTCCACATCTTGATCTACAAGTCGCAGCAGCGGTCGTACCGCGAGCTGCCCATCCGCCTCTACGAGCTGGGCACCGTGTACCGCTACGAGCTGTCGGGCGCGGTGCACGGGCTCATGCGCATCCGCGGCTTCACCCAGGACGACTCGCATATCTTCTGCACGCGCGAGATGGTCGCCGACGAGATCGCGTCGTTGCTCGACTTCGTGCTCGACGTGCTGCGGTCATTCGGATTTACCGACTTCCAGGCCAAGCTGTCGACACGCCCGAGGGACAAGTCGGTCGGCGAGGACGACATGTGGGAGCTTGCCACCGATGCGCTGCGCGAGGCTCTCGCCGGGGCCGGTCTCGACTACACCATCGATAGCGGCGGCGGCGCTTTCTACGGCCCGAAGATCGACGTCGACGTGAAGGACGCAATCGGCCGCTCGTGGCAGTTGTCCACCATCCAGCTCGACTTCAACATGCCGGCGCGCTTCGGCATGGAGTACATCGGCGCCGACGGCCAGGCTCACCAGCCGGTCATGATCCACCGCGCGCTGTTCGGGTCGGTCGAGCGGTTCTTCGGCGTCCTCCTCGAGCACTTCGCGGGCGCCTTCCCGGCGTGGCTCGCGCCGGTGCACGCAAGTGTGCTGCCCGTTGCGTCCGCGCACGAGGCCTACGCGAGCGAGGTCGTCGCCGATCTGCGCTCGCGAGGATTCCGCGTCGAGTTGCACGAGGCCGATGAGCAGCTCGGCAAGCGCATCCGCAACGCGAAGCTGCAGAAGCACCCGTACGTGCTCGTGGTCGGCGAGGACGATGTCGAACACCGCACCGTCGGTGTGAACCCGCGCGGCGGTGAGGTCGAGCGAGGTGTGGCGCTCGGGGTGTTCGGCGACCGTCTGGCTGCTGACCTCGCCGCGCGACGCTGATCGACGCGCCATGATCGAACGTCTCTGGGCCGGCTGGCGCATTCCCTACCTCAAACAGGACGACGACCAGCGCACCGCCTCGCGCACCGTCGGGCTGTCGCTGTTCGAAGGCATCGAGCAGAGCGGTCTGCCCGACGAACAGACCTACGTGCTCTGGCGTGGCAGTCGGTGCTTCGCGCTGCTCAACGCGTACCCGTACGGTTCGGGGCACCTCATGGTGCTGCCGAAGCGCGCGGTCGCTGACCTCGAAGCGCTCGAGCCAGACGAGCACACGGAGCTGTTCGCCGGCGTGCGCGACGCCGTCATCGCCGTGAAGAGCGCCTATCGACCCCAGGGCGTGAACGTCGGCATCAACCTCGGCACCGCGGCCGGCGCAGGTGTGCCCGGCCACCTCCATGTGCACGTGCTGCCCCGGTGGGCCGGCGACACGAATTTCGTCACCGCGCTTGCCGAGGTGCGCGTGCTACCCGAGCCCTTGTCCGACACGTGGCGCAAGCTGTGCGCCGCGTGGCCGCAGGGTTGAACGTGCAGGTAGCGTTCACCCCCTGATGTCCGACGAGCACGAATCGACGCAATCCGAGTTGCCGGTCAGCGATGCCGACGTGCGCGACGAGCTGCCGGCCGAGCTCGATGTCACGGCGCTTGATAGCGACTATCTCTTTCCCAACAACAGCCGGCGCCGCATTCCGGGCTACACGTACGTCGGTGTGGGCGCGCTATGCATCCTGTTGTGGGCGTGGCGGCGCGATCACGAGCCCATCCTGTCGAACAAGGGCTTCTTCTTCGTGGGCATCGGGCTCGTGTTGTTCGGGCTGTACCACCTGCAGGCCGGGTGGAACCTTGCCGTCGACGAGCGCGATGCACTGGTGGCCGCCACCCGCAAGGTCGGCTTCCCGGTTGGGCACGCATCCGCGCAGCTCGGTTGGCGTGGCATCCGCAGCCGCCCAACGTGGCGCATCCTGCTTTACAGCAACGAGCCTTCGCCGCTCAAGCGGGGCCTCGTCATGGTTGACGGAGTGGATGCGGCGATCGTCTCGTCGTACATCGAGGAGAACCCCGAGGACTGGTCGGATTATATGGAAGGTGTTTCACCAGGTCAGACCTGATGGTCACCTGAGGCCAGTGCTCCGTCGACCTCTCCCGGTACGTGGCCGAGCTGTGGCTCAAATGGCTGCGCGCGAACGACCTTGAGCTGCTCGACCCCGGCCGCCGCGAGTGCGAGGCATGGTTCGCCGAATAACGCGAACGCGGCCTGTCGCCGGCGACGCTGCGCTCGCGGTGGATCGCGCTGCGCAACCTTTACGGGTGGCTGACTGACGAGGAAGAACTCGACGCGATCCCGACGGCCAAGGTCAAGGTCCCGAAGGTGGTCAGTCAGCCCATCGAGATGCCGACCGACGCCGACATCGCGCCGGGCACCGCAACGCGGATCTCCCGAACTTGTGGCTCGGGTTCCGCGGCCCGTTCGGCCGCAAAGGCATCGGCGAGATGGTGCCCCGGCGCGCGAAGCAGGCAGGCATCGACCACATCCACCCCCACGCCCTGGGTGCCGACATGCCGGGGGACGAGTTGGTGAGGTTCCGCACCGAGCACAGCATCGACGTGGCCGTGATCTCACTGACCAACCCCGGCACCGCCGACCTCGCTGCCGCTACTGCCGAGCGGATCCGGGGCTCGGGAACCCCCGCCATCCTTGGTGGACCTGGCCGTTCGCTCAACGATCTCCTCGCCGAGGCGAAAGCCGCGCTGTCGAAGCGCGCCGCGAAGACGAGCTGATCTCGTTCAGCCACCGCTGCGCACTCGTCGATGCCCGCAACGCGGAGTTGGTTTGAGCGTGCGTGGTGACCGCGCGCGGCGAGGTTCAGCGCAGGTGGCGGTACACGAAAGTCCGCGGTCCCTCCGCGACCAATTGATAGCTGGCGTTGAACCATGTGATGAGGTCGGGGCTCCACGGGATGTAGTTGCTGTAGCGGACGCTCAGAACGGCGTAGTCGGCCGTTTCCATCCACGACAGCCACTTCGCCCTGAACGCCAATGGGAATGGCGGCTTCGCACCGGGTGGATCGCCCCCGTTGTCGGTCAGCCAAAGTCCGAACGGGTCGATCACACCGGGGCAGCTACGTGATGACGAGAAGCGGTCCGCGATCAGAAGCAGAATCGGCATGTCGGTCACCACGCATGCTCCCGAGGGCACGGTGTTGGCGATCACGACGCTCGGGTCAGCTGACTCGCCCAGGTATGAGCGGGCCCGATCCGCGTTGATCAGAATGGCCGCCAGCCCAGTGCCGATCAACAGCACGGGGAGCACGACAGCTTTGGTCGCGTGCAGTGCCCGGCTGGCCGCACCGCCGAGTGGCTCACGCTCGTATTCGAGGAGATCCGCCAGGCTTCCAACGCAGATCCCGAAGAGCAGCGCGCCGAAGGCGGCGCTGAAGTAGGCGTAGTGGTCGTAGAACTGCGGTGGTTTGAACATGCCACCGTACACACACACAGTCGCAGCAATCACGTACCCATCGAGCCTTGTCGTTCGCCGCCACGCGAGGGCAAGGACAAGCGCAACAAGCGCAACAAGCGCAACGACGAGCCATTTCGCTTGCTGCGTGTCGTGCACGGACGGGTAAGAAAACGTGATGCCGAACATCATTGGCAGGCGTTCTGCAACCGAGTACGCGCTTCGCCCAGACGTTCCACGACCTAGCTGCGCGAGGATCACATCGTTCGCGAACGCCTTTGGCGCAATGAGCGCGAATGGCAGCGTCGGTAGTGCGAAACCGAGAGCAAGGCCTGTCACGAAAGGTCTCAGGTGCGTCCGCCATTTGCGGAAAAGCACAATGATCGCCGCGAGAACGGCGAGAATCGCCCAGACCTTCACTGCTCCTGCGAACCCGAAGAACAAGCCCGCGTACAGCAGGCGGCCCGGTGCGGCAAGGTCGCCACCGTCGAACAACGTGACGACGCCAAGTAGGCAGAACAACACCAAGTACGGCTCAAGCATCACGGAGTGGGTCGCTGCGACCCCGAGGGGGAAGCAGGCCAAGGCGATGCCAGCAGTCAACATCGCGGCGGTCCCCCGACGACGCAAGATGAGCGCTCCGAGCGCTGCGTTGGCGCCGACGACGAGCGCCGTGAAGCATCGGGCGAGAACCAGCGCATCCTGTTCGGAGGTGATTCTCCCTACTATGGCGAACGGCGCCATCAACCACGTGATTCCTGGTGGATGCAGGAACGTGTAGTCGGCGTAGGGCAGCAATCCGTGCGTCATTCGCAGCGCGCTCCCGAGGTAGACCCCGTCGTCGTAGCCGATGTCGGAATAGCCATGCACGCCCTGTAGCGCGTTCGGGCGTGCGAGTTGGTACACAGCCAACCCGAATGCGATGGACGCGGCGAACAACGCCGGCCAGTGCTCCGTCAATGAGAAGCGCCAACGGCCACGCAGGATAGGTGACCGCTCGACATCGTTCACCACCGGCACCGTGGTCGCGGTCATCTCGACGGTGTTCACTCGCTCACGCTCCTCGCAATACTCGACCCGGACCTTCGTCTATCGGCATCTGTAAGGACGCACTGAGGCGAGCGAGCGCCGCACCCGCGTCGCAGGCGGCTGGGCGGCGCTCGTCGACCAATGGTTGAACCCGGTCAGATCATTTCGGCTTGAGCGTCGGGTCGATGGCGAACGCCTGGTTCAAGCTCTTGGTGCCTTCGTCCGTCTTACCGTCCTGGATGAGCAGCGTGCCGAGGTTGTAGTAGGCCTGCGCCGACTTCGGATCGATCTCGATCGCCTTGCGGAGATAGACGATGCCGTTCGTTCGATCACCCTTGGCCGCATAGGTGAGGCCGAGGTTGTACGCCGGCGAGTAGAACGCCGGATCGGCGGCGATCGCCGCTTTGTACTTGGCGATGGCCTCGTCATACTTGGCGCCAGTCTGCGCAATCACGCCCAGATTGAACAACGCGAACTTGTTTTTCGCATCGGTGGCCAAGATCTGGTTGTAGATCTTGGCGGCACCGTCGAGATTGCCAGCCTTGTGCAGGGCCAGGCCCTGCGTGAGAAGGTCGTCGTTCGGGTTCGGCGCCGACGCGCCGGAAGTTTTTCCGCCGCTGGCGATGGCGGTGGTCGACGAATCGTCGGGCGCCGTCGCGCGGCCCAGCGCGAAGGCACCGGCCCCCACGATCAGCACGGCCAAGACAGCCAGCAGAACGGTCTGTGATCTGCCGCGTGTTGCGCGGGGCTCGGAAAAGTGTCGACCGGGAGTATTGGTCATGGTTTCGTCACCTTTGGAAGTCGGCAGGTCGTCGGACGGCGCGTCGGATGTTGCGATGTCGGTAATGTTTCACGTTCGGCACGTCATACCCGCATTTGAGCAGTTCGCGGCGTTCGGTCTGAGCCAACCGGAGTCATTCCAGATGTTTCCGAATCGCATCGGCGCCTTTCGCGTGCGAGACGCTGAGGGAAACGAAGCCAAGCCCAACACGGTGTTGTGGCAAGTGCCGCACCCGCCGACACCTACAAGTAACGCCCATGGCCATGGAGCCCATCTCACTGGCCCGTGATGTCGACGACGCTCGAAAACGGGACAGTGGCGACGCTTGAAGAATGAACACTCGAAGATTGGAGTGTGATCACTG
>WLNW01000239.1 GCA_009699605.1 Actinomycetota bacterium | reverse complement strand
GGCCCACAGATCAGTGCGCTGCGCCAGGGCATCGACGTGCTCGTCGCGTGCCCCGGTCGCCTCGGCGACCACATCGACTCACGCCACGCCTCGCTCGACTCGGTCGAGATCACGGTGATCGACGAAGCCGACCACATGGCTGACCTCGGGTTCTTGCCCGTGGTCAAGCGCCTGCTCGACCAGACCCCGCGCAACGGCCAGCGCATGTTGTTCTCGGCCACGCTCGACGCTGGCGTCGACGTGATCGTGCGCAAGTACCTCACCGATCCGGTCACCCACAGCGTCGACTCCGACAAGTCGGAGAACGCCGAGATGGTCCATCACGTGCTGCACGTGACAAACGCTGACCGCGTGCCCGTGCTGGTCGACCTCGCGTCTGCGCCCGGTCGCACGATGGTGTTCACCCGCACTAAGCATCGGGCCAAGCAGCTCACCCGTCAGCTCATCGCCGCCGGCGTGCCGGCGGTGGAGATGCACGGCAACCTCGCGCAGGGCGCACGAACCCGCAACCTCGCGGCATTCTCCGACGGCAAGGCCAACACCATGGTCGCCACCGACATCGCGGCTCGCGGCATCCACGTCGACGATGTCACCCTCGTGGTGCACGCCGATCCGCCGGTCGAACACAAGGCGTACCTGCACCGTTCGGGCCGCACCGCTCGCGCCGGTGCATCGGGCACCGTCGTCACGCTCATGACCGACGAGCAGGTCTCGGCGGTTCGCGACCTCACGCGCAAGGCCGGCATCAAGCCGACCACCACACGCCTCGGCCTCGGCCACCCGTTGCTCAACGAGCTGGCTCCCGGCCAACGTTCGCTCGTGCCGGTCAGCCAGCGCGTAGCGCCGGTGTCGGCACCCGAGCCCATGGCCCCGGGCCCCCGACGCGATCGTGCGGCTGGGACCAACAGCAACGGTCCTCGCGGCGGCACCGGTTCCGGCGGCGGCCGCCCCGGCGCGCGCAACGGTCGTCGCTCCGGCTCGCCGGCCGGCGGTGGCGGCCGCGACGGTGGTGGCGGCCGCGACGGTCGTCGTCGCAGCGCCTGAGGCAGAACGCGACCGCTCTTCAGGGCGGAGTTGCAAACGGTCTGGGCCGTGCAGTTGGGTGTCGAGACAACCGGAGTTCAACTGGGGCAACGACGCAATGACCGCGGGTGTGATGTCTCATGCCGTCGCGTCAACCACCTATGGTGCGCCATGCCTTCGGACGAATCCATCGAGACGAACCCCGACCCACGAGTCAAGGTTCGGCTCGTTGCGCTCAGCTTCTTGATGTTGTTCCTCGAGTTGGCGCTGATTCGTTGGACCGGTTCCAACAACATCCACCTCGCGTACCTCACGAACTTCGTGTTGCTCGCCAGCTTTCTCGGCATAGGTATCGGGTTCCTACGCGTTCGATCAGGACCCGACCTGTTCTCGTGGACACCGGTTGCCCTGGCGCTGCTCGTGACATTTGTCTTGGCGTTCCCGGTGACGCTCACTGCGCTCGAGGGCCCCAACCAACTCGAAGGGGCATGGGGCATGGCCGCGCTGCCTCGCTGGGTCAGCCTTGGTGCGATCTTCTTCCTCACCGTCGCGGTGATGGCCTGCGTCGGTCACGGCGTCGCGCGCACCTTCGTCAAGTTCACCCCACTCGAGGCGTACCGCTTCGACATTCTCGGCAGCATCGCCGGCATCTTGGCCTTCACGCTGTTGGCGTTCCTCGAGATGCCGCCGATCGTGTGGGGCGTCGTGGTGTGCGTCCTCGTGACGTGGCTCATCGGAATCCGCCCACGGGTCGCGGCCCTGGTGCTCATCCTCGTGTTGCTCACCATCGAGTCGAGCGCACCACACGATCGTTGGTCGCCCTATTACAAGGTCACCGCGAAGGTGTTTCCCGAAGCCGTGGTCGGGGGCACACCGACGCACGACGTACTCGAGATCTCGGCGAACAACATTCCCCACCAGACCGCATACCCGATCGACACGCTGCGCCAGATCCAGCCGTTCTACTTCTTCCCCTATCGGCACATCCCTACTGCGAGCTTGGGTCGCGTGCTGATCGTCGGGGCCGGGAACGGCAACGATGTCGCCGTCGCGCTGGCTGCGGGTGCACGGCACGTTGACGCCGTCGAGATCGATCCGGTGGTGCAGTCCCTGGGGAGTCGCTACCACCCGGAGCATCCGTACCAAGACCCGCGGGTGTCCGTGCACATCAACGACGGTCGTGCCTTCATCGAGCAGAGCAACGACACCTACGACCTGATCATGTTCGCGTTGCCTGACTCACTCGCCCTCCTGTCGGGCCAAGGCAGCCTTCGGCTCGAGAACTACCTCTTCACCCTGCAGTCGATGCGAACGGTCAAGGACCATCTCGCGCCGGGCGGCACCTTCGCGATGTACAACTACTACGAGTCGTTCCTGCTCGATCGGTACGCAGCCACGCTCGAGCGGGTCTACGGCGCGACACCATGTGTCGAGGTCGGCGACGCGCTCGGCGGACGCCAGCAGGCCGTGATCACGGCGGGGGCTGGTGCAAACGTCGAGTGCGCGTCGACGTGGAACGGCGAGCGAGTCTCTTCGCCCACCGATGACTACCCGTTTCCCTATCTCGCGACCCGGTCGATTCCGTCGTTCTATTGGCACACCCTGGTCTTGATGCTGGTGGCGTCGCTCGTGCTGATCCGCACGGCCGGCGGACCGCTTCGGGGCATGATCCGCTATGGCGATCTGGCCTTGATGGGTGCCGCGTTCCTCTTGCTCGAGACCAAGAACGTGGTTCAGTTCGCGTTGCTGTTCGGCACCACTTGGCTGGTCAACTCGCTGGTGTTCGGCGGGGTCTTGGTCAGCGTGTACCTGGCCATCGAAGTGGCGAGGCGATGGCGGCTTCCGCAGCATCGATTGTTGTACGCAGCGTTGTTGGCCACGCTGGTCGTGGCGTGGGTCGTGCCCCAGTCGTCACTGCTGACGCTGTCCCCGGTGCCCCGCTTCATCGCCGCGGTGGCCCTCGCCTTCGCGCCGATCTTCTTGGCCAACCTGATCTTCGCGCAGCGTTTCCAAGACGTCGGTTCGTCGACCACTGCATTCGCCGCCAATCTGCTCGGGGCGATCGTGGGCGGTGGCCTCGAGTACACCGCCCTCGTCACCGGCTATCGGTTCCTGCTCGTCGTCGTGGCGATCCTTTACGGTCTCGCGTTGGTGGCTCGTCCCGCGACTTCGCCGATGCCGGCCGCCTAGCGCGACTCGGCCGGGACGTCCGTGCTCGTCGGATCGAGCGTTGGCTCAGTTTCGGGCGAGGACATAGCGTGGGATAGGGTGAAAGAGGTCGGGTATGGTCTCGACGCCATAGAACGAACGCGTCGAGTGGGGAACCATGTCCGATTACACCGTGTTGTTGCCGTTGGACGGAGACAAGGTCTCCGAGGATGCGCTGTTGGTGCTGCCGATGCTGCGCAGCATCGGTTTCGCCAAGCTGCGGATCATCTGCGTTGACGATCCGAAGACCGACAAGACCCCGACAGCCGAAGGTTTCAAGCCCTACGTCGAGGCGCAAGTGGCGGCCGCCACCGCAGCCGGCTGGCAGGTCGAGTCGATCATCGCGACCGGAGATCCAGCCACCACCATCCTCGCCGCGGCAGGCAACAGCGACGTCGATCTGATCCTGTTGGCGACCCACGGCCGAACCGGCATCAAGCGGATGCGCTTGGGGAGCGTCTCCGACAAGCTGATCAAGAACGCACTGTGCCCCCGCCTCGTTGTCGGCCCGAACGTCGACATCGACATGACGACCTACTCGCTCAAGCGGATCCTGGTGCCCCTCGGCGGGTCGGACCTTTCCGCGATGTCCCTGCCGATCGCTCGTCACCTCGCCGGCCTGACCGGAGCCTCGGTCGATCTCCTCCAGTCGGTGACACCCCCGGTGAGCACCGCAGAGATCCCCTCCGACTACCCCGCACTGCTCCACGCGGCCGGTGAGTACCTCGCCCGGATCGCGACCGAGTTCCCCGGCGTCGACGTGAAGACCTATGTCGTCGGAACCGCACCGGGAGGCGCCATCCTCGAGCACCTCAACGCGAACCCGGTCGACCTCGTCATCATGGCCTCGCGAGGACGGACCGGCCTTTCCCGCGCCGCGCGCGGTGGAGTCACCGAAAAGGTCCTGCAGGGCCCGGACCCTGTGCTCGTCTTCGAGATCGGCGAAGACCGCAGCCGACTGTTCGACGCGGCCCGCTCCGCCTGAACGGCG
>WLNW01000238.1 GCA_009699605.1 Actinomycetota bacterium | reverse complement strand
GGGCTATCGGCGCTTCTACGACAAGGACATCGATCGGCTGCGGTGGATCTTGCGCCAACAGCGCGAGAACTACCTGCCGCTGAAGGTCATTAAGGACCGCCTGGTGGGCGGCGACGCCGCCGACGCGATCGACGGGGCCGACGACGAGGTCGACCCCGTGCCATCCATAGCGGTTTCATCAGTTCGAAAGTCATCCATCGCGGTTCGCCCGGCGGCGGGACGGGCCTCGTCCTCACGCACCGCCGAGTTCGCCGGCGAACCGGGTGGGCCACGTCGTGTGCTCCCCGAACCGTCGATCTTCGCGGCGCGGAGCGGTTCGACCTCGTCGGCGCGCGAGTCGCCTGCCGCACCGGCCCGCAGCGACGCCCGCGTCGATCTCACCTCGGTCAGCATGACCGCGCAGGAGCTGTCCGACGCGACGGGATTGCGTCCCTCCGATGTCGCCGAACTCGAACGCTTCGGTCTGTTCACGCACCGCATGGTGGGCAAGGTCGCGGTGTACGACCACGATGCGCTCGTGGTGGCGCGCCTCGCGGCCGGTTTTCGGGCCCACGGACTCGAGCCGCGGCACCTGCGCATGTTCAAGGTGACCGCCGATCGCGAAGCGGCGCTGTTCGAACAAGTCGTGCTGCCGCTCGCCCGCCAACGCACGGTCGAGGCGCGACGTGCACTCCAGGACACGCTCACCGACCTTTCGCGGCTCACCGACAGCTTGCACTCGGTGTTGTTGCAGGCGCTGCTGCGCGAGCTCGACTGACGGCACAGCGAAGCCAACGAGTGCGCCACCGCGTCGTTTCCGCTCTCGCGCGTGCGCACACGCGGCGGGTAGGGTGCAGCCATGATCGACATGGAGCTCGTCGGTGTGCGCATCGAGGCGCCGGCCAACACGCCGTGCGTCCTGCTGCGCGAGCAGGTGGGTGACCAGCGAATTCTGCCGATCTTCGTCGGTCCGTCCGAGGCACAGGCCATCGTGCTTGCGCTCGATGGTGTCGTCACCCCACGGCCCATGACCCACGACCTCATCGTCAACCTCCTGCGGGATCTGGGCGCCACGCTCGACGCGGTGGTCGTCACCGAGCTGCGGGAGAAGACGTTCTTGGCCGAGCTGCACCTCACCCGAGCCGGTGTCGTGACCGTGGTGTCGTGCCGGCCGTCCGACGCCATCGCGGTCGCCGCTCGCCTGGGAACGCCCATCCGGGCCTCCGAGGCGGTGCTCAACGTGGCCGGTATCCGCCCGCCCGACGAGGATGCCGAGCAAGAAGAAGTCGTCGAAGAGTTCCGCGAGTTCATCGAGAACATCAACCCCGAAGACTTCCTCTAGTGCTCAAGGCGTGTTTTCGCGGGTCGTGAGGCACTCTCACATAAGGACAGTGCTCCGTCGAGTGCAATCCTTGCATGGACATCTCGACGCGAACCCGATGCCAAGGTCAAGGTCCCGAAGAAGTCGATGCCGGTGCCGTTGAAATCACCTGCCTATCATCCTGGCCGACGAGGATCCATCGCTGCGACGTCGCCGGTTCCAGAGGAGGGGCAGTTATGGTCGCAGGTGGTAGGTGGCGTGCAAGCGCAGTGTTCATCGTGGCCGGGCTCGTGCTCACCGCGTGCGGTGACGACGGAAGTTCCGCGAGCGGAGCCGCCGGCACCTTCACGGATGGCGCTCAGCTGCAGACCGACAACCTGACGAGCTTCGACCCCGGCCTCGTGTCAACGCTCGACGAGTCCCAGGTGACGAGCGCGATCTACGACGGCCTCACCGACTTCGACTTCAGCGACAAGGCCAAACCGGTACTGAAGGGCCTCGTCGCCGAAAGGTGGCAGGCCAACGCCGACGCGTCGGAGTACACGTTCACCCTGAAGAAGAGGCTCGTGTTCTCCAACGGCGACCCAGTGCTCCCTTCGAGCTTCAAGTATGCGTGGGTGCGGGCCGGACAGAAGGACTTCGCGTCGCCGTACGGCTACCTCATCAACTACATCAAGGGGGGCGCCGATCTGCAGGCCGGCAAGGTGACCAACCTCAATTCGTCGATCATCGCCGACGACGCCGCCATGACGCTGAAGGTCATCCTGGAGAGCCCCTTCGCCGATTTCCCGGTGGTGGTGAGCCATTCGTTCTTCTATCCGCTGCCCGAGAAGGTCGTGTCGAAGCTCACCGACCAGACCCAGTGGGACAAGGGTCTCATGATCGGCAACGGCCCGTTCATGCTCGAAAAGCCCAAGAGCGACACCGAGGTCGTGCTCGTCCGCAACGACAAATGGGCGGGCAGCGTGCTCGGCGACAAGAAGGCCGTCCTCGACAAGATCGTGTTCAAGGTGACGAAGGATGTCGAGTCGGCCTACACCGACTTCGAGGCCGGCAATGTCATGAGCGCGACGATCCCCTCCGGCAAGTACTCCGATGCACAGTCGAAGTACGGCAACACTACGAAGTCGCTGTTACTCGGCTCGTACCATTTCGACTTTGGATTCACCGATCCGCAGCTCGGCGGCGAGAAGAACCTCAAACTTCGACAGGCCATCTCGCTCGCCGTCGATCGTGAGCAGATCAACCAGAAGGTCTTCGAGGGGGTGCGCACGTTGTCCGCCGGTGTCACCCCGAATGGCATCCCTGGATTCAAGGCAGGGATCTGCAAGTTCTGCACCTTCGACCTCACGAAGGCCAAATCGCTGCTGAAAGAATGGCAGGACGCCGGCAACAAGCTCAGCGGACCGATCAGCATCGATTACAAAACCGGCGACAGCAGCGCAGATGTTGTGGCAATTATCCAGCAGAACTTGAAGGACCTCGGCATCGAGGTGAAGACGAACCCCGTGTCGTCGAAGTACTTCGGCTCCATGGCCGCGGGTGGCTGCCACCTGTGCCGCGCCGGCTGGTATGCCGACTACCCGACCTACGGCAACTTCATGTTCGACCTGTTCAGCAAGGCCGCCGTCGGTGGGAACAACCTCGGCTCGTTCGACGATCCGAAGTTCGACTCGATCCTCACGAAGGCGCAGTCCGAGCCCGACGACACCAAGCGTGCGACCCTCTACCAACAGGCGGAGGACTACCTCCTCAACGGTGCCATGGCCGTACTGACCCTCAACTGGCTTAACGGCGACCAGGTGTACGCGAAGAACGTCGTCAACTACGGCCAGTCGCCGCTCGGCCTTATCCTTTGGGAGCGCGTGGGCCTAAAGAAGTAGTGCCTGTGTGTGGTGCGGGCCCTCGCGGCCGCCACCACACCTGCACCTTCGGGACTGCTGCACGATCGGGTGACAGTCGCACACAACAACCGTCAACCAAAGGAGCGGCAATCCGCTGCGGTTCCGCAGCGCGTTCGCGCGGTGCGCGCGCAGATTCGCGCGGTGGTCGTTGACGCCGCGCGCGCGCCGACGTACGCTGCGCATCTCACATCCACGAAATTTCGCGCATGTCGCCCGGCGGGATCTCCGTTCACGGCCTGTTCGAGCAGCGGGAGACACCCATCGTGAGCACGCCCACGCGCAGCACCCAGACCAGCGACAGCGCACTCACCGGCTACAGCGGCAAGCAGACCGCCGAACTGGTGGGCATCACCTATCGCCAGCTCGACTATTGGGCCCGCACCGATCTCATCCGGCCGTCGCTGGTCGACGCCGCCGGCAGCGGTAGCCGTCGTGCGTACAGCTACCGAGATCTGCTCGAGCTCAAAGTGATCAAGAACCTCATCGATGCAGGCATCAAGCTCGAGTCGGTGCGCGACGTGTTCGAGTACCTGCGGGAGCACCTCGGTGAGGACGTGGCCAGCGTGAACCTCGTGATCTCCGGCAACAGGTCGGTGCTCGTCAAGGACGGCGACGACATCATCGACCTCGTGCGTCGCGGCCAGGGTGTGCTCAATATCTTGCCGCTCGGTGGGGTCAAGGACGAGGTCGACGCAGCCATCGTGCAGCTCTTCCCCGAGCGTGCCGTTGCCGTCGAGGCGGGCGCCGCCCTCGCGGCCAACGGGTAGCCAAACCCACGCAAGTAGCATTGCTCGAATGCAACTGAAGTACTCGCCGCTCGACGCGGCGCACCGCGCGCTGGGCGCGAAGATGGTGCCCTTCGGCGGATGGGACATGCCACTCTCCTACGAGCACGGCACCATCGCCGAGCACACTCGCTGCCGCGCCGCGTCCGTGATGTTCGACGTCAGCCATCTGGGCACCGTGCTGGTGAGCGGACCCGACGCGTTCGCTCAGCTGCAGTTGGCCTTCACGAACGACCTGCGGCGTATCGGCCCTGGTCG
>WLNW01000237.1 GCA_009699605.1 Actinomycetota bacterium | reverse complement strand
TGATCGATGACCGCACAACCGTTCCCGAGTCCGATCCTGAGCTGGCCGGTGCACCCCAGGATGGTCGTGCGACACAACTACAACGGCGGCAGGCGCTGCTCGGCATCGCAACCGGCACCGCTCACAGTCCTTCGCCCGCGCGCTCGACGCGGCGAAGGAACGACGCGACATTCGTGGCGATGATGTCGGGCTGCTCGGGCAGCAGCGCGTGCCCGGCGCCGTTGATCTCGACGAGCTCAGTGGGCGCTACGCGCTTTCTTTGGAGTTGGCGGCCATTCTCCGGTGGAGCGGCTCGATCTTGCAGGCCTTGGACGATGAGCATCGGCGCGATCCCGCCCAGCCACCATTGCGTCGGGTCGGCTCCGACGAGCGCTTGTTGCTGCGCGTCCTTTGCGATGGGGAACCAGCCGTCGGTCCACACTCGCGGGTCGTTGCCGGGAGCGAAGAATGCCGTCTCCACGGCTTGGAGACGTTCCACATCGGGTAGATCGAGTTCGAAGCACCGCCCGACAGCCGTGCGTGCTTCTTGGTCGCCGTGCACCCGGCCGCCGGCGCCCAACAGCACGATCGAACGGACGAGATCGTGGCGGTTGCTTGCGACCTGCCGCATCACTCGATTGCCGAACGCATGCCCGATGAGATGCACGGATTGCAGACCCAGCGCACCGATCACCGCGAGGACATCGTCCGCGCAGCTTTGGAGCGTCGTCACTTCGAGCGGTGCGCTGCTCTCGCCGATGCCCCGTGGATCGATGCTGAAGGCGTTGAAGCCGGCCTTCACGATCGCGGCGGCCAACGAATCGAAGTCGCGCGACCAACGTCCGAGCGAAGGGTGCATCACGACCGGCGGGCCGTCGCCTTGCGATTCGACGCGGAGGGACGCGTCGCCGATGTCAACGTCTCGGATGGCCATGGTCGATCTCCTTCGCTTCGTTCGGCATCGCGATCGTGGCGTGTCCTGTCCTGTCCTGTCCTGTCCAGTGCTCGGGGCGCTACCGCTCTTGCACCATCGCGTGTCGCTCATTGTGTGGCGAAAAAGGCTTCGAGCTCGACCTGTACGTCGCGGTGCTTCTCACCGGACACGTCGACCACAATCGTGCGAATCAAGCCGGTGAAGTGGAACGGCGAGACGTACGTGTCGTCGACCGGTGTGCCGTCGTCGAATCCGATACAGAGGTACTCGCCGAACAGGTGATACGCGTAGATGGTCGTCTGAGGTATGTCGCCACTGGCGACCATGTCGCCGTCGACGATCAGGTCGACGGTTCCGGCGTAGTTCTGCGTCGGCGTGTACGTGTACCCGAGACGATGTGGTCCGAGGGGCAGGGTCGGTGACGAGACGCGGTGTCGCTGCTGGCCGAGGACGTTGTGTACGTAGTGCAGGCAGCCGTCCTTGACATACAGCGAATAGCCGCCGAATCGACCGCCGTGCGCCAACAACACGCCTTCGTCGTTCGCCGCGATCTCGACGTCGGCGATGGTGACCGACGGGCGATGACGGACATCGACCGCCGCTGGTGACGCCACGGCTGACCCGGGTCGGTACACGTAACGCGACCTCGGCTCGTAGTGCGCTGGGCGTTCGACGAGGACCGGTCTACTCGAATGCAAAGGCAGCGCGCCGTGCCGACCGGCTTCGGCCCACCACCGTTCGATCATCTCGCGGGTCCTGGCCGGTTCGACGTCAGCGAGGTCGTTGCTCTCGGAGAAGTCGTCCGCTACCCGATACAACTCCCACCGATCGTCGGCGAAGGGCGCATCGGGATCGAGTCCGGGAACGTAGAGCTGGCCGCGCATGGGGTGATAGGCAACCGCCTTCCACCCGTCGTGATAGAGGGCACGACAGCCGAGCAGTTCGTAGTACTGGGTGACGCGTTGCCGATCGGTCGCCGGATCGGTGAACGATTCGAGCAGGCTCATGCCTTCGATCGGAACCTGCGACACGCCGTCGATCGTGCTCGGCATGGCGACACCGAGCGCGTCGAGCAGCGTCGGCATGATGTCGACGGCGTGCAGGTACTGGGACCGGACCTCACCGCGCGCCTCGGTCCCGGCCGGCCAGTGCACAATCAACGGGTCAGCCACGCCACCCTCGTGGCACTCGCGCTTCCATCGCTGGAACGGCGTGTTGCCCGCGTGCGCCCACCCATACGGATAGTGGCCATGCGACTGCTGCGAGCCGAGCAGATCAACCTTCGGCAGAACCGCTTCGAGAGTCAGCGGAACGCCGTTGTACCAAGCGACCGAATTGAAGGCGCCGTGCCGACCGCCTTCGGGCGACGCCCCGTTGTCGGACAGCACCACGACGATCGTGTTGTCAAGGTCGCCGAGGGTGTCGAGGTGATCGATGACGCGGCCAACGTGAAAATCGGTGTGCGTGAGGAAGCCGGCGTACACCTCCATCATGCGGGCATACACCCGCCGCTCGACCTCGGGCAGCGACGCCCACTCCTGGATCCACTCGGGGCGATCGGTCAACTGCGTTCCCGGCGGAAGAATGCCGAGATCGAGCTGTCGCTGATGGGTCTCGGCACGCCACGAGTCCCAGCCTTTGTCGAACCTCCCGGCATAGCGATCGATAAACTCGCGCGGTGCCTGATGCGGGGCGTGACAGGCACCGGGCGCGAGATACATGAAGAACGGTTTGTCCGTCGTGACGTTGCGCAGATCGTTGAGGAACTCGATCGCGCGATCCGCGAGATCTTCGGTCAGGTGGTAGCCGTCGGCCTCCGACTTGGGCGGTTCCACGAAGTGGTTGTCGTGGACGAGATCGGGCGCGTACTGATTGGTCTCCGCCCCGAGGAATCCGTAGTAGCGCTCGAACCCGCGACCGAGCGGCCACCGCTTCCGCGACGCCGCGAGATCGGACTCCTCTCGCGGCGCCAAGTGCCACTTGCCGATGGCCATCGTTGCGAAGCCCTCGTCGCGCAGCACCTCGGAGAGAAACCCGGTGGCCTTGTCGATGCGACCATCGAAGCCCGGAAAGCCCGTGGCGTTGTCGGAGATGCCACCCATGCCGGTGGTGTGCTGGTTCCGTCCCGTCAACAGACAGGCACGCGTCGGCGAGCACATCGCGGTCGTGTGGAAGCTGCGGTATCGCAAGCCATTCGCGGCGAGCCGATCGAACGTAGGCGTCTCGACGTCGGAACCGAAACAACCGATCTGCGCATAGCCGACATCATCGAGCACGACCAACAACACGTTGGGCGTGCCGGCTGAAGGCTTGACGACCTCGGGATAGGCCTGCACCGAGTCAGCGAGCTCCCGACCGACCGTGCCGGGAAACGGTTCACGTTCGTCATAGGTCAACATCGGATCCGAGCCCCCTGGCTGATCGGCGCACGATGCGAACCCTAGCCACACGGGCTACGCCGACCGATCGACCGCGGACCTCGTCAGCACGCTCCGAAGCAAGCCCGCCGCGCCGTACGGTCGACTTGGATGGCGCCAGGACCCAGCACAAACCGGCAAGGTGAATGTGACCAGGTGTTACGACGGCACTGTTGCGTTGATGGATCGCGCGCCGGCGAGCGATGGTGCTGAGGCGAAGCGTCGCCGTCCGCCAAGGTCTTCAGTCGAGCCCTCAGCGTTCGCCGGCTTTCGGTTCCCGCCTGAGGTGATCATGTTGGCGGTGCGCTGGTATCTCCGCTTCGGGCTGTCGTACCGCGACCTCGAGGAACTTCTCGCCGAGCGAGGCATCGACGTTGATCACGTCACGCTGTTCCGGTGGGTGCAACGTTTCACGCCGTTGTTGATCGACGGGGCGCGACGGAGCCGTCGCGCCGTCGGGTCCCGCTGGTTCGTCGACGAGACCTACGTCAAAGTCGCTGGCGTGTGGCGCTACGTGTACCGGGCCGTCGACGAGCACGGCCAAGTCATCGACGTCCTCGTCTCGCGACGCCGCGACATCGCCGCTGCACGCAGATTCTTCGCAGCGGCGCTCGCAGCCCACGGTCGCCCGGGCACGGTCGTCACCGACCGGGCCGCCGCGTTAGCCCACGTCATCGCCGAACTCACGCCCGCTGTGAAGCACAACGCCGAGCAGTACGCCAACAACCGGATCGAACGCGACCATGGACGACTCAAAGCGCGACTGCGGCCGATGCGCGAACTCAAGACCGACCGGACCGTGAGAGTGATCATTCGCGGCCACGCCTTCGTGCAGAACCTCCGACGAGGCCACTACGAACTCGGTACCGAAGCGCGGCACGATCAGCTACGCGTAGCCGCCGCATTCGACGAACTCGCAACCACGATCT
>WLNW01000236.1 GCA_009699605.1 Actinomycetota bacterium | reverse complement strand
GGGCCGCCATGCGGCCGGCTCCGGGCATCATGCTGCGGATCGGTTCGCCATCGAGCATGACTTTCTTCTGTGCTCCGCCTGGCCGCCCGGCGCGAGCCTCGGACATTCGTCGCGGAGGATGTTCCGATATTCGGCTCGACTTGTGAAAAGCCTGAATACGGCCTCCTCGGGGAGGTAGGCTCGCGGGACAATGAGGGGGTGCGCATGGCGCGTCAGGTAATCGTCCAGGTCCTTTGCGATGTGTGTGAATCAAACGAGGGTGCGACTGCGCTCGAGTTCGCAATTGGCCGTTCCGCATTTGAGATCGATCTCTGCGGTGAACATCGTGCGGCATTCAACGCGGCGCTCTCGCCCTTCGTCTCGAGGGGGCGGTCGGCGCGTTCGCGTGCCGCGACCATGTCCCCGTCGTCCGGTCCGAGCCAGCGCCGCGACCCGAGCGAGACCGAAGCCATTCGGCATTGGGCCAAGGAGAACGGGTTCGCTATCAGCACCCGCGGGCGCATTCCGGGAACCATCCAAGAGGCCTACAACGCCCGGGTCTCGAAGTAACCAAAGCCCACTCGCGCGGTCTCGGCCACGGGGCTAGTGAATCGCCCCGGGTTTCGTAGAGGCAGACCACAAGCTGAACGCCCACTCGCGCTTGCAGGCCATGTCGACTGCCCGATTCCCCGGGTTGATCGACTGCAACAGCGAGATCGACGGTACCGGCCGAGGGTGCGCCCCTCAGGCAGGCCGGGGATCGACGCGGTCGAGGAACGGGCCGATCGCGTCGAGAAACCCGAGAGTGTTCCCCGAATGTACGTTGTGGCCGCAGTTCGGGACCGTGATCAGCACACCGTCGGGCAACGCGGCAGCGAATCGCTCGGCCGCATCGGGGGCGAGGATGTTCGACTCTGCGCCTCGCAGCACCAGCACCGGGCAGGCAATTGTGCGCACGTGGTCGAGGGTGAGGTCGCGGTTGCGGACCGGCAGGCGCCGGTGGTCGACCTTGCTGACGTACTTTCCGTCGACGCGACGAATCATGTTGTATTTCACGGTGCGTTCGATGTGAACGCGAGAACGGAACGGGTCGTATTTCACGACGTTGTCGAGGAACACCTCGAGATCGTCGAACTCGATGTTCTGCACCACGAAGTTCTGGATGGTCTTGGTGCCCTCGAGCGTGATTTCCGGGCCCACGTCGACGATCACGAATGCCCGCGCGATATCGGGGTTTTCCGTGGCCAAGGTGAGCGCGATGCGACCACCCATCGAGTGGCCGAACACCAAGGGCCGGTCCATTTGCCGGTCGGCGATGAATGCCACGACGTCCTGCACCATTGCATCGATGGAGTAGTCGAGCTCGGGGCTCCACTCGGAGTCTCCGTGGCCGCGCTGGTCGAGTGCGAAGACGTGGTAGCGGTCGGCGAGGTGAAGGCTGACGAGGTCCCACGAATGCGACGACTGATTGCCTCCGTGGAGCAGGAGGATCTGCGGCTTGCCGGGGTCGCCCCATTCGCTGAAGTGGAATCGTTGATGACGGATCACCGTGTGGCGCGAACGGTAGCGAACCGACGGCGTGTGGGGAATGGCGAGGTCGGTCGCGCTCTGCAGGAGGCTCGCGAACTCTTGGCTCGCGGCCATGTCAAGCGGCGTCAGGTCGGGAGCAAACTCGTTCAGGCGCATCCGATCAACCCTACGTCTGATCGCCGCCGCGTTCCGGGCCGCGCATTCTTGACAGACGAGGAGATCTGTACATGAATGAGCACGGCTCGGGGAGCCAAAGTCAGCGGGGGGTTCCATGGCCGCAGAACTTGAAGGCCGCGTCGCGCTCGTGACCGGCGCGGGCAACGGGATCGGCAAGGCCTGCGCCTTGTCGCTTGCGGCGCACGGCGCCTCCGTGGTGGTCAACGATCTCGGGACGTCCGAGCTCGGGCAGGGGGCGAGCGCCACCGCGGCCGACGCCACCGTCGCCGAGATCGTCGCCGCCGGGGGGAGCGCCATCGCGAGCTACGACACGGTCGGTGACAGCGCCGGGTGTGCGGCCACGGTTGCCACGGCCAACGAGGCGTACGGTCGGGTGGACATCCTCGTGGCGTGTGCCGGTGCGCTGCTCGAGGCGAACTTGCACGCGACCGATGACGAGTACCAGCGATTTCTCGGCCTGTTCCTCTCCCAGAAGTTCTGGCTCTGTCGTGCTGTGGTCCCCGGGATGGGCGAGCGCGGGTGGGGTCGGATTGTGACGACGACGTCGTACGGCGCGACCGGTCTGCTCGGAAGCCCGATCTTCGCCGCGTCCATGGGCGGCGTGATCTCGATGACCAAGGCGATCGCCCACGAGTACGCCGGAACCGGCGTCACCGCGAACTGTCTCGCGCCGGGCGCGGCCACGCGACTGCACGAGATGAGCCGAGCCCACTTCGAGGAGATGCACGCCACCGGCCAGATCGACGACGAGATGTGGGACAACTACGAGAACACCCCCCCGCCCAGTTACGTCGCGCCCATCGTCACGTGGCTATGCACCGACAAGGGCGGCGCGTACTCCGGCCACGTGTTCCACGCGTCGGGTGGCGAGATCGCCGTGTGGTCGTCCTATCGCAACGAGCGGACGATCTTTCGCGGGGACCATCGCTCGAACCCCGCCTGGACCATGTCCGAGCTCGACGGCGCGGTGCCGAAGCACCTGTTCGACTGAGACACTGACCGCGCCGCTCGGGCGCAGCCGGGGCGCTGAGGGCCGGAGGTACACGATGAACGAGCAGGCCACGCGATCCGAGACCGATTCGATGGGCGAGGTCCGCGTCGAGGCCACGCGGTTGTGGGGCGCGCAGACCCAACGCAGCCTCGAGCACTTCCGCATCGGCCGCGACCGATACGTGTGGGGGCGCCCCATCATCCGAGCTTTCGGGCTCGTGAAGTTGCATGCTGCGTTGGCCAACGCCGAGCTGGGTGAGCTCGAGGTGCACATCGGGGACTTGATCGTGGCCGCAGCCGAAGAGGTCGTGGCCGGTGACCTCGACGCGCACTTCCCGCTCGTGGTCTGGCAGACCGGCTCCGGCACCCAGACCAACATGAACGCCAACGAGGTCATCGCGAACCGGGCGATCCAGATAGCGGGCGGGGTCGTCGGCTCCAAAACACCCGTGCACCCCAACGATCACGTCAACCGGGGCCAATCGAGCAACGACGTGTTCCCCGCTGCGATGCACATCGCGCTGGTGCTCGATGTCAACGAGCGGTTGTACCCCGCGGTGCAGCAGTTGCGCGACGTCTTGGCGGCCAAGTCGGCCGAGTTCGCCGACGTGGTGAAAGTGGGGCGTACCCATCTGCAGGACGCGACGCCCATCACGCTCGGCCAGGAGATCGGCGCATGGGTCGCGCAGCTCGATGATGCGGTCGAGCGCATCCGCGCGAGCGAGACGGGCTTGTTGGCATTGGCGCTCGGCGCCACGGCCGTCGGCACCGGGTTGAACGCGCACCCGCAGTTCGGCCGCCGGGTGGCCGAGCACCTCGGAGCGGCCACTGGCTACTCGTTCCGTCAGGCCGACAACTTGTTCGTCGCGCTCAGCGCCCACGACGCGGTCACTGCGTTCAGCGCAACCTTGCGGGGGCTGGCCGGCGCCCTGATGAAGATGGCGAACGACGTCCGCTGGCTCGCGTCGGGGCCGCGGACCGGCATCGGCGAGATTACCATTCCCGAAAACGAGCCGGGCTCGTCGATCATGCCGGGCAAGGTCAACCCGACCCAGTGCGAAGCGTTGATCATGGTGACGATGCAGGTGTTCGGCAACGATGCCACCGTCGCGTTCGCCGGCACGCAGGGCAATTTCCAGCTGAACGTGGCCAAGCCGGTCATGGCCCATAACACGCTCGAGAGCATCGCCTTGCTGGTCGACGCGTGCACCTCGTTCACCGTGAACTGCGCGGCGGGCATCGAACCCGAACACGCCACCATCGCCGAGCATCTGTTGCGCAGTCTCATGAACGTCACCGCGCTCGTGCCCCACATCGGCTACGACGCAGCGGCGGCGATCGCAAAGCACGCGCTGCACGCTGATCTGACGTTGCGCGACGCGGCCCTCGCGCAGGGTGTCGGCGCCGACGACTACGACCGGTGGTTGGTGCCGGCCGACATGGTGGGCCCGTGACCCCGGCTTGTCCGCCTAGCGAGCGCCCTGCCGCTCGCTAGGCTCGGCCGGGCCAAGGGGGAACAATGGTCGACACCACATCGGACACCGCGCGATCGGACACCGCGCGATCGGACGCTGCGACACCTGAGCGGCTGCGTCAGTGGATCGGCGAGGCTACGGGCGGCGAGGTCGTGTCGTTCGAACGCGGGGT
>WLNW01000235.1 GCA_009699605.1 Actinomycetota bacterium | reverse complement strand
GCCTGTAGGCGGGGTTCTGTCCACCGGTTCCTTGCGGAGGTCCGGCTGTGTGGCCATCCATCTGTGCGGTTCACCTGGGAGTGTCAGCGGGCGGGCCGCCCTCTCCCTGCTTAACCTTGCTCCGGATGGGGTTTGCCGAGCCAGCCCGGTCGCCCGGGTCGCTGGTGCGCTCTTACCGCACCGTTTCACCCTCACCTGTGCCACCCGGAGGCGGCCATCGGCGGTCTGTTCTCTGTGGCACTTTCCCGCGGGTCACCCCGGCTGGCCGTTAGCCAGCATCCTGCCCTGTGGAGCCCCGACCTTCCTCAACCCACTCGGCGAACCGAGCAAGCCGCGACCACCCGGCCAACTCACCGTCGCCGACAGTATGGCGTGGAACATCGACGACTCCGACGACGGGTCGTGGTGTGGCTCCGCTCAGGAAGCCGCGTGCGCGCTCGCGTCGGAGCGTGACCGGGATGCGGATGTCGGTCCGGGTGGCGCGGACCGCCCTGTTGAAATTGAGTACCACCTAACAATTCTTGTCATTTAGCTGCCGGGTCGATAGGGTGACCCTCGTGAAGTCCGTCGAGGAACTGACCGATCTGTTTCGCCTTCGGGGTCTCAAGGTCACGCCACAGCGCCAGTGCATCTTCCGTGCCCTGCACGCTATGGAAGGAGCGCACCCCAGCGCCGAAGCGGTGCACGCCGCAGTCCTCGGCGAACTGCCCATGGTGTCGCTCAAGACCGTCTACCAGACCCTCAACGATCTGGTCGCGATGGGCGAGTTACGTCACCTGGGCCTGGGAAGCGGCCCGGCCCGCTTCGACGTGAACATCGACACGCATCAGCACCTCGCCTGCGAGGGTTGCGGCCGCACGTGGGACGTCTACGCCGACCTGTCGGCGCTGCACGTACCCGATTCCGCCATGGACTTCGCCGTGTCGGCTACCGACGTCGTCTTCCGGGGAAGGTGCGCGTCATGTGCTCCCGACCCCGATGAAGATCTGCAAAAAGAACCCGTCGGGGCGCCCGCCTCGGCGCGCATATGAGGAGGCGCACTCGCGCATGACTGAACTCAATGGCTCCAAGACCCACCACAACCTGAAAGAGGCGTTCGCCGGCGAGAGCCAGGCCAACCGTCGCTACCTGTACTTCGCCCAGAAGGCCGACATCGAGGGCTACCCCGACACCGCGGCGCTGTTCCGCTCGGTCGCAGAAGGCGAAACCGGCCACGCATTCGGTCACTTCGACTTCCTCGCCGAGGTCGGCGACCCCGCCACGGGCGAACCGGTCGGCGCCACCGAAGACAACCTCAAGTCGGCCATCGCCGGCGAGACCTACGAGTACACCGAGATGTACCCGGGCTTCGCCAAGACCGCCCGCGACGAAGGCTTCCCCGAGATCGCCGAATGGCTCGAGACGCTCGCTCGCGCGGAGAAGTCACACGCCGGCCGCTTCGGCCTGGGACTCGCGTCCGTCAGCTGATCTACGTGCACGACCCCGGCGCGGTACCGGTTTCCGCGCGCTGCGCCGGGGTCGTGAGCTTTTGACAACGTTGTGGCGCTGAATCAGTACGCGCCGCGCATCGAACGGAGCGTCCCTTGACAACCACGTACGACCCTTTCCACCCGCAGTACTTCGTCGACGCCGACCTGCGCGAGGAGATGACCCGGGTCTACGACCTGTGTCACGGCTGCCGGTTGTGCTTCAAGTTCTGCCCTTCGTTCCCGTCATTGTTCTCCTTCATCGATCAGCACGACGATCAGGACGCGGCGCGACTCACTCGCGGCGAACAGGATCAAGTGGTCGACGAGTGCTTCCAGTGCAAGCTCTGCTACGTCAACTGCCCCTACACGCCCGGCCAGCACGAGTGGGCGCTCGACTTTCCTCGGCTCATGATGCGCGCCGACCAGGTGCGGTTCCGTGACGAGAAGCGCTCCGTGCACACCAAGCTCACCGACGCTGCGCTCGCGAAGACCGATCTGGTGGGCAAGGTCTCCACGCTCGCCGCGCCGCTGGCGAATCTCGCGATCCGCACGCCCGGCTCGGGTGTCCGCAAGGTCATCGAAAAGACCGTTGGCATCGCGAACGAACGTGTTCTCCCGCCCTACGCCCGCCAGCGCTTCTCCACCTGGTTCCGCAAGCGCGGCGGTTCGAAGTTGGCCCGCGAGAAGCAGGCACAGGTTGCACTCTTCCCCACGTGCCTGGTCGAGTACCAGAACGTCGGCGTCGGCCACGACACCGTCAAGGTGCTCGAGCACAACGGCATCGAGTGCTCGCTGCCCAAGGGCATGCAGTGCTGCGGTGCGCCCGCGCTTCACCAAGGCGACGTCGAAACGTTCCGCAAGCTCGCCCGCAACAACATCGGCGTGCTCGCCTCGGCGGTACGCGAGGCCGAGCGCAACGGCCACGACCTGCCCATCATCGTGACCCAACCGACGTGTGGATACGTCCTGAAAAAGGACTACGTCGGCTACATCGGCGGGGCCGACGCGGAACTGGTCGCGTCGAAGACGCGCGACGTGTCGGAGTACGTATGGCAGATCCACAAAGGCGAAGACTCCGAGCTCGACTGCGACTTCCCCGGAATCGTGCCCGCGACCACCACGTATCACGCACCCTGCCATCTGCGGGCGCAGAACATCGGCCTGAAGAGCCGTGACATCTTGAAGCTCACCGGCACACAGGTAACCGTGGTTGCCGAATGCTCCGCCATAGATGGCACCTGGGGTCTACGGGCCGAGAACTTCGAGATGTCGCGCGGCGTCGCGGCCAAGATGGCCAACGCGATCAAGAAGGCCGACACTGAGGCCTTGGCCGGCGACTGCTCGCTCGCCAACGGAGGCATCGTGCTCGAGACCGGTCGTCAACCGGTGCACCCCATCCAGCAATTCGCACGTGCCTATGGCATCCCCGAGGAGCCCACCCGATGAACGTTGCCAAGGCGCGCAAGCTCCGCATTGCCGACATCGCCGACATCCGGGCGTACGAACGCGAGCGCGTCGATTTTCGCGGGCTCGTGATCGCGCTCAAGCAGCGTCGTCGCGTCTCGGTCGGTCCGTACATCACGTTCGTCTTCGAGAACCGTGACACGATCCGCTTCCAGATCCAAGAGATGGCTCGCGTCGAGAAGCTCTACAGCGACGAGCAGATCGAGACCGAACTCAACATCTACAACCCGCTCATTCCCGAAGCAGGGCACGTGGCCGCGACGATGTTCATCGAGCTCACGAGCGAGGCGTTGCTGCGCGAGTGGCTGCCGAAACTGGTCGGGGTCGAGCGCACCATTGCACTGCGCTTCGGCGACGAGCGGGTAGCGTTCACGCTCGACGCCGCACACGAAGCGCAGCTCACGCGAGACGACATCACCTCGGCCGTGCACTACGTGCACCTCGCGCTCGATCCTGACCAGATCGACAAGTTTGCCACGGGCGCGCCGCGGCTCGTGATCGAGCACCCGGCTTACTCCTACGAGACGACGCTCGGGTCCGATACCATCGCTGAGCTGCTAGGAGATCTTCGGGAGGATTGACACGTGGGCATCGACACGATCGGTGGGTGGCCCAGTGTCCTGCGACCCCTCACGCAGGGCGGCTCGCTGTCGGTCGAGGTGGCCGGCATCGCCATGACGGAGATCCTCGAGGGGAAGGCGTCCCCGGCGCAGATCTCGGCCTTCATCGTCGCGCTGCGCATGAAAGGCGAGACGGTCGAGGAGATGACGGGCATGGTGCGGGCCATGTACGACGCGGCCACGCCGCTCGACATCGGGGCGTTGGTCGACAGTGCGATCGACATCGTCGGCGCGGGTGGTTCCCCGTCGCGTCAACAAGCTGCGCTCAATGTCTCGACCATGGCGTGCTTCGTCGCCGCCGGCGCGGGCGCCGTGGTGTGCAAGCACGGCAACCGCAAAGCATCGAGCACTTCTGGTGCGTTCGACTTCCTCGCAGCGATCGGCATCCCCGACGACATTGCGCCCGAAGGCGTGGCTCGCTGTGTGCGCGAAGCAGGCGTGGGTTTCGCGTTCGCTCGCACGTTCCACCCCGCGATGCGGTTTGCCGCGCCGGTGCGCGCCGAGATCGGCATTCCGACCGTGTTCAACGTGCTCGGTCCGCTGGCCAATCCGTCGAGGTTGCGCCGCCAGGTCATAGGCGTCAGCGATGTCGTTCAGGCCGACAAGATGATTCGCGTGCTCGAGGCCAACGGCGCACGCCATGTTCTCGTGGTCACCGGCGACGGGCCGCTCGACGAGCTGGCACTCACCGGCGAGTCGAGCATCCACGAGCTGGTCGATGGCACCATCCGCACGTACGGCATCACTCCCGAGATGGTAGGTCTGCCCCGCGTCGAGGCCAGTGC
>WLNW01000234.1 GCA_009699605.1 Actinomycetota bacterium | reverse complement strand
TTGAGGTGACCGAACGACAGCGTGTGATAACCGTGCGCGGTGCCGGGCTCCCAGAACGGCTCTTCTGCGGCGAGCGCGTCGGTCACCGTGGTCCAATCGAAGATGCCACCCGCAGTCAGCGGTTCGCGAAGTCGATTGAGCCCCGCGGCGTGCGTGAGCAGATGGCGCACGGTGACGCCGGATTTGCCGGCCGCTGCGAACTCCGGCCAGTACGCCGCGACGGGTTCGTCGTAGTCGAGCAGCCCGCGCTCGGCGAGGCGATGCACGGCGATGGCGGTCATTCCCTTGGTGCACGAGCAGACACAGGCGAGCGTGTCGGGGGTCCAGGCGCGGGTGCGGGCGACATCGGCCCAGCCAGCCCACAGATCGACGACGCGCCGTCCGTCGACTTCGATGCACACCGCAGCGCCGAGTTCGGGTAGCCCGTTCTTCGGATGTCTCACGAAGTGCTCGACGAACGTGTCGAACACGGACCGGAACGCAGGGTCGTACGTGCCGGAGATCTCGGTCGTTGGCGTCATGGTCGAAGTCTGCTCGCGATGTGCGTCGTCGGCCATCGGCACGGCGGCACGTGAACGGATCATCTAGATTTCTTCGAATGCCGAACGTGACTGCCCAACAACTCCGCACGTACACCGCCAAGATCTTCACGGGCCATGGCGTGCCCGATGACCATGCGCAAATCGTTGCGCACAACCTGGTCGAGGCGGATCTGCGCGGCGTCGAGTCACATGGCGTCAACCTCGTGTCCCTCTACTGCACCCGGCTCGACACTGGCGTCATGAACGCAAAGGCCGAGGTCACCATCGAAAAGGACGACGGCACCACTGCGCTGTTGCACGGTGGTCTCGGCCTCGGCCAAATCGCCGGTACGCAGGCCATGGACCTGGCTATCGCGAAGGCCAAGCAGCACGGCACCGCCGCCGTGGGCGTACGCGAAAGTACGCACCTCGGTGCGTTGGCGTATTACACCGAGCGTGCCGCGAACGCCGGCTGCTTCGCCATCGCCGTGCAAAACGGTCCCACGATCGTCCCGCCGTTCGGCGGCCTCACGGGCATCTTCTCGACGAACCCGTTCTCCTTCGCGGCACCCGCCGGTGAGGAGTATCCGTTGGTGCTCGACATGGCCACCACGGCGGTGGCCGGCAATCGCATCATCCTGTACCGCAAGCGCAACCAGGAGATCCCCGACTGGTGGGCCACCGACGCCGATGGCAACAAGACCACCGACCCGCACAAGGCCTCGCTCGACCATCTTCAGTGGTTCGGCGGCTACAAGGGGTTCGGCATCGCGATGATGGTCGAGATCCTCTCGGGCGTGTTGTTGAACTCGTCCTTCGGCCACACCGAGCTCACCGAGGGAACCGCACACGGCAAGGCACGCGTCGCGAAGGGCTACCTGTTCCTCGTCGTCGACATCAACCGGTTCATCCCCGAGGCCACGTTCCGCCAGTACATGGACACGCTCATTCGCGACATCCGCTCGGGCGAGCCAGCGCGCGGCGTCGAACGCATCTATGTGCCGGGCGAGATCGAGCACCTGAGGCGGGCCGAGCGGCTGGCCGACGGCATCCCCCTCGACGACGCGCTCGTCACCGAACTCGAGTCGCTGGGCATGCCTCTCGGCCTCGGGTCGCTGGTCTCGGCCTGAGGCGGCACCGCTCACCGCTCATACGAACGGGCTGGGTAAGCGGGGGATCGGCACCTCGATCACCGTCGGGCGGCCGTTGGCGAGCGCCTCGCGAAGCGCACCGCCCACGTGGTCGCTGTGGGTGAGCTTGATGCCATCGGCGCCGAAGGCCTCGGCCAGCTTCGCGAAGTCGGGGTTACGCAACGATGTGCCGTACTCACGCCCACCGAAGCGGTCGCGCTGATCACGGTTCGAGTTTCCGAACGCGCCATCGTTAAATACGAGCGCGACCACGTCGATGTCGTGCTGCACGGCAGTCGCGAGCTCGCTCGCACAGAACAGGAATCCGCCGTCGCCGTTGATGCTGATGACCTTGCGATCGGGCCGAGCGACCTTGACGCCGAGCGACGTGGGGAATGCAAACCCGAGGGTGCCCATGTACGACGAGCCGAAGTAGGTACGCGGTTCGTACACGTCGAAGCGCATGTGGCTCATGTAGCCCACGGTGGTGGTGCCGATAACCGCGAGGCCGTCCTCGGGCAGCGCGGCACGCAGGTCCTCGACGATCTTGGTCTGTGGCCCAACGGCACGGAGCTGCTCGATGATCGAGGAGCGAGCGTTGCGGACCTCGGTCGAGCGCGAGGCCCGTGGGCGTGTCGCGAGGAGCGAGTCGAGCTCGTCGCGTAGTTGCGCCAGGCCGAGCTTCGCGTCGGCCGCGATGCCATAGGTGTCGGCGTACTGCTTGCCGAGCTCGGTGGCGTCTGCGTCGAGCTGTACGACCCGGGTGGGTGTCTTGGCGCCGATACCGGTGAAGCGCGTACCGACCGCAAGGATGATGTCGGCATCGTGGATGTACGGCGCGATGCGCGGGTTGGTCCACATGACGCCGAGCGACAGCGGGTGGCGATCGTCGAGGGCTCCCTTGCCTTCTCGGGTGGCGACCACACTGGCCTGGAGCAGATCGACGATGGCTCGCAGCTCGGCTGATGCGTTCGCAGCGATTACGCCGCCGCCGACCACGATCATCGGACGCTCCGAAGCGGCGAGCATGCGCGCCGCCTCGACGATGCGGGCGGGGTCGGCGCCGGCCTTCTCGATGGCGCGGGGCGCGAGCAGTTCGATATCGGCCGACTCGGCGAATGCCTCGGGGGGTGCTTCGACGTGGGTGGGCCGGGGCCGACCGGACATTGCCCGTGCGAACGCCTCGTTGACCGCGCCGGGGATCTCGCCCGGGTACAGCACGCGGGTGGCCCACTTGGTGACCGGACGCACGATGTCGAGCTGATCGTTGATGTCGTGCAAGGCGCCCATGTCCTTGCCGATGGTGGCGCGCGGAACCTGACCGGCGATCTGCACCACGGGCGACGACGTGGCGAACGCCGTGGCCATGCCACCGCCTGAGTTGTAGACGCCGATGCCGGGCACCACGAACGCCACCCCGACCCGGTCGGCGGCGCGGGCGTAACCATCGGCCATGTACGTGGTGCCCTGCTCGTGCCGGGTGGTGATGAAGCGGATGTGCTCTCGCTCTTCGTAGAGGCCGTCGAGCGCATGCATGGTCTGATCGCCGGGAAGCCCGAAGATCACCTCGACGCCTTCGGAAACCAGTTGTCGTGCGAGCCCTTGCCCGCCGGTCATGGACGTCATAGATCAGCCTTCGTATGGGTAACTGGAACCGGCAGGGCCGCGCATCGGATCGCCGTGCAACGTGACCCGGTTGAGCTGGCGTGTTGCGCTGCCGTGATCTGCGACGACGCGGTGCTGCACGCTGCGGTTGTCCCACATGATGAAGTCGCCGGGCTGCCAGCGATGGCGGTACATGAACTCGAGTCGCGTGGCCTGCGCGAAGAGGAAGTCGAGCAGCGGCTTGCTCTCGGACTCGGTCCAGCCGGCGAAGTGCCGTGTGTAGTCCGCGTTGACGTACAACGCGCGCTCGCCCGTCTCATCGTGTTCGATCACGACGGGGTGTGCGCTGCGGAGAGCCTTGGCGTCGACGCCTTGCTCATAGGCAAGGTCAGTTCCGTAGTGCACGGCGTACAGGCCGTCGAGCAACTCGCGCAGGGCCGCACTCAGAGATTCGTACGCGAGGTTCTGGTTGGCGAAACCTGTGTCGCCGCCGAGCGCCGGGATCTCGCGCGCGACGAGCGTGGTTATCTTTGGCGGCGCGAGTGCGTGCGTCGTGTCGGCATGCCAGGTCTCGGTGATGGGATGGACCTGGAAGATCATCATCATCCCCGGGTAGCCCTCGATGTGCGGCACGTACGGATGCTGATGGACCTTGCCCCACCGTGCGGCGAAGTCGAGGTGCTGCTGTTGGGTTATCTCGCTACCCCGGATGCACAGCACGTGATGATGGAGGAAGGCCTCGTGCAATGAGGCAAACGTCTCATCGTCGATCTGCGTGAAATCGACACCGGTGACGACGACGCCCGCAGGTACGCCGGCCTGCTCGAATGAGACCGCCATCTTTGCCCCCTGGTCGAAATGCGCGCCGAGGCGCCCTCATCAGACTAGAAGCAAGCTGGCAATCCGAGAAGTTCGGCGTTCCGTGCGCGCATGGCCCGCTGATCGCCGAACTGTGTCGCGAGCGCCGTGACGCGACGGTGCCAACGATGAAGCGGACGGTCGGCGTAGTAGCCCTCGCCGCCGTGGAGCTGATGCGCGTGCGCGGTCACCGTGGGCAGCAGGCGATTGGCGGCGTGCTTGAG
>WLNW01000233.1 GCA_009699605.1 Actinomycetota bacterium | reverse complement strand
GCGCGGCAAGGTGTGCGCGAGTTCGTAAACCGCGCGCCGGCTCACGCCGAATCGCGTGGCCACTTCCGTCGATGCGTCCTTCACCGTCGCGCCGAGCGCGAGCTGCGCGCACAATGCCTCGAGCAACGCATGTTCATCGGGCGGCGCGGCCGCGGGTGCGCCGTCGATGACAAGCACGATCTCGCCGCGCGGCTCATTGGCGGCCCACTGGACTGCGTCGGCCAGCGTGCCGCGCCACACCTCTTCGTGAAGCTTGGTGAGCTCGCGAGCGATGGCGACGCGACGTGTAGATCCGAACGCGTTTGCAAGATCGGTGAGCGTGCGAGCGACACGATGCGGAGCCTCGTAGCACACGACAGTTCGCGGCTCGCGAGCGAGTTCCAGCAAGCGTTGATCGCGAGCCATGCCCTTGCGCGGCAGGAACCCTTCGAATACGAACCGTGCCGTCGGTAAACCCGATGCGACCAGTGCCGCGATCACTGCGGAAGGGCCTGGCACCACGAGCACTGCGTGGCCCGCCGCAGCAGCTGCCGCGACGAGACGTTCGCCAGGGTCGCTGATACCCGGCGTGCCGGCATCCGTCACGATCGCGATGCGCTCCCCCGCGTCGAGACGATCAAGCAACTTCGGTATCGCGCCGTACTCGGTGTGATCGTTGACGAGGCACAGCTCGCGGGCGCGGACCCCGGCGTGCTGCAGCAATCGACCCGTTCGCCGGGTGTCCTCGCAGCACACCACATCGGCCCGTGCCAGCTCCTCGATCGCGCGTGGCGCGAGGTCACCGAGGTTGCCGATCGGCGTGGCTACGAGCACGAGCGTGCCCCGATCGATCATGCGCGGACCTCCACGATGTCGCCCGGTCGCAGGCCCCACCTCGCGAACGATCCCGCCTCGGCCTCGACCACCGATGAGGCTCGAAGAACCGGCAGACAGATCCGATTCGGGTTCACCGACGCCGTGCGAAGCACCAGCATCGACGAATCGCAGTAGGCGACATCTATCGGGAAGCGAACCCCGAACGTGTGGATGGCTCGGGTACGCCGCAGCACGAGCGCGCCGTCGATGCCATCCCGGCCAATGAGCCCGCGGCGACGCTCGGCTCGCGTCGCGGCAACCTCGATGCTCGCAAGCACGTGATCCTCGACGACCAGCCACGGCATGCCCGCAGCGTATTGGAAGGCTCGCGTCCACCACCACCCCGCCATCGTCCTGCGAGCCGCGGCGAGGAGGACCCTTGAAGCACGTCAATCGCGAACACCGCTTAATGAGCGAACACCTGTTCGTCATGCTGGGACGATGACCAACCTACAGAAACTCAAGTCCGAGCTCGAGCGCGCCCAGGGGCGCTTCTACGACTTCCACCAGATGATGGGTCGCGTCGACTTCCCGATGGGCGACGCAGCAACGATGTTGCGCGATACCGGCCAACCTCAGGCCGCGCCGACGCGGCAGCCACCGTCGATGTCGAGCACCCGGTTGATCCGGCCGAAGACTAGGCAAGAGCCGACACACAACGTCAGGTCCACGATCTCCGCATCGGTGAACTGTTCATGCATCTCGATCCAAAGATCGTCGCCCATGGCGAGATGGTCCGACGCGAACCGCGTCGCATAGTCGGCGCACAGCCGTTCGCGTGTGCTCAGCGTGGCGAAGCGGCGAGCGAGCACACAGGCGTAGAAGTCTTCAGGCAACGATGCCGGATCGTTCGGGTTGCCGCGTGCCGCGGCGGCAGACCGCCACGAGAGGCACAGCTCGCAGTCGTTCACGCCGGCGATGCTGATCCGCGCGGACTCGTACTCGCGAAGCGACAACATCGAGCCGGCCATGACCGCCGAAGAGAAGGCCATGGCGGCCGCGCCCGCCGGTCCGGCTAGCGCCCACACGTGGGTGCGTGGATCGTGACCCGCCGGGATCGAGACACGTGGCATGTGAACCTCCATTGCCACCCCGTGCGGCATCGACCAGATGTTAGGAGCGCCGATCCCGCCCAGGTAGGACCTTCGGTCCATTGCACGGCCGGTGGGTTTCGGATCCGCACGAACGGCGCAACGGATTGAACGATAGGACGGTGTTGGATGTCCCGAAGTTGGTGGATATTGGGCGTTCGACACCTGGGCAGCTCTGGAGGATGCGCACCACGAGCCCATGCCGAACCGACCTGTGTGGCGGCCGAGCGGAAGGCCGGACTGCTTTTGCTGGCGTACGCAACCTCTGGCCGACAACGCTCGCCGTCGTCGTCACGATCGCCGCGTGTGGCGACGGCACATCGGCTGGCCTCCAACGCCTGACCCACAAGTACGATCGATCAAATGCTTTATCATGATCACTCTCGCGCCGATAAAGACCTGTGAATCGCACACAGGTCATCCAGTTCACGCGTGCGGGCCGCGGCACCTTGGCCGCGCCGGCATTGGTGATGGCCACGCTCGCCGCTGGCGCGATCCTCGCCGGGCACGGTGCGGGCATCAACGTGCTGCGGCTCACCCGTGACCCTTCCGCGATCCACTATGGCCGGCCGAGCGACGGCGCAATCTCCCTACTCGGCGTCGTCTGCTGGGCCGCGTGTTTCGGTGGCCTCGTGGTCACCGCGCTGGCCCGCCGGGCACTCGGCGATCACGAGCGGTTCCGGGTCTTCCTCGCCAACGCCGGGTTGGCTTTGATGCTGTGCCTCGACGATGCCCTGCTCATTCATGAGACTGCCGGCCGCATCGGAGATGTGATGCGAGTCGGAATCCTCGCGGTCTATGGGCTCGTCGCGGCGAAGTGGCTCGCCGTCAGCAAGCCGTGGCGAGACCGCGCGGCGTTTCCCGCCGTCGTCGTGTCACTCGGCCTTCTCGTCGCGTCCGCGCTCCTCGACCTCGTCGACGACTTGACCGACCAAGCCTCCGATGGTTTCGGGAACGTCCTCGACGATGCGCTGAAAATCGGCGGTATCGCGGCCTTTGTGGTCTGGACAGCCGGATCGATCTGGACCGCGTTGTCCTCGCCCGCCATCAGCCCCCCTCTCAGCCGTATTGCCGCTGGGCGCAAATGAGGCACCGCGGCTGAAGGTGCTCGAACCACATCGACCCGAGGACACAAGCGCCGCGTGGCCGAAGACGCCGAGAGGTGCCAGCGGTGCAGCGCGACGGATGGCCCCATCGTTGCGCGTTGTCGGCGTCGAGGTGGTGGTGCCGGCGCGCACCGGTCAGGCACGCCGAATCGAACTTCATTTCAGTGACGCAAGTGACGGTTGTGACGATCGTTCCTCTGTTCCAGCTTTGGAAAAAGAAGAGAGAAGAGCCGCCGAACAAGAAAGCCGCCACAAAGAACAACCGTCGCCGTCGCCGTCGCAATGTGCGACATGCCGAGAACCGACCACGGCCCGTGACGGAAGCGACGTCCCGCGATGTCTCAAGTGCTGGACGGCCCGACGATGACCGACCGCAACGCGTCACCTCGAGGAGTGCGAGTCGGGGCTGACCGACGACCGGCGACGTGCCAGGATGATCGTCTGCTCTGCGACGGGAGACCCATGAAGTTCACGATCGAACGTGACCGCAATGAAAGCGAGGCGGATGCGGTTGCCGCCTTCACCGCTGAGGGGTGTAATACCCTCACCGTCGATTTCGCTGCGCAGACCAACGGCGATCACTGGCACGACTTTGCGTCTCGCACCTGCATCGTGGCCGGGCGGCTCTTCCTCACCGATTCCGACAGCGGCGAGGAGTACGAACTCGGTCCGGGCACAGTGATCGTTGCACCCCCACGGGTCGTGCATCGCGAGGTGACCGACGGCTACCGGGCGGTGATCGCGCTCGACGTCGACGTATCGACGCTGAGCCAACCGATCCTCAAGGATCCGGCTGATCTGCACGCGTGACACGGTAAAGCGCGTGCTCGCCTCGTGAGAACGCTCAACCTTGTCCCCGAGTCCGAACCCGACGACTCCGATCGGGAGCGAGCCCGTTCGGGCATTGCCCGCTGCCGAGCCGTTCTATAGAAGCTCCGAACCCCCGCTGAACTGAGGGAGCACGCATGAACGCCAAACGAAATACCAGAGCCGCCTTCGCCGCCTACGAAGCCGCACGTGCCGCGGCCGACGCTGCGGCCGACGCCGTCTACCCTGCCGCCTTCGCCGCCTACGAAGCGGTACGTGCCGCGGCCCACGAAGCCGCACCTGCCGCCCACGAAGCCGTACGTGCCGCGGCCCACGAAGCCGCACGTGCCGCCGCCTTCGCCGCCTACGAAGCCGCATTTGCCGCGTACCTCGAGGACGTCGTCTCCGAAGCCGCCGCCCGAGCCGAAGCCGTCTACGAAGCCGCCGCCCGAGCCAAAGCCAACCGGCCAAACCGTTTCTTTCGTCGGAAGCATGAACCCCCG
>WLNW01000232.1 GCA_009699605.1 Actinomycetota bacterium | reverse complement strand
GGCAGATGCCCATGCGACCCATGTTGCCCGTGGGGTGACCGACGGGATTTGAACCCGCGACATCCGCGACCACAACGCGGCGCTCTGCCAGCTGAGCTACGGCCACCAAGTAGGTGTGCAGCATAGAGGGCGCCGACCCAAGCGCCCAATGGGAAACTGTTCGGCCTCGTCGAGCGAGGTCCTAGGCTGACCTCTATTGCCTCCGTAGCTCAGCCTGGAGAGAGCAGCGGACTTCTAATCCGAAGGTCGCAGGTTCGAATCCTGCCGGGGGCACGTTGTGACGGTCGGCAGCGTGCGCGCCCTGGCGGCGGATACAACGCGGGCACGCTGGACCCAGAAGTCGGTCACCTCGGCCGAACTCGCGCGCGAGTACGGGTTCGCCGACGTCGACGGTTCGCAACCCGATGTTTGGCGGTACAACGAGGCCGCCGGAGACCGTCGAGATCCGCGTCCGCAGGACTCCCGATGATCGACGTCCGCCGAGAACTTCGTTGGTCGGTGTCGACGCGCTAGGAAGGTGTGTCGTCGACTCGGAGGATTCCCATGGCGCTCGAAGTCTTGAAGCTGCGCGGTCGGGGCTTCATCGCGCTCAACGCGCACCCCGTGGGCTGCCTCGAGGAAGTGCGGGGGCAGTTCGCGGTCGCCTCCTCGATTGATGGGCCGCCCGTGCCGGGCACTGCGCTGGTGATCGGCGCGTCCACCGGGTACGGCCTGGCGTCGCGCATCTGTGCCGCGAGCGCGGGTATGTCGACGATCGGCGTCATGCTCGAACGTCCGGCACAGGGCACGCGTACTGCGTCGGCCGGTTGGTACAACACCGCCGCGTTCCACGAGCTCGCAACCGGCACCCATCGCACGTTCAACGCCGATGCGTTCGCCGATGCGACGAAGGTCGACGTCGTCGACGCGATCGCCGCGCTCGAACCCGCCGGTCTGCTCATCTACAGCCTCGCATCACCGGTTCGTACCGACCCCGATACCGCAGAGCTCTACAAGTCGGCGCTCAAGCCCATCGGTGTAACGCACACAACCCGAACCATCGACCTCGACCGGGAAGCGATTCGTGAGGTCACGATCGAACCGGCGACCGACGAGGAGATCCGGAGCACGGTCGCGGTGATGGGGGGCGATGATCTCGAGCGATGGGTCGACGCGCTACTCGCGAGCGGTGCGTTGCGCGCCGATGCCGCGGTCATCGCGTACTCCTACATCGGCCCCGAGGTGACCTGGCCGATCTATCGCCACGGCACGGTCGGGCGGGCGAAGGAGCATCTCGAGGTGGCCATCGCGCGAGTGAACGAAAGAATGCGAGCCAGTGGCGGGCGCGCGTTCGTATCGGTAAACAAGGCCATCGCGACGCAGGCGTCAACGGCCATCCCCGCGGTGCCGCTGTACATGAGTCTGCTCTTCAAGGTCATGAAGGCGAAGGACGTGCACGAGGGAGCCATCGAGCAGATCGTGCGCCTCTTCGACCAGCTCGGGCATTCCGGTTCGCTGAACCTCGACGCCGATGGGCGGCTACGACTCGACGATCGCGAGATGCGCGCCGACATCCAGGAGGCCGTTGCGACGCTCTGGACGGTTATCGACACCGAGCATTTGGCTATGCAGAGTGACTTCGAAGGCTTTCGCCGCGACTTCCATCGGTTGTTCGGCTTCGACGTGTCGGGCGTTGACTACGACGTCGCAGTCGAAACCGACATTGCGTTGCCTGCCTGAAACCGCATCGGACATAAGGGACGCGATCGGTAGAGTCGGGCTGTGCATGACTCCGTCACCGTTCATATGAACGTATCCCCCGACCGCGTGTGGGCGTTGGTGAGCGATATCACGAAGATCGGTCGCTACAGCCCGGAGACCTTCGAGGCCGAATGGCTCGACGGCGCCACCGGCCCTGTCGTGGGTGCCCGTTTCCGTGGTCACGTGAAGCGCAATGGCAAAGGGCCCACCTACTGGACCAAGTGCACCGTCACCAAGAGCGAGCCCGGCCGCGACTTCTTCTTCGGGGTTATCTCGAAGGACAAGCAGCTGAGCGAATGGGGCTACCACCTCGAGCCAGCGGGCGACGGAACGGACGTGACCGAGTTGTTCACGCTGGCTCCCGAATGGTGGATGAAGCTCTACTGGATGCTCCTCGGCTGGTCCCGCGGCCGCACCAACCGCGCGGGCATGCGACAGACCCTCGAACGCATCAAGGCCGAGGTCGAAGCCGTGGCCTGATCCGTCGTCGGTCGCCGCCACCTTGGGTGCGCCGCCGAGTGGCTTCGTCAGCGGTACGTTCGTCGTATGGAGCGCCAGACGAACGACAGCGCGCCGGTGGTGAGCCAGTTCCAGCCGGTGCTCGGCACCACGCTCGAGGTGCGCACGGTGGTCGATGTGGGTGGTTCCGCGGACGCCGTCGAGCAGCGCGTCCTAGCCGAGATCGATCGCCTCGAGGCAATCTTCAGCATCTATGTCGAAACGAGCGAGCTGAGTCGCTGGCGCTCCGGCGACGACGTAGAACCCAGCGAGGAACTCGCGACCGTTCTGGACGCGGCCGAGCGCTGGTTCGAACGCAGCAATGGCGCGTACAACCCGATGATCGGGGTGGCCATGGCGTGTTGGCGCGCTGCGGCGGGTGCCGGCGTTCGTCCTGACGCTCCCGTGCTGAGGTCGATCGCCGATACGATCGCGTCGCTGCCATATGCCGTCCGGGGTGGCCACGTACGTCGCGAAGGTGACTGCCGCGGCATCGACCTGAACGCCGCGGCCAAGGGCTACATCGTCGACCGCGCGCTGCTCGCCGGCCGGGCCGAACCGTCCCTGGTCGATCTCACGGTGAACCTGGGGGGCGATCTCGCGCATTGCGGTCCCGGTGCGCTGCTCGTCGGCATCGAGGATCCGATGCAGCCCTACGACAACGTTCCACCGCTCTTGCACGTCGAGGTCCGCGGTCGCGCGTTGGCGACGAGCGGTTCCGCTCGTCGCGGGTTCCGCATCGGTGACGAGTGGATCGGCCATGTCCTCGATCCCCGGACGTGTGAGCCGGTCGCGCACACGCGTGCCGTTAGTGTCCTCGCGCACGACGCAATGACCGCCGACTTCGTTGCGACGATCGTCGGCGTGCTCGGTCCACGCGAGGGACTTGTGTTCGCCGACGCTTTGGGTTCCGTGGGGGCGTGCGTCATTGGCGAGTACGGCGATCTCTTCCGCAACGATGCCTGGCGCGAGCAGGAGCGAACCCGCTGAGGGGCGGCCCGCTCAGCGGGTGGCGATGACGAGCAGCGTGATCGAGACAACCGAGAACACGCCGGCGAACGTGAGCGCTCGCCGGCGACGCTTCTTCTGGAACAGCTGGATGCCGAGTCCGGTGAGCGCGACGAGCACGAGGAAGAGCGCCGACGCGTCGATGACCCAATTCCACGACGAGTCGGTGTCGCGACCCTTGTGAAGATCGTTCACCACCCCGAGCAGACCTTGCTGCTGCACGACCACCCGGTAGCGGCCGCTTGGTACCTCGAAGGTGAGGTCGGCCGCGTAGCCGGCCTGCTTGAAGCTGATGTTGCCCTGCGTCGCAGTAGCGGCATATTCGGCGACGTTGCCACGAATGCCGTTCTTCGATCGGACGTACTCGGAGACGGCGAGGAAGTCGACGTTGCCGCCGCTCGAGAACCCGGTCGGCATGGTGCCCGTGTAGGTGGAGGTGGAGGGCCCGCTGCCGAGCATCCACGAGGGGTGGTTCAGCGTGAGCCCGGTGATGCCGAAGAAGAGCACGATCAGGAGACTGATCATGCTGGTGTAGACGTGAAGCCAACGGGTCCATTGCGCAGCGCTCGCGCGGCGCGATCGTCGCGTCTCCGGCTTCGCAGGCGCAGCGGGTGTGGGGGGCGCCATCGGCATGGTGATGGCGCGCATGGTGACGGTCGGATCCGTTGCGTCGAGGTCAGCCACCGAACGACGCCGATGCTCCGGTGAGCTCGCCGCTGTCGGTGAGCTTCTTCTGCAGCGCTTTGGTCCCGAGCGACAGCGAGTCGCGGATCAGTTCGTACGGCCCGCGTTCGCGAGCGGCCTCGATGCACACGAAGTAGTCCCCTTGGGGAACGAGGGCGCCGCTGTCGTTCTTGGCATCCCACACCACGGAGTACGAACCCGCCACGCGGGTTGCTCCCGAGATGGTGCGGGTGGTGTCGGTGCCCCCCCTCGCGATCGATGCCCGTTCGGCGGCGTACCAGCGCCGCAGCTCGTTTAGGTACTTCGACTCGGATGACTTGTACCAGAGGCTCACGGTTCGCACGAGTGCGCCGGACGCGTCCTCGACCCACACCGCGATGAAGGGGTTGTTGATCCGACCACCGCTCGCCGCGGGGGCGAACGCGAACGCGATCGC
>WLNW01000231.1 GCA_009699605.1 Actinomycetota bacterium | reverse complement strand
GGGGAACGCTCGTTGGTCTAACGTTTCGAACTCGAGCTACCCCAGATCGCGGATGCGGTCGCGCTGGTCGGCGAGAAGGCGGCAGCTGCACCGCGGCTGCTGCGACTCGGCCTCCACAGCTGACCGACTCCCGAGGAGAACCGCATGGCCAATCCCCTTGCACCGACCGATGCTGAGCTGGTCGATCGGTTCGCCCATTTCAAGGTCGACCGCGACAACGCCGCGTTCTACCGTGGCTGGCTCGCCCACGAGCTCCGCATCAATCGTTGCGCGGACTGCGGGCATTGGCACCAACCGCCTCGCCCCATGTGCCCGAAGTGCTGGTCGTGGAACGTCACACCCACTGCGGTGAGCGGCCGCGGCCGCGTGCACCTGCTCATGCGGCTTTACCAGGGTCCATCTGCTCCGGGGGTCGACTACAGCGCCGGACCATACCCGGTCGTCAGCGTCGAACTCGAGGAGCAACCCGGCCTGCGTTACACGAGCACGGTCGTGAACTGCGACCCTGCAACCATCGCGATCGACATGCCCGTACAGCTCACGTGGATCGACCGTTACGCGGCGCCGTTCGCGGTCTTCGAACCGGCGAAGGCCTGAGGAGCACACCATGATCCGTAACCCGATCAAGGATCAGATCGCGATCGTCGGTGTGGCCAGCACCGGCTTCCTTCGCACGAGCGACCGCACACCGCTCGCGAACGCCCTCGACGCATCCACGATGGCCATACGCGACGCGGGGCTCACGGCGGCCGATATCAACGGCGTGGTTTGCACCAACGAACCGGGCGCACCCGGCCCCGAGGCACTCGCCACCGCCCTAGGGCTCGAGAACGTCACCCACTTCACGAAGCCCACACCGGTCGTGATGAACTCCATCGTCGATGCCATGAACGCGGTGTTCTCCGGCTCGTGCGACACCGTGCTCGTCTGCGCATCGATGCTGCGCCTGCCGTGGAACTCGCGCAGCGCCGCGAACGATCCCTTCCGCTCGCACCTCGGCAGTCAACCCGCAGCGGGCATACCCGAAACCATCGCGATGGCACCTGCGTACACCGCGTGGGCCAGTCGCTACATGCACGAGTACGGCGCCACGAAGGAACCGTTCGGCCGCGTAGCCGTCAACATGCGCACCAACGCGGCGCAGAACCCCATGGCAGCGATGCGGTCACCGATCACCCTCGACGACTACTACGCCGCGCGCATGATCCGCTGGCCACTGTGCCTGCTCGACATGGACATCCCAGTCGATGGTGCCGATGCGTTCGTGCTGACCACCGTTGATCGCGCCAAGCGCCTCGATCGTCCGACGGTGGTCATCCACGCCGCGACCGTTGGGCTCGGCGGCGCATACGAGGATCAGATCCCCGACCTGAACAATCACGGCCAGCAGGTCGTGGTCGACGCGCTCAAGGCCAAGAGCGACCTCTGGCTCGACGACGTCGATGTCTTCCTGCCCTATGACGGCTTCACGATCATCACGCTCGCCTGGTTCGAGAACGTGGGCTACTGCCCGCCGGGCGGTGCGGCGAAGTTCCTCGCCGACAATTGGGACGCCGACAACAACCGCATCCTCATCGACGGCCGCGTTCCCGTGAACCCGCACGGCGGATCCCTCTCCGAAGGTGCCACGCGCGGAACCGGCCACATACGTGAAGCTGTGGTGCAGCTCCGCGGTGAGGCCGGAGACCGTCAGGTCCCAGGGGCGCGCACCGCGCTGGTCACCCCGGGCGGGTTCTTCTTCAATCCCCAGGGTGCCATCCTGCGCACGCTCTGAGGCCGCACGCACATGCTCCGCGCGAGCGTCAGACGTAGCGCAAGCCGGTGTATCCCGTTTCGCGAGCGAGACCTTCGTGGAAGAGCTGCAGCCCTTTTTCGTTTCGCCCGATGAGCTCGTGGCTGTGCTGGCCCTTTGCCAGGCCACGGCCGCAGCCTTCCCAGACCGCGAGGTCCTCATAGACCGCGCGCCGGGCTCGATCGGCCAACTGCTCAGGACTCGGCATACCCGCCGGCGCCTCGGACACGGGGCTCAGCCATCCGTAGCGGAAGAACGACTCACCGGGGTGCGACCCGGGTGTGAGTGTCGCGTAGATGATGCCGTAGAGCTCGTTCGCCAGCAGCAGGCCGGGCGAGAGCAACCAGATGTTGCCGATGGCCTCGTCGGGCTTCCACTCGGCCTCGGGAGTTGCTCGCAGCTGCGTTGCGCCGTCGTGGTCGAACAGGCCGAGTCCCCAGCGCACGTGCGGACCGAAGCCGTCGTAGTACGCGAGGTCGACGTTGGCGGCCTGCGGATTCAGGTTGAAGGTCTGCGCGTGCACGATGGGCACGTGGATCCCCTCGAGCAAACCCTCGGCGACGGCCTTCCAGTTCGCGTCGATGCGGGCCTCCTCGTGCGAGGGGTAATAGCGCATCTTGTCGCAGCCCAGCCTGCCGATCTCGTCGTCGAGCGCTCCGAGGTGCGCCGCCACGTCAATCGGGAGATCGCGTTGGAGCACGACCCATACGAAGCCGTGCCGCTCCTCGCTCGGCAGCTCGACGAGGCCGTAGTTCCCGAGGTCGAGGTTGTCGTGACGATCACGCAGCGGAAGCCCGACGAGCGCACCCTTCGGGTCATAGACCCAACCGTGGTACGGACAGGTGAACCGACGAGCATTGCCGCAACCGTGTGCCGGCTCGGCACCGCGATGGCGGCAGTAGTTCAGATAGGCGTGCGCCCGGCCGTCCTCGTCGCGGGTCACCAACACCGATCGGCCGACCGCGTTGCGCACGACGAAGTCGTTCGCGTTCGCGATCTCGGACGACGCGATCAGCGCCAGCGGTGAGCGCTCGTAGAGCGCCTTTTCCTTCGCGAAGGTCGCCGGATCGGAGAAATAGTCGAGTGGCACCTCCATGTGCCGCTCCGCCATCTCGGGCCATACGTTCACGCCGACGTCGACGGCCCGCCGCATCAGACCGAGTGCTGCCTCACGCTCCATTGGATCCCCTATCCCTAGAACGAGGGGAGCGTATCCTACGGATACAGGACCCGACGGCGCTCCGGTAGCGTGCGCTCCGTGGACCGCGAGAACAGTGGCGCAAACGCCGACCAGGCGAAGTATTGGGCCGAGCACGGGGGGCCGAGCTGGGTACGCGACGAAGTCGTGTACGACATGATGCTCGCACCGTTCAATCATCTGCTCGTCGAGGCACTCGCCGCCCGACCAGGCGAGCGCGTACTCGACGTCGGCTGTGGGTTCGGCAGCACCGCGCTCGCGGTTGCCGCGGCTGGCGCTTCGGTGCACGGTGTCGACATCTCGCCTCCGATGGTTCGACGGGCCGAGGAGCGCTCAGCCGCGGCACTGGTCGGCGCGACGTTCACCGTGGGTGACGCACAGGAGGACTCCCTCGGGGGGCCGTACGACGCGGTCACCAGCCGCTTCGGCGTCATGTTCTTCGCCGACCCGATCCGAGCCTTTCGCAATGTCGCGCAAGCCACCCGTCATGGTGGGCGACTGGTGTTCGTGTGCTGGCAGCCTCTCGATCGCAACCCGTGGATGAGCGCCGCATCCGATGTGTTGAAGGCCCTCCTCGAAGATCCGACCCCACCGCCGCCAGCCAGTGTCGGACCGTTCGCGTTCGGCGACACCGCCTATCTCGACCATGTGCTCACCAATGCCGGCTGGAACTCGATTTCCATCGCCGCGGCCGAAACGCCGATTCGCATGGGTGGCAACGACGGCGTCGCCGGCGCCGTGGACCATGCGCTCTCCAGCTCCGCCGCGCGCGCGCTGCTGAGCACCGGCGACGACACGCTGCAGGCCAGAGCGGCCGTCATCCTCGAGGAGCGTTTCCAAGCGCTGAGCATCAACGGCCAGGTGAGCTTTCCGGCCGCCGCGTGGTTGGTCAGCGCTGCACTCGGAGGACGAACCCAAGACACCTGAAGACCTGGTCGAGATCGAACCCATCCGGCGGCTCGAGCACCGCGACATCCGGCTCACGGACACGAAGCAGGGTCAGCGGTCCTCTCGCCGCTCACCACGTGTGATAGCCCGACCGCTAGCGTCGCCCCATGAGCGCCATGCCACCGAGCGACAAGTCACCCAACATCGATGGCGTCGAAGCCACGTTCTGGCACGTCGACGACATCGACTGGACCGAGGTGCAGCGGCAGCGAAACGCCGACGGCACCGTCGCCGTCGTACGCGAGAAGTGGCCGATCATGCGGCCCGACTTCCTCTCGGCCTACGTGCACTACGAGCCGGGCATGGTGGTGCGTCGTCACGGCCATCGCAGCAACCACATCGTGTTCGTCCTCGACGGTGGCGCGTGGATCGGTGGCGCGTGGTGCACCGCGGGAACGCACGTACACGTGCCGCTCGGCGCGGCCTTCGGGCC
>WLNW01000230.1 GCA_009699605.1 Actinomycetota bacterium | reverse complement strand
GCTCGCGGTGGGCACCGGTCGCTACGACCGCGAGATCGTGCCGGCGCTTGCCGCGTTGCGGGCCCACGGCGATCGCGTGCGGGTGATCTTCCTCGACGCGAGCACCGAGACGTTGGTGCGCCGCTACGAATCCTCGCGCCGTCGCCACCCGTTCTCGCCCGAGCTGAGCGTCGCGGATGCCATCGACGCAGAGCGCGTCGTCCTCGCGTCGTTGAAGGAGGAGGCCGACGTCGTCGTCGACACCAGCGATCTCAACGTGCATCAATTGCGCGATCGGGTCGTCGCCATCTTCGGTGGCGACATGCCGCACTCCACGCTGCGGGTGCATGTCAACTCATTCGGGTTCAAGCACGGGGTGCCGATCGACGTCGACTGCGTCTTCGACTGTCGTTTCCTGCCCAACCCGCATTGGATCGACGAGCTGCGCCCCCAGACCGGCCTCGACGAACCAGTGGCTGACTATGTGCTCGGCCAAGCGGTCACCAAGCCGTTCCTCGTGGAGCTCGAACGGCTCTACACGATGCTGCTTCCGTTCTACGTGCGCGAGGGCAAGGCGTACCTCACGGTGGCATTCGGCTGCACCGGTGGTCGGCACCGGTCGGTGGTCATCGCCGAGCAGTTCGGCGCGATCCTGCGCCGCCAAGGCCTCGAGCCCACCGTGACCCATCGCGACATCGAGAAGTGAGGTCGGGTAGGGCCTGCGGTCCGTCGTCTGACCAGCGCCGATGTGCGCCAGTGACAATTGTCACGTCGCGTCTACTTCCTTCGTCGAGAACGGCGTCGACCATGTTCCGTGTGAGAACCTGACGGTCGTACCTCGCAGGCGCACCGACCCGTTCGGCGCGTTCGCACGCTTGTCATCCATTGCTGCCGCAACGACGCGGTAGCCGCTCAAGGAGTCACCCCTGCAATGACCATCCGCGTGGGCGTCAACGGCTTTGGCCGAATCGGACGCAACTTCTTCCGTGCCGCGAAGAAAGCCGGGGCCGACATCGAGTTCGTCGCCGTGAACGACCTCGGGTCGGTCGCCGCGATGGCGCACCTGCTGAAGTACGACTCCGTGATGGGCCGTTTCGACGGCAAGGTCGGCGTGCACAAGGACGGCATCTCCGTCGACGGCGACGTGCTCAAGGTGCTCGCGTTCCGCAACCCGGCCGAGCTGCCCTGGGGCGATCTCGGGGTCGACGTGGTCATCGAATCCACCGGCATCTTCTCGTCGCGCGACAAGGCTGCGCTGCACCTCGAGGGTGGCGCGCCGCGCGTCATCGTGTCGGCCCCGTCCGACGGTGCCGATGCCACGTTCGTCATGGGCGTCAACGACGACACCTTCGACCCGGCACACCACATCGTCGTGTCCAACGCGTCGTGCACCACCAACTGCTTCGTGCCCATGGTCAAGGTTCTCGACGATGCGTTTGGCGTCGAGAAGGGCCTCATGAACACCATCCACTCCTACACGGGCGACCAGATGCTCGTCGACGGCCCGCACTCCGACATGCGTCGCGCCCGCGCCGCCGCGGTCAACATCGTCCCCACATCCACCGGTGCTGCTCGCGCCACCGGCCTCGTGCTGCAGTCGATGAAGGGCCGCCTCGATGGCACGTCGCTGCGGGTGCCCACCCCCGACGGTTCCATCACCGACTTCACCGCCGTGTTGAAGCGCGACGTCACCGTTGCCGAGATCAACGCGGCCTTCAAGAAGGCCGCCACGCGCGGCCCGCTGGCCAAGGTGCTCGATTACTCCGAAGAGCCGCTCGTCTCGAGCGACATTGTCGGCTCGCCGGCGTCGTGCACGTTTGACTCCGGTCTCACCATGGCCATGGGCAACCTTGTGAAGGTGCTCGGCTGGTACGACAACGAGTGGGGCTACTCGAACCGCCTCGTCGATCTCGTGCAGGTCGTGGGCAAGAAGCGCCGCGTCGCGAAGAAGAAGTGATCGGGGCAACGCCGTGAAGGTCCCCCAACTCGAGGATCTGGGCGACGTCGCTGGCAAGAAGGTTCTCCTCCGCGCCGACTTCAACGTCCCGCTCGACGGCAGCCGTATCACCGACGACCTGCGTATCCGGGCCGCGCTTCCCACTACCAAATGGCTGGTGGAGCGCGGCGCGAAGGTCACGGTGTGCAGTCACCTGGGCCGGCCGAAAGGCAAGCCCGATCCGAAGTACTCGGTCGAACCGGTGCGCAAGCTCCTGGCCGAACTCGCGCCCGGTGTCGAGCTGCTCGAGAACCTGCGCTTCGACCCAGGCGAAGAAGCGAACGATCCCGCATTCGTGCAGAAGCTCATCGCCGGCTTCGACCTCTACGTGAACGACGCGTTCGGCGCGTCGCATCGTGCACACGCCTCCATCGTCGGCCCGCCGAAGTTCCTGCCCAGCGCGGCCGGTCGGCTGCTCGCCAAGGAGGTCGCGGCACTCGGGGGCCTGCGCAACAACCCCAACCGCCCGTTCGTGGCGATCATGGGTGGCTCAAAGGTCAGCGACAAGCTCGGGGTGATCGAGGCGCTGCTCGGCGTGGTCGACTCGCTCGTCATCGGCGGCGGCATGTGCTTCACGTTCCTCGCCGCGCAGGGCCACTCGATCGGGTCGTCGTTGTGCGAACCCGACTACATTGACACCTGCACGCGACTGCTCGCCGGGCCTAAGGCCATCCACCTGCCCACCGACATCACCGCGCTCGGCCCAGGCGGCAAGCTCTTCGATCCGGGGGCGGGCGGCGACGTGCGCCAGATGGGTGTCAACATCCCTGACGGCTGGATGGGCGTCGATATCGGTCCCGGCACCGCAGCCGAGTTCACCGACGTCATCCTCGACGCGCGCACCGTGTTGTGGAACGGCCCCATGGGCGTGTTCGAAGATCGTCGTTTCGAAGCCGGCACGCGAGCGATTGCGCTGGCCTGCGCCGAGACCAAAGCATTCACGGTGGTCGGCGGCGGCGACAGCGCCGCGGCCGCGAAGCAGTTCGGGGTCGACGACCAGATCGACCACATGTCAACCGGGGGCGGAGCATCGCTCGAGCTCATCGAACAGGGCGACCTGCCAGGTCTCGAAGCCTTGCGCAACGCGCCCAACGCCACGAACTAACAGGACTCAGGAGACGGCCATGGTCGATCGCAAGCCGCTTATCAGCGGCAACTGGAAGATGCACCACAACCACTTCGAAGCCATCCAGACAGTGCAGAAGCTGTCGTATGCGCTCACGAAAGAGGATCACGCGTTGGTCGACGTGTCGATCCACCCGCCGTTCACCGATCTGCGTTCGGTGCAGACGGTGCTGGACGCGGACAGCATCCCGATCGCGCTCGGTGCGCAGAACTGCCACTGGGAGGACAAGGGCGCGTTCACCGGCGAGGTGGCGCCCGGGATGTTGGCGAAGCTCAACGTGAAGTACGTGATCGCCGGGCACAGCGAGCGGCGCGAGCTGTTCGGCGAGCTCGACCAACAGGTGAACCTCAAGGTGCGGGCAATCCTGAAGGCGGCGATGACCCCTATCTTGTGCTGCGGTGAGACCCTCGCCGAGCGCGAGGCCGGATCTACCGAGGCCAAGGTCAGCGGTCAGGTCATCGCCGGGCTACAGGGCGTCGCGGCCGAGCAGGTCGGCGGGCTGGTCATCGCCTACGAACCGATCTGGGCCATCGGCACGGGGCGCACGGCCACCGCCGAGGATGCGCAGACGGTGTGTGGGGCCATCCGGGCGGTGGTGGCCCAATCCTTCGGCGACACCGCAGCGGCGAAGGTGCGCATCCAGTACGGCGGTTCGGTCAAGCCTTCGAATGCCGCCGAGCTCATGGCGCAGCCCGACATCGACGGTGCGCTCGTCGGTGGAGCCAGTCTCGACGCCGATGACTTCGCGCGGATCATCAACTACCGGATAGCGTGAATTCCCGATGCTTGTCTTGACCATGATCCTCTTCATCGCCGCGGCACTGTCGCTCGTCTTCCTCGTGCTGTTGCACAGTGGAAAGGGCGGCGGCCTGTCCGACATGTTTGGCGGCGGCCTCGGCGCTACTGCTGCGGGCTCCACCGTCGTCGAGAAGAACCTCGACCGCATCACGGTCATCGTGGCGCTGGCCTTCGTGTTCACGGCCATTTCGCTCGCCCTGCTGCTCGTCTGACGCCTCTCGGTTGGCCACGCGCCATCAGCCAGGTCCGTGTCGCTCCCGGGTGAACAGACCATTCGGCCCGTCGAGAAGCGGGTCGAAATGCTTCATTGTGGCGGCTCTCGTGCCGATGGTTCGGCGTGCGATTTGGACATCGGGTACTCGCGACGCTCGCCGGCGTGACCTTGTGCGCGAGCGCGTGCTCGGGCGCGGGGAAGGACGACGTCGTGTCTACGGGGCTTGCGTTGTCCGGGGCGAGGATCACGACCATGCCCGGCGCCGGCGGGACCTTGCGGGTCGGCGTGATCGATGTCG
>WLNW01000023.1 GCA_009699605.1 Actinomycetota bacterium | reverse complement strand
GTGAACGGCGGCGGCTGGGTAGGCGTGACGGCGTTCGAAGGCGCCGACGGAAGCGAGGTGCCCACCCCGTTGCTCGCGGTCACCGTGAACGTGTAGGAGACGCCGTTGGTCAGGCCGGCCACAGTGCACGATGTTCCGCCCGACGTGCCGCACGTCTGGGATCCGGGCGAGGAGATCACCATGTAGCTCGTGATCGCGCTTCCGCCATTCGACGGCGCGGTCCACGAGACCAGCGCCGACGCGTCGGCCGCGGCAGCGGTAGCGCCCGTCGGAGCGACAGGAACAGTGGGCGGAGCGACTGCGCCGGGATCGGCCCAGAGCAGGCGATTGGGCGACAATGCGCCCGCCGAGGTGACGACGCCCTGGGTGGCGGAGATCTGAAGGGCGGCCGCGACCGCGGCCGGGCTCGCGCTTGGGTTCATCGCGAGGTAGCGCGCTGCGGCGCCCGCGACATGCGGCGATGCCATCGAGGTACCGGAGATGATGTTGGTTGCGGTGTCGGATGTCGACCAGGACGACCTGATTGAGCTTCCCGGCGCGAACAGATCGAGGCAACTTCCGAAGTTCGAGTAGGACGATCGCGCGTCCGTGTCGGTGGTGGCACCGATGGTAAGCGCCGAGGGAGCGCGCGACGGCGAGTAATTACAGGCGTCGGCGTTGCTGTTGCCCGCCGCCACCACGACCGTGATGCCGTCATCAGTGGCGCGCTGCACCGCGGCGTCGACCGAGGAGCTAGCGCCAGAGCCAAGGCTCATGTTGAGCACCGCGGGGCCCGCGGTGTGATGACCGACCGCCCAGTCGATACCGGCGATGACACCCGACATCGTGCCTGAGCCCGCGCAGTCGAGAACGCGCACCGGGACGAGCGTCACGGCCTTGGCGATCCCGTAGGTCTTGCCGCCGACGGTCCCGGCGACGTGGGTCCCATGGCCGTTGCAGTCGGAGGTACCGTTCCCGTCGTTGATCGCGGTGTAACCGGCGATCACACGGGTGCCGAAGTCGGTGTGGGTGGAGCGAATGCCCGTGTCGACGATATAGGCCGTAACCCCGCTCCCCGTTTCCGTATAGGAGTAGCTGTTGTCGAGCGCCAATGGGCGCTGATCCACGCGGTCGAGACCCCACGACGGTATCGGCGACTGCGTGGTCGTCGCAGTGACGGCGCCGTCCGGCTCGACGAGAGCGACACGCGGGTTGCGGGCCAGCGCGATCGCGGCGGCAGCCGGCAGCTCGACCGAGAACCCAGTGAACACGTGCCGGTACTCGTGGCCCGCTGTTCCGCCTGCGCCCCGGGCAGCGGCCTTCACTACCGCCAGGTCCTGTGGAGCAGCCAGCACCACGATGTAGGACGACCACTCGGCCCGATCTGGTGGCGCACCCGACGCGGCAAGCGGAACCGCCATCACGATGGCCGAGGCGATAAACACGAGACACGCAAGGCGTTTCACAACAAACAGTCGGTGCACAAGAAAGATCTTACTTCGGAGCCGGGGTAGCACGTCACGTTTCGTGATGTCTCACACTCGATAGCAACGGACCATCCGGGTCTTCATCGTGCCCGCGGACCACGACCGGGCGCGCACCGTGGTCGAGCGCTCGTTCACCCGCGACGCCGCGTGTCCCGTTGGTATCCCGGCCGTGGCCTCCGAGGACGTCTCGGGGCGCTGACCTGCGGTGTTACGAGACGTTGATCGGCAGGTGCTTCATGCCGTTGATGAAGTTCGAACGCACGCGCTGAGGCGGGGCGGCGAACGACATGCGGTCGAGCACCGGGCGTAGGGCCTCGAGCGTCACAACGGCTTCGAGCTTGGCCAGGTGTGAGCCGAGGCAAAAGTGCGGGCCGCCGCCGCCGAGGGCGACGTGGTGATTGGGTGTGCGACCCGCGTCGAACGATTCCGGGTCGTCGAACACCGCGGGGTCGCGATTGGCCGAAGCCATCCACAGCGTGACGCGGTCACCAGCGGAGAACGCGAAGCCGCCGTTCACCGAATCACGGGTGACCCAACGCGAGTGGTGCAGCACGGGCGTGATGAAGCGCAGCAACTCGTCGACCATGACGGTCGTGTCGACCTCGCCTGCGACGAACCGCCGCATCTGCTCGGCGTTCTCGAGCAGCACGCGCAGCGACTGGCCCAGCAGGTTGCGCGTGGTCTCGGTGCCACCGAGCAGGTAGTTCACGCCGAAACCGCGCAGATCCTCTTCGGGCAGCTGAGCGCCGGCGCGCTCGGCCACGAGAAGATCCGAGAACAAGTCGTCGCCCGGGTTCTTACGTCGCTCGGCGAACTGCTCGCCCAAGAACGCACTCAAGGCTTCCTGGGCGTCCATCATCGATGTGGCGTGGGGTCGGTACTCGGGGTCGGAGTTCGGCGCGATGGCGTGGCCCCATTCCATGACCATGAGCTCCGCCGAGCGGGGCACGCCGGTGAGATCGGCCATGACCCGGAACGGGATTGCCGCAGCGATGTCGGGCACGAAATCGCCGCCGCCGTTTCGCACGAACACGTCGACCGCGTCCTGGGCGATCTCGCGTGCTTGCGCCTCGAGCTTCGCGATCGACCGAGGCATGAACGACGGGATCACGAGGCGCCGGTACTCGGTGTGCAGTGGCGGATCCATAGCCAGCAGCACCGAAGGGTTGAGTGTCGAACCAGGGGGCACGATGCCGCCGGCGCTCGAGAAGGTGGAGAAGTCACGGTTGAGCTCCTCGACGAGCTCGTGGGTGGTTACCACCCAGCACGAGCCCTCAGGCCACCACCACACGGGTGCGTTCTCGCGGAGGTAGGCGAACGTCTCGTAGGGCACCGACTGCTCGAACCGGGCGTCACTCAGATCGATGGTCGCGGTGTCCACTGCTACCCCCATGTCGTGTGCATCCATTGTCGCATGCGATCGGAGGGGGCCACGGCTCGCGCCGGGTCAGCCTTCGACGCCTAGCACCCGCTCGGAGGCCGTCGATGCACAACGCAAAGGACGAGCCCGAGGCAGATCCGAGAAAGGCCAACGCGGGGGACGACCCCACGCGGCATGAACCGCGCGAACCTTTGTGGCCAGAGCAACTAGACGAGGTTCTCGACGAAGGCTTCGAGTTGGCGCAGGTTTCGCACCTCGAACGTACCGTCGCAATAGGTGGCGTACTCCCCCACGATCGAGTCGCCGGTGTCCCAATACGAGCGGGGCTCGGGGTTGAGCCAGAACACCTTGCGGGCCCGGCGCTGCATCTCCTTGACGATCCAGCTCTGCGACGCGTGGTAGTTGTTGCGGGCGTCGCCGAGGATCATGATCGCGGTCTTCGGGCCGATCTCCTTGCCGAACTTCTCCCAGAACACCGAGAAGGCATGCCCGTAGTCGGAGTGCCCGTCGACCCACACGACGTCGGCCTCGGTGTTGACGCGGTGCACCGCGTCGGCGATGTCTTCGACACCTTCGAAGTAGCTCGTGACCTCGTCGAGACCGTCGATGAACACGAACGAGCGCACCTTCGAGAACTGCGACGAGATCGCGTAGACGAGATGCAACGTAAAGCGGGCGAACGAGGCCACCGAACCCGAAATGTCGGCGATGACCATGATCTCGGGCTTGCTCGGTCGCGGGTACTTGAACTTCGGCTCGGCCGGCACGCCGCCGTAGCTGAGCGAGTGCCGCACCGTGTTGCGGAAGTCGAGCGGACCTTTGCGGCCGTGACGGCGCTTGCGGGCCAAACGCACGGCCAGCTTGCGGGTGAGCGGGTAGATGGCCTTACGCAGCGACATCATCTCGTCGCGAGAGGCGTGCATGAAGTCGACGTCCTCGGGCAACGGCTTGCGCAACGTCTTGGCCATCGCCTCTACGCCGCGGTCGGCCACCAGATGACGACGGATCTCGGCTTCGATCTCCTTCTTGAGCTGATCGATGCGATTCTCGAACTCGTCGCGCTCAAGCCGCTCCTCGAGCTTGGTAAGCGGCTCGGGGGCCTGGCCTCGGGTGGCCTCGAGCAGCCGTTCGAGGACGTTGTCGAGATCGAGGTTCCGCAGCGTGCGGTACAGGTAGTAGGTGCCGCCCACCGGACGCCCGGGCTCCATGCCCGCGTAGCGGCGCACCGACTGGCGGGCGATGGCCCGCATCATCGCGTTGTCGCCCTTCAACAAGGCCTGGAACAGCATCTCGGCGATCTGCTCGGGCGTGAGCGACGACCCACCGCCACCGCCTCCGCGCTCGCCTTCGCCCTGGTTGAACTGCGCGTCCTCGGGGATGTCGTCGGCCAAGCTGCCATCGTCGGCATCGCCGCCGATGCTGTACTCCGCCCCGCGCAGCGAGAAGAAGACCTCGAACACGATCTCGAAGGCGCGCCAGTGCGACTGGTTCTTGACCAGGGTGGCCGCGAGCGCGTACTTGAACGCTTCCCGATCCTCGATCGGGATGTGCGTGACCGCTTCCATCGCGTCGAGGTTCTCGGTGAGGCTTACCGGCAGGCCCGCTTCGCGGAGCTCCATGATGAACCGGTTGAGCAGATCGAGCATCGACGATCGCGGCAAGGTCTCGCTGGACGGCACCGTGCTCGGCGTGCCCGCCGCGACGTCGGTCACGCTTAGGCCTTCTTCTCGAAGGTGCCGCTGTTGGTCGAGAACTCTTTGGTGGCCTTCGTAATGTCGCTCTTGTACTTCAACAAGATGTTGACCGTGTCGGTGGCGATCTGCGCGTCGACGTGCTCGACGTTGAGCAACAACAACGTCTTGGCCCAGTCGATGGTCTCGCTGACCGACGGCGCCTTCTTCAGTTCGAGGTTGCGGATAGACCGCACGATGCGCGCTACCTGATCCGCGAGGTTGTCGGTGATACCCGGCACCTTGTTGAGCACGATTCGCTTCTCGCGCTCGAGATCGGGGTAGTCGACGTGCAGGTAGAGGCAGCGCCGCTTCAACGCCTCACTCAGCTCACGGGTGTTGTTCGAGGTGAGGAACACGAGCGGGATCTGTGTGGCGGTGACCGTGCCCAGCTCGGGGATCGAGACCTGATAGTCGGAGAGCACCTCGAGCAACAGTGCTTCGGTCTCGATCTCGACGCGGTCGACCTCGTCGATGAGCAGCACGACCGGGTCCTTGGCCCGGATGGCTTCGAGTAGCGGACGGGTCAGAAGGAACTCCTCGGAGAACAAGTCCTCCTCGACGTCGGACCATGAGGTCTCGCTGCCTCGTTCGGCCTGGATGCGCAGGAGCTGCTTCTTGTAGTTCCACTCGTAGAGGGCCTTGGACTCGTCGAGGCCTTCGTAGCACTGGAGACGGATGAGGCGCGCGCCGATCATCTCGGCCACCGACTTCGCGAGCTGGGTCTTGCCGGTACCGGCCGGGCCTTCGACCAGGATGGGTTTGGCCAAGCGGTCGGCTAGGTACACCACCCCGGCAATGCCCTCGTCGGCCAGGTAATCGACCTTGCCGAGCGAGTCACGAACCGAGGGAATATCTTCGAAGCGGTATGCCATGGGGCGAGGTTATCGGCCCGACTACCCCGCTTGTGAAACCGGATTTATTCAGGACCGCACGTGGCCGGTGCCACGAACGACCCACTTCTCGGTGGTGAGCGACCGCAGACCCATGGGCCCCCGGGCATGGAGCTTCTGGGTAGAGATCCCGATCTCGGCTCCGAGCCCCAGCTCGCCGCCGTCGATGAATCGCGTGGACGCGTTGACCAGCACCGCGGCCGCGTCAACTTCGAGCACGAATCGGTCGGCCGCCGCGACGCTGGTGGTCACGATGGCCTCGGAGTGCCCGGTGCCGAAACGGCGGATGTGGCGAATGGCATCGTCGAGCGAGCCGACCACCGCCACCGAGAGCTTGAGATCGAGGAACTCGGTCGCGTACTCGTCGTCGGTGGCCACCCCGGCCCGAGCGATGCGGGCGCGAGTTGCCGCGTCGCCCACCAGTTCGACGCCTGCCAATGCAGCGTCGACGCGCGGTAGGAACGCATCGGCCACCGCCGCGTGCACGAGCAGACTCTCGGCCGCGTTGCACACCGACGGGCGTTGCGTCTTCGCGTTCACGATGATCTCGAGTGCCATGTCGAGATCGGCGGTCTCGTCTACGTACACGTGGCAGTTCCCGTCACCGTCGATCACATAGGGAACGGTGGCGTTCTCGAGGACAGAGCGGATCAGCGACGGTCCACCCCGCGGGATGAGGCAGTCGATGCTCTCGCGCTGACGCATGAACTCGACCGCAGCCTCGTGCCGGGTGTCCTCGACCAAGATCACCGCGTCGGCGGGCAGGCCCGCCTTCTCCATCGCGTCGCGTAACGCGGCGGTGATCTCCTTGTTCGACTCGATCGCACCTCCCGAACCGCGGAGGAAGGCCGCATTACCTGCCTTCACGCACAGCGCCGCAGCGTCGCTCGTGACGTTCGGGCGGTTCTCGTAGATGATCGCCACCACACCGAGCGGTACGCGCACCTTCGCGACACGTAGCCCGTTCGGACGGGTGAACCCTTCGGTGATCTCGCCGACTGGATCGGGCAACGACGCAACCTGGCGCAGACCATCGGCCATGCTGCGCAGCTTCGCCGCATTCAACCGCAAGCGGTCGAGCTGGGTCGGCGTGGCGCCGGACGCTTCGCCGGACGCGACATCGCGGGCGTTCGCCGCGAGCACGTCGGTTTCGCGCTCGAGCAACAGATCGGCTGCGGCGAGCAGCGCGGCGTTCTTGGTGTCGGTGCCGGCGAGCGCCAGGGCGCGCGATGCGACCTTCGCGCGAGCGCCGAGTGCAGCCATGGAATCGCGAGGCGTAGTACCACTCATGGGACAGAGGGTACCGGCGCATCAACCTCGGCCGAACGGGCGAGTCCGGTACGCTCGGCGCCAACGTGAACGCTGACCGCCCGCGCTTTCCAATCTCCGACAACTTGGCTGTCGCGATGGGCACAGCACTCTCGCGGCTCACCGGCTTCGCTCGACTCATCGCGCTGGCCTACGTGTTGATCCCCGCGGTCACGAGCACGGGCGTCAGTGCCGACGGACGATTGGCCGACGTCTACAACCTGGCGAACACTGCGCCGAACATCATCTACGACCTCGTACTCGGCGGCGCACTCACCGCCACGCTGGTACCACGCTTCACCAAGGCACTCGCCGAGGACGACCGCCGCGCCATCGACGCGATCGTCACGGTGAGCATGCTCGCGCTCGCCGCACTGACGGTGCTCGCCACGCTCGCCGCTCCGCTGATCATCCGGGTGTACACGTCGCTATCGTCCGCCGACGTCGCGCAGCAGTACGACCGGGTAGCGACGAGCCTCGCGTACATCTTCCTGCCGCAGATCGTCTTCTACGGCGCGACCACGGTGTTCTCTGCGCTCTTGAACGCGAAGGGAAAGTTCTTCGCCGCGGCGTGGGCCCCGGTGCTCACCAACGTGGTCACTATCGCCGGGTTGCTCTACGTCGCGCAGGCCTACTCCGACGTCACGATCGAACACGTGGCGTCGAGCAGTTCGTTGCGCTTCGCGATCGGCATCGGCGCCACCCTCGGTGTAGCAGCCATGGCAATCACGCTGATTCCCGCGGTCGCCCGTTCGGGCACCGCGCCGCGGTTCCTCCTCGACTTCCGCCACCCAGCGGTGAAAGAGGTCATGCGTCTGTCGACATGGACGTTCGGCTACGTCATCGCCAACCAGATCTCGCTGCTCGTGATCACCGTGGTCGCACTGCGCCAGTTCAGCGACTACTCGGCGTACACGAGCATGTACCTGCTCTTGCAGCTGCCCCATGGGCTCCTCGCGGTGACGCTCATGACCACGTACACGCCCCGCCTCACCCTCGCGCACGTCGCCGGGAACAACGTGCTCTACCGCACGCTCATCCGCGCCGGCGTGCGCGTCCTCGTCGGATTGCTGCTGCCCGCCGCGGTGCTCTTCGTGGCTGCGCCCTCGGCCGCGTCCGCGATCACGGGAAACTTCTCTGATCTCGGATCGAGCCCCGCCGTGTTGCGAGGATTCGGCGTCGGCCTCGTCGCGTTCTCGGTCTATCTCTTCCTCTTGCGCGGCTTCTACGCGATGCAGGACACACGCACCCCCTTCATCATCAACGCGATGCAGAACGGCGCGAATGTGGTGCTCGCCGTGGTGCTCGGGTTCCGGTGGCATGCCGCGGGCCTCGCATGGGCGTTCTCGCTGTCCTATATCGGCGCGGCAATCATCACCTGGTTCAAGCTCGACAAGGCGCTGCGCGGTGGCCTCCGGATCGAACTGTTGGCGCCGGGTGTGATGCGGGCGTTCATCGCCGCACTGCCCATGGCCGTGGCCGTGTGGGCCGTCGTCGGCGCGTTGGATCCGGTCACCGTGCTTGAGGGCGTCGAGGCGCTCATCGTGGCGGGCGTCCTTGGTGGTGCGTGCTACTTCGCCACCCTCGCGGCGCTCGGCGGCATGATCCCCCGATACACGGCGCCTGCCCGTCGACGCTGAGGACACGCCGACTTCGATTCCCCGCTTGCTTTAGCTCATGCGCCGTTGGTGGAGATCTCCGACTGCCACGCGGTACAACACCGCGGCTGAATCGTTCACCGACACGATGATTTGGCTCGAAGCCGAAATCGACGACCTCGAGGCGTTGCACGAACAGTCGTCGCCGGCCGTCGCGTCCTCAGCCCGGGGGTAGCATCACAAGGTCGTCGCGGTGCACGACCTCGGGGGCCAGCCCTTCGGGAAGCAGCGCGGTGCGCTTGCCGATCATCGACGCTGACGTCGCTGCGTCGTGGCGCGCAAGTCCTTTGGCGAAAACCGCACCATCGACATCGCGGATCTCGATCGCGTCGCCAGCCTCGAACTTGCCATCGACCGCCACGACTCCGGCGCCCAGCAATGACACGCCGCGCTCGAGCAACGCCTTGCGGGCACCATCGTCGACGGTGACCTGGCCCACGGCTGCGACGGCGAATGCGATCCAGAGCTTGCGCGCCGTGAGCCGATGGGGTTTCGGTACGAACACCGTGCCCACGCCGGCCCGACCCGAGATCGCGTCGACGAGCACGTTGGGACGATCGGCCTTCGCGACGACCACCCGCACGCCCGACCACGTCGCGATCTTCGCGGCGGCCAACTTCGAGGCCATGCCGCCGCTGCCGCGCAAGGTACCTGCGCCGCCGGCGACCGCTTCGAGCGCAGCATCGATCTCGACGATCTCCTCGATGAGCGAAGCGTGCTCGTCGGTGCGCGGATCGGCGGTGAACACGCCTGGGGTGTCAGTGAGCAGCACGAGATGCTCGGCGTCGACCAGGTGGGCCACCAGCGCGGCGATGCGATCGTTGTCGCCGAAGCGAATTTCGTCGTCGGCTACGGTGTCGTTCTCGTTGACCACCGGCACCACGCCCAGTTCGAGCAGGCGCTGCATGGTGCTGCGCGCGTGCACGTACTGCGAGCGCATGATGAAGTCGAGGGGCGTGAGGAGCACCTGGCCCCCGACGAGCCCATGGCGTGCCAGTTCGTCCATGTAGTGCCCGATGAGGCGCCCCTGGCCCACGGCGGACACCGCCTGCAACGTCGCAATGTCGCGCGGGCGGCGATCGCCACCGAGACCGAGCAACGGCAAGCCCGCGGCGATGGCTCCCGACGACACGATCACGCATCGATGCCCGGCGTCCCGCAGCGCAGCGACCTCACGGCAGAGCTTGGCGACCGCGTCGGTAGAAATGGCACCGGCGTGATCCGTGATCGACGACGAGCCGATCTTCGCGACGACGGTCGAGCCCATCATTCCTCTTCGTATTCGAAACTGAAGTCACCGATGTGGACCACGTCGCCGATGCGCACCCCGGCGCGCACGAGCGCCCGGTTCACGCCGATCTTCTTCAACCGGGCGCGCATGTGATCGAGCGCATCGATGTTGTTCATGTCGGACAACGACACCGCACGAATCGCCGGCCGGCCGTGCACGACGAACGCATGCTCGTCGACGCGTTCGATGCGGATGCTTTCGCCCTCGGGACGGTGGATGATGACGCCGTCGCGCTCGACCGATTCCTCGCGAGCCTCGCGCACCGCGGATGCCAACGCGCCCAGCACGGGGCGTACAGCGGCGCCGGTGATCGCGCTGATATGCGGACCATCGAACACCACGTCGTCGGGCGCGACGTCGGCCCGCGAGCCGACGACGACGCGGGGCCGCTCGAGCAGCTCCGGTCGGTAGGCCTCGAGCTCGTGGAGCAACACCTCGAGCTGACGGTCGGGAGTGGTGCCATCGGCCATGGCGAGGTCGAGCAGCACCAGCATCACGCGGGCGCGCTCGACGTGGCGCAGGAAACGATGACCCAGCCCACGACCTTCGCTCGCGCCCTCGATGAGCCCGGGGATGTCGGCCAGGACCATCTCGAAGCCATCGTCGAGGCGCACGACCCCGAGGTTCGGCTCGAGAGTGGTGAAGGGATAGTCGGCAATCTTGGGCTTCGCCGCGGACACTGCTGCGATGAATGTGGACTTGCCCACGTTCGGGTACCCGACGATCGCGACGTCGGCGAGCAGCTTCAGCTCGAGGCGCAGCCAGCGCTCCTCGCCCACCTCGCCCTGCTCGGCGAAGGCCGGGGCGCGCCGCTTGTTCGACAAGAAGCGCGAGTTGCCCTTGCCGCCCTCACCGCCGCGTGCGGCCAACCAGCGGTCGCCGTGCGCCGACAGGTCGGCGAGGAACTCGCCGTCGTGGTCGTAGACGATCGTGCCCATGGGCACGGGGACGATCGTGTCGTCGCCGCCGTGGCCGTGCTTCTGCTTACCGGAGCCGTGTGTGCCGTTCTCGGCCCGGCGGTGCGGGTGATCCCGGAACGCGAGGAGCGATGCGACGTTGTGGTCGGCGACGAGCCACACGCTGCCACCGCTGCCACCATCGCCGCCGTCGGGGCCACCCTTCGGCACATAGGACTCGCGACGGAACGAAACGCAGCCCGCGCCACCGTCACCACCTCGGACATTGCAACCACACTCGTCGACGAATCCAGACACGGCACACCAGGCTAATGGCACCGCGCCGCGCATCGACCGTGCATCGTCGGTATCACGTCCTTAGCGTTGTCGTCGTGGACGACCTCAGCGATCGAGCCCGAACCTGGGCGGCAACGATGTCCGGTCACGCGGGCACGCCATCCATCCGCACCGCGCACGATGCGCCGCCGCCTGCAGCGACGCCGCTGACCTTGCTCGACCGCGCCGCTCGCGAAGGTGCCGAGGCCGCCTCGCTGGCCCCGGGGGCAACCCTGGCCCACGGCGCTGGTAATCGCCGGGTCGCCGAGTCGCCCGATCCGATCCGCACCTGCTTCGAACGCGACCGTGACCGCATCCTTCACACCACGGCCTTCCGCCGTCTCGCGGGGAAGACGCAGGTGTTCGTCCTCCCTGCCGATCATCAGCGCACGCGCCTCACCCACGCGCTCGAGGTGGCACAGGTGGCCCGCAGCATCGCGAGCGCGCTGCGGCTCAACACCGCCCTCGTCGAAGCCATCGCGCTCGGTCACGATTGCGGGCACGGCCCCGGTGGCCATGCGAGCGAGGACGCCCTCTCGCCGTACCTGGCCGAGGGGTACGACCATGCCGTGTGGGGCGCCGACGTTGCGCTCGCCGATCTGAACTTGTGCGCCGAGACGCTCGACGGCATCCGCAACCACTCGTGGTCGCGTCCCGTGCCGGCCACGCCAGAAGGCGCCGTGGTGAGCTGGGCCGACCGCATCGCCTACGTCTGTCACGACTTCGAGGACGCCGTGGCCGCCGGGGTCGTCGCCGAGGCCATGTTGCCCGAAGCGGTGGTCGCCCGCTGCGGCTCCAGTCGACGCGAGCAACTCGCAGCCTTCATCGACGGGGTCATCCATGCCGTCTTGGCGTCGGGCTCGATCGGCATGCTCGAACCCGCGGCCGACGCGCTGGCCGGCTTCCGCCGGTTCAACTACGAGCACATCTACCTCCGCGAGGCATCTCGTCACCAGGCCGCGCTGGTGGTCGACGTGCTCCAGGCCCTCGTCGAGCACTACGCCGCCCGACCCGAGCTGCTGCCCGAGAAGCTGTCCGGCGCTCTCGACGCCGCGCGCGGCCCTGGGGCTTATCGCGCCGCGGTCACCTACGTGGGCGGCATGACCGACCGGTTCGCGTTCCGCACCGCCCAAGCCGAACTCGGCTGGCCCCCCGAACGGCTGCCCGTAGGCATCGACGTCGAGTCCTGAGCAGCCGGTGGGCAGCTCGACGAGAATCTGGTTGGTCGCCCGGCACCGGGCCGACCGAGGTCACTCGGCGGTTGCGGCAGCCTCGACGGGCGGCAGGATGTCGACGAGCTTGCGGCCCTTGCGGCTGCCGAACTTGACGAAGCCCGGCGCAGTGGCGAACAGCGTGTCGTCCTTGCCAATGCCGACGTTGAGGCCCGGGTGGAACCGGGTGCCACGCTGGCGCACGATGATGGCGCCCGCACTGACCTTGGTGCCGTCGAACGCCTTGACACCGAGGCGCTGGGAGTTGGAGTCACGGCCGTTGCGGGTTGAGCCGCCGCCCTTGGTCTTTGACATCGGTCAGCCCTTCCGGATCGAGGTGATCTCGATGGTGGCCAGCTTCTGGCGATGGCCCCAGCGCTTGCGTTGGTTCGCCTTCGGCTTGTAGGTGAAGGCGTTGATCTTCGGGCCTTTGGTATCGGCCACGATGCGGGCCACCACGGTGGCACCGCTGAGTTGTTGCGGCGTAGCCAGCACGGAATCACCGTCGACCAGGAGTACCGGGCTGAACTCGACCTCGGAACCCACTGAGCCGACGCGCTCGACGGTGACCTGCTCACCCTCGGCGACGCGATACTGCTTACCACCCGTTGCGATCACTGCATACATAGGAGTTCGATCATAGCGGTGGCAGGACCCGGCCCGACAAGCCACGCCGGATTCCCGGTCGCACCGGCCGCTAATCGGCTACCGGTCGAGCATGGCCTTCGACAGGATGACCCCACGACCCTCGCACTCGGGACAGGCGGTCGCGAAGGATTCGAGCAGGCCTTCACCGATGCGCTTTCTCGTCATCTGCACCAGCCCCAACTCGGAGATGTCGAACACATGGGTGCGGGTCTTGTCACGAGCCAACGCGTCGCGGAACTTGCGGATGACGGCTTCGCGGTTGGCCTTGACCTCCATGTCGACGAAGTCGATCACGATGATGCCGCCGATGTCCCGCAGGCGCAACTGCCGGGCGATCTCCTCGGCGGCCTCGAGGTTGTTGCGGTACACCGTCTCCTCGAGGCTGGAGCTACCCACGTTCTTGCCCGTGTTCACGTCGATCACCGTGAGCGCCTCGGTGTGCTCGATGATGAGCGATCCGCCCGACTGCAGCCAGACCTTCTTGTCGAGGGCCTTGTGGATCTGCTCATGCACGTGGTGGCGCTCGAACAGCGACAGCGGCTCGGAGGAACGATCGAAGTACTCGACCCGATCGGCCAAGGTGGGACTGATCGACGCCACGTAGTCCCGCACGTCCTCGAAGATCTCGCGATCGTCGATGACCACGCCGCGGTAGTCGGCGTTGAACTCCTCGCGGATGACCCGTAGCGCCATGTCGGGCTCGCGGTACAACAACGCCGGCGCGGTGGCCTTGGCCGCGAGGGCCTCGATGCTGGTCCACTGCTTGACGAGGCGGGCCACGTCGCGCTCGATCTCGTCGGAGGTGACGTTCTCGGCGGCGGTGCGCACGATGATGCCGTGTTGCTCGGGGCGCACCTTGTCGAGGATGGCCCGCAGCCGCTTGCGCTCGTTGTCGCTTAGGCGCTTCGAGATGCCGTAGGTGCTGCTGTTCGGGATGAGCACGACGAAACGACCCGGCAGCGACACCTCTTGGGTGAGGCGCGCGCCCTTGTGCGCGATCGGGTTCTTGGTGACCTGGCACAAGATCTTCTGGCGGGCCTGGAGGATCTGCTCGATGCGAGCCTCCTGGCCCTTCTGCTCGACCTCGTCGGAATCGAATTGGACATCGCCGCGATAGAGCACCGCGTTCTTGGGCGTACCGATGTCGACGAACGCCGCTTCCATGCCGGGCAGCACGTTCTGGACCTTGCCGAGGTAGATGTTGCCGTGGATCTGCGCGACGTCGTCGGACGGGCGCGACACGTACTGCTCGAGCAACGAGCGGCCTTCGAGGATGGCGATCTGCGTGGCCTCGGACCGCACGCTCACGCACATGAAATACCGACCCACCGGGCGGCCGTTGCGCTCGCGGCCGCTGCGGCGCTTGAGCGACTTCTCGTCGATCTCGTAGGTCTCGTCGTCGCCGACGAAGGCCTGCACGGGCTGGACCTCGACCGACTTGCGCCCTCCGCCTCGGGGCTGCTGCTTCTGGCGCGGGGCACGCGAGGCGCCGCCTCCGGCCTTGGCTACGGCTTCACGGGGCTCGCGTGCCTCACCGGCTTCGGAACCACCCGGACCGCTCGAGCCGTTGGCTCCGCCACCGCCACCGCCACCGCCCCGGCCACGTCCGCCGCGACGGCGGCGCTTGCGCGGCGCACCGTCGGGCCCTACCGGCGCGGTACTGGCCACCGAGGCGGAGGAACTCGCGGCCACAACGGCCGCAGGAATGGTGTCGCCGATCTGGGGTTTGCGGCGCGCCGGAGTGTCGGGCGCACCTGCCTGCTCAGCCGTCGGCGAGGCGACCGGCGTTGACGAACCCGTGGGGTTCACCAGGGTAGATGGTTGGTGTGTCTGGCCGTCCGGTTGATCGGACATGGTCGTGGTCCCTTCTCCGCGCATCCCCGGCTGGGGGGACGCGTGGGGCACCGTCCGCGGCGAGCGGCTCGCGGCGTTCGTGCCCGTCGTACATCCATTGGTGGGTGCGGCGCACGAGTCCCTCGTGGTCGCGAAGATCCATGGCCCCGAGCAACTCCGACGGGCGGAGAGCGCGGGGCTGACAGCCGAGCTCGGCGTACAGGTGCACGCCGCCGGCCTCGGATCGTACGAGCGCCAGGTCGAGCACGCCCGGACGGAGATCGTCCTTGACGGGCTTGCCCTTGCGCTCGCGGGTAACAGGAATCGTTTCGGCCGCCAGGATGCGCGCCACCACAGCGCCGACCACATCGGGGTCGACGTCGCGCAACGAGATGTCCCAGCTGCAGCTGTTCACGGCCTGCTGCAGAGATTCGGCCCCGGCCTCGATGACCGCGATCGCGGTGACATCCATGCCGGACGGCAGCGCGTTGCTGAGCGTGGCCGGCAGACCGTCGAGCTGATCGGCATCCGGCAACGCTGGATTGGCCGTCGTGTCCTCGAGCTCGAGGTCGATGAATTCGGAATCGGACTCGTATCCCGTTGAGAGGGCGAGCCCGAAGGAGACCTTGGGCCGAGGCGTGAAGCCCTGGCTGTAGGCGATGGGGAGCTCGGCGCGCCGGATGGCCCGCTCCCAGATGCGGGCCACGTCTCGGTGGCTGGTGAAGCGCACCTTCCCGACCTTCGCGAAGCGGACGCGCAGTCTCATACGCCCGCCACCGCAGGCTTGGAGGTCCGGATGCCGAGCGACACCGGAACGGCACCGCCCCGCGACAGGTCTTGGCCGGTGCCTTGGCTGCCGCCGGCCGGGGCAACCGCCGAAGCAACGACGTGTTCGATGCCGTAACCGGTACAGGCGCCGCAGTCATAGCACGGGGTCCAGCGGCAATCGGGCAGGCCGACCTCGGCCAGGGCGTCGCGCCAGTCCTGCCAAAGGAAGTCCTTGTGCAGACCGGCCGACAGGTGATCCCAGGGCAGTGTCTCGTGCTCGGTGCGGTGACGGTTGACGTAGTCCTCGAGGGACAACCCGGCCCGCTCGAGCGCGTCGATCCACAGCCCGTAGTTGAAGTGCTCGGACCACTCCTGGAAGATGCCGCCGTTGCGCCACACGTCCTCGATGACCGGGCCGAGACGGCGATCGCCCCGGCTCATGAGACCCTCGATGATCGAGGCTTTGGTCTCGTGCCACTTGAGCTGCACGCCCTTCGAACGGCGCGCGTCCTCGCGCAGCAGCGCTATCTTGCGGTCGAACTCGGTGAGCGTGTTCTGCCCGAACCATTGGAAGGGCGTGAACGGCTTGGGAACGAACCCACCCACCGAAACGGTGACCGACGCGCCGGACGAGTGGCGCTTGCCGAGTTCGGCGCAGTTGCGCCCCAACTCGGTGATACCCAACGTGTCGGCATCGGTTTCCGTCGGCAGCCCGGTGAGGAAGTACAGCTTCACCCGGCGCCAACCCTGGCTGAACGCCGATTCGACCGCGCCGTACAGGTCGTCCTCGCTGATGAGCTTGTTGATCACCTGACGCATGCGCCAGGTACCAGCCTCGGGCGCGAACGTCAGACCGGTTCGTCGGGCCTTTTGGATTTCAGCGGCCAACCCCACGGTGAAGGCGTCGACGCGGAGGCTCGGCAGGGCGACGGTGACCTGGCCGCGGTTTATGGGGTCGGCGACGGTCTGGGCGACCACCTGCTCGATACCCGAGAAGTCCGCGGTGGACAGCGAAGTCAGCGCGACTTCGTCGTAGCCCGTGCGGCGAAGACCTTGTTGCACCATGGTGCGCACCTGGTCGGCCGGGCGCTCGCGCACCGGGCGGGTGATCATGCCGGCCTGGCAGAACCGACAACCCCGTGTGCACCCGCGGAACACCTCGACGTTGAGCCGATCGTGCACCACCTCGGTGAGGGGCACGAGTTGCTGCTTCGGATATGGCCAATCGGCCAGGTCTGCGACGGTGCGCTTCTCGATGCGCTCCGGCGCCTCGGGCACCCGTGGCGTGGTACCGAGGAGCACCGCACCGCTATAGCGCGACTCGTAGAGCGCCGGCACGTAGACCCCGGTGACCCCGGCGAGATCGCGCAGCACACCTTCGCGCGACGGCTTGCCGGCGGCCTTCCATGCGCCGACCACTTCGGTGATCTCGCTGACCACTTCCTCGCCGTCGCCGAGCACGAAGAAGTCGACGAAATCGGCGAGCGGTTCGGGGTTGTAGGTGGCGTGGCCGCCCGCCCCGATGAGCAGATCTCCGGCGGCGCGGTGCTCGGCCCGCACGGGTGTACGCGCCAGGTCGATGCAGTTGAGCAGGTTGGTGTAGACGAGCTCCGACGAGAGGTTGAACGCGAGGATGTCGAAGGCGGGCGCCGGCAGGTGGTTGTCGACGGAGAACAGCGGCAGCCCGTGCAAGCGCAGCTGGGCCTCGAGATCAACCCACGGCGCGTACGTGCGCTCGGCCACCGCGTCGGGCCGCTCGTTCAGGATCTCGTAGAGGATCTGCAGGCCCTGGTTGGGGAGCCCGATGTCGTAGATGTCGGGATACGCGAGGAGCCACGCCACCTTCGACGGGTGGTGAATCGGACGCTGCATCCCGTCCTCGCAACCGATGTAGCGAGCGGGCTTCTCGACCCTGGACAGAATGGGCTCCAGCTGTGTCCACAGCGAGTCCACGCCAACACCCTACCCGGGCGAACACCCGTAACCTGAAGCATGAGACACATGGAGATCACTGGAAACGACGCATATGGACGTTCTCGACCAGCCCAACGCTCAAGAACGACGCCAAGATCGACGAGCCGCCGTAGGAGACGAATGGCAGCGGGATGCCGGTGATCGGCATGATGCCGGTGCTCATGCCGATGCTCTCGAACACCTGGAACATCGTCATGCCCAGAACGCCGGCGCAGATCAACGTGCCGAACAAGTCGGGTGCGGTCGCCCCCACCCGCCAGATCCGCAGCACGATGATCCCGTAGAGGGCGACGAGCACCGCGCTGCCCGCGAAGCCCAACTCCTCCCCCACCACGGTGAAGATGAAGTCCGTCTGCTTCTGGGAGACGAGGGCGCTGTTCTTCTGGTCACCGTCGAAGAGACCGGTGCCGAGCATGCCCCCGTTCCCGATCGCGGTCTGTGCGTTCCTCTGCTGCTCGAACACGCCCACGTTCTCCTTGGTGGGCTTCTGATCGACGAACGCGGTGAGCCGGTCGACTTGATACTCGCTCAGGACACCGAGCTGCAGCGTGGCCGCGCTCGCCGCGACGACGACCAGTGCGAGCAACAGCAGATGCCGGGGTCGCACACCTGCCACGGTCAAGATGACCGTGGTGAAGGCCGTGTAGACGAGCACCGTCCCGAGATCGGGCTGCAACATGATGATCGCCGAGGGCACACCGGCCAGTGCCAACCCGAGGAGCACCTGGCGCGCGGTCGGGGTGGCACGGTCGATGGTGAAAAACGCGGCGAGTGCCACGATCACCGCGATCTTGCCGAACTCCGACGGCTGCAATTGGAACGGACCGATCCGGAACCACGCCCGCGCGCCGTTGACCCTCACCCCGAGCACCAACACGGCGAGCAACACCACGATGGTTGCGGCATAGGCCAGCGCCGCGAGCTCGCGCAGACGTCGATAATCGATCAGCATGGTCACGGCCATGAGACCGACGCCAACGAAGGCGAACGTCATCTGCCGGTCGAGAAAGCTCTTGTTGGGCACGCTACCGGTGCCGCGGGTTGCGCTGTAGACCATGAGTAACCCGAGGCCCGTGACCGCAAGCGTGGCCACGAGCAGCGTGACGTCAACGCGCCACACCAGTGAGGTCTGGCTGCTGGAGGACCGACGAGCGGGTCCGAAACCGGCGAGCGCGGTCACGGGCACGACTCCCCTTCGCGCAGCAACGGCACCCGCGTGGTGGTCACCGGAGGCGTCGTCGTCGTGGATGTGGTCGAAGTGGCTGGGGGCGTGGCCTTCGCTCCGGTCGCGCCGAGGGCACTCTTGGCCCCCGTGGTGCCGGTGGAACCCGTCCCGCCGGTGGTGCCGCGCGCCGCGGCGGCGGCGATCTGGGCGGAAGTGCGCGCCGCGCACGCGGCCAGCACGCGATCGGAGAAGGCCTTCGGCACCCGGCCGTTGAACACCTTGTTCAGCGTGTCGGCCACGACTGGCGCCGCGTTCGCCCCGCCGAAGCCCGACTGCTCGAGCACGACCGCCATCGCGTAGGTCGGCACGGCGTTGGCGGTGTTGGGCTTCGCCGGATCGGGCACCGGGCCGAAGGCGATGAACAACGCGGTGTCGGCCTTCTTGTCGACTTCGGCGGTACCGGTCTTGGACGCGATCGGCCACTTGTTCAGGTCGAACCGCACATCATTGAAAGCCTTGTAGCCCGTGCCCCTCTCGTCCGTGACCGGATCGCGCCATGACGTCACCCCGAGCAGGCCTTCGATGATGGGCTCACGGGCGGCCGGGTTCAGGTTGATCGTCTCGAGCTCACGGGGTGCGAACTCGCGCACCACCGAGCCATCGAGTGCCTTCACCTGCGACGCGATGTTCGGCGCGAAGAGGTGCCCACCGTTCGCGAGCGTGGCGTAGGCATTGGCGAGCTGCAGTGGTGTCACCAGCACGTCGCCCTGACCGACCGCCAGGTTGATGTTGTCGCCGGTGGTCCAGTCGCCGAAGGGGAAAGCGGTGGGGTTGGCCTTGTTGCGCTGCTTCTTGAGGTCCTTGTCGGGGATGAGGCCCGAGGCCTCGCTCGGCAACTGCACGCCGGTGACGCGGCCGAGACCGAACGTCTCGGCCGAGGTCTGGATCGCGCGATCGTTCTTGCTGAGGCCGATCTCGGCGCCGATGCGGTAGTAGTAGGTGTCGCTCGAGACCGTGAGGCTCTTGCGCAGGTCGACGTCGGGACTCGTGACGATCTTGCCGGTTCCGTCGCGCGAGTTCGTGAACTCGCACTTGCCACTCGTGCAGCGATCGAACTTCGCCAGGTTGAAGACGCCGTCGTCGAAGGCGCGGCCGTCGACGGTGGGCAAGCGCCCCGTGCCCATAAACCCTTTATCGATGGCCCCGTATGCGGTGAACGGCTTGAAGGTGGAACCGGGCGCGTACTGACCCTCGGTCGCACGGTTCGTGAGCGGGCTGTAGCTGCCGGGGCTCGTCAGCGTGTCGTACTTCGACTGCGAAATCCCGCCGACGAAGTCCTTGGGCGAATACGTGGGGTACGAGGCCATGGCTCGCACGGCGCCGGTCTGGGGATCGAGCACCACGGCTGCGCCGGCCGGTGCGGTGATGTCAGGATCGGTGTCGTTGCGCTTGTTCTGCGTACGCGCCTGCACGAGCGCGTCAACCAGCTCCTGCTCGGTGAGCTGCTGAAGGTTGATGTCGATCGTGAGCCACACGTCGTGACCCGGCTTGGGGTCGACGCGACGCTCGGTGATCTCGCGGATCACCCGTTCGCTCGAGGTCACCTGGAAGACGCTCGTGCCGGGTGTGCCGCGCAGCTCGTCCTCGAAGATCTTCTCGATGCCGGTCTTGCCGATCTCGTCGTCGGGTGCGTAGGTCTTCGGCGAATCCTTCACGGATGCGAACTCAGACGAGTTGATGCGGCCGACGTAGCCAAGTACGTGCGCCGCGAGGTCGCCGAACGGGTAGTCGCGCACGAGCGCCTGGTCGATCGTGACGCCGGGGAACTCCTCGGGCCGTTCACCGAGATACAGCACGAGGTCGCGATCCACATCGACGGCCAGCGTTACCTCTTGAATGGAGGACGCGTTGTCGATGGCCTTCGCGAGCTCGGCCACCTTCGTGAGGCGCCCGGATCGCGAGATCTCGATAGCCAGCTTCGTGATCGTGGCGATGCGCTCGGCGCGCTTCGCCTTGGGGAACGCTGCGTCCCACACCGGCTTGTCGACCTTGACGACGTTGACGACCTTGTTGTCGACCAGGATGTTGCCGTTGACATCCAGGATGCGGCCCCGCGGCGCCGGGTCTCGCACCTCGCGCTCGATGTTGGCCGAAGCCAACTGCTCGGACTCGGCGGTGTTCAGCACCTGGAGGTACCAGAGGCGCGCGACGAGCGCGACGAAAAGCGAGATCGAAATGACGCCGATGATGCGGAGTCGGAAGCGCGGTGCGTCGTCAGTCATGGCCATAGGGAAAGCGGACCTCAGGTCGCAGCCCGCAGGGCTCCCGAAGATCCGTAGATCCAACGTATTACACGCCCGGCCACCGGACTCAGCAGGAGGTTGCACACGCCGACCAGCAACGAGATACGCACGAGATCGGGCGTGGCGAAGCCCGGTTGGCCGAGGATCGCCGCGCCGAGCGCGAAGCTGGCCACCCCGATTGTGGAGGCGATACCGGTGCTGACCGCAGCCAGCACGCCGGTGGGTCGATGGAGGTTCTCGCTCAGGTTGCCCATGAAGTAGGCCGCGATGCAGCACGTGAGCGCCCAGAGCCCGAAAGGCGATGGGTGCTGCAGGTCGTAGAACAACCCCATGAAGAACCCGGCGGTGGCGCCGCGCTCGGCGCCGGCCACCCGCCCGAAGTGCAGCGACACCAGCAGCGGCAGTTCGGGCGCGACGCCGAAGGGCTGGATGTCGACGAACAACGTGACCTGCAAGAGAAACGTCACCAGCATCACGATCGCGAGACGCGCCCTGGTCGCAATCATCGCGCCCCGCCGAAGAGGATCACTGCGACGAAGTCGAGGTTCGCGACGTTGGTTACCGGCTCGATCTCGAGCGCCACCGTGCCCGAGGAACGGTCGACCGTCTTGACGCGTCCCATCGGGATGTCGGGCGGGAACTTGCTTCGATCCTGCCCGTTGGTGAGCACCGGGTCGCCGACCTGCACGGGCGCGTCAATCGGGATGCTGGCCTTCGCGCTGAGCGGATTGCCCGAGCCGGTACCTTTCGCGAGCGACACCTCTTGGCCGACGCGCACCCCGACCGCGAACTGGGGCGAGGTGATCAGCTGCATGCGCGAACGCGTCGCGTAGACCTCGACGAGACGGCCGACCAGACCTGCGCTCGTCACCACGGGCATGTCCTTGACCAAACCTGCGTTCGAGCCCTTGTCGATCTCGACGCTGTATTCGTCGAAGTTGCCGATCGAACCGGCAACTACCCGCGCCACCACGCGCGGGTAGTTGCCGACGTACTCCGAGTTGATCTGGGCGAGCAGCCGCTTGAGCGTCTCCCGGTCGACCTCGCTCTGGAGCTGCGCCCCCTTCAGCGCATCGATCTCCTCACGCAGCCGCCGGTTCTCGTCCTTGAGCGACCCGTAGTCGAAGATGCCGTGGCCGGCATCGGTGGCCGGGCTGAGCACCATCTCGATGCCGGAGCGCACCGGCGCGAACACGTTGCGGAACCCGCGCTGCACGGTGTCGAGCGGGCCGAAGCCGCGAAAGTCGAGCGTGAGGAGCGTGATCGCGGACAGCACCAGCAACATGAGCCGGGAGCGGGCGCGGCCGGTTGACTGGCCGGGCACGACAGGTCGCTATCTCTCGCCTGTGGTGAACAGTGCGTCCTTCAGCGCATCGAACTCCTCGAGCGACTGGCCCGAACCGAGCACGACCGCGTGAAGTGGGTCAGGCGCGATGTTGACCGGCATGCCGGTCTCGTGCTCGATGCGACGATCGATACCGGTCAGCAACGCGCCTCCGCCAGCCAACATGATGCCGCGCTCCATGATGTCGGCGGCGAGCTCGGGCGGGGTCTTGTCGAGGGTCATCTTGACCGCATCGCAGATCGCCGCGACCGGCTCGGCGATGGCTTCGCGGATCTCGGCGCTGGAACAGACGATGGTCTTGGGCAGACCGGTGACGAGGTCGCGTCCGCGAATCTCGGCCATGACCTCGAGGCGCAGGGGCCACGCCGAACCGAGCTGGATCTTGATCTCCTCGGCGGTGCGCTCGCCGAGGGCGACGCTGTATTCCTTCTTGATGTACTGGATGATCGCGTCGTCGAGTTCGTCGCCACCGACGCGCGCCGACTGGCTGGCCACCACGCCACCAAGAGAAATGACGGCCACCTCTGTGGTGCCGCCGCCGATGTCGACGATCATGTTGCCGGTGGGCTCGCTCACCGGCAGACCGGCTCCAATGGCCGCCGCCATGGGCTCTTCGATGATCGAGACCGGCTTGCGGGCCCCGGCAAACTCGGCCGCTTCTTGCACGGCGCGCTTTTCGACGCCGGTGATGCCCGAGGGCACTGCGATGATCATGCGGGGCTTGGCCCAGCGGCTCTTGTGCACCTTCTGGATGAAGTAGCGCAGCATCTTCTCGCACATCTCGAAGTCGGCGATGACACCGTCCTTCAAGGGGCGGATGGCCACGATGTGGCTGGGCGTACGCCCAATCATGCGCTTGGCCTCGATGCCGACCGCGAGCGGACGGCCGTCGTGCAGATTGATGGCCAGCACGGAAGGCTCGTCGAGGACGATGCCCTCACCACGCACGTAGATGAGCGTGTTCGCGGTGCCGAGATCGATTGCCATGTCGCGCCCGACAATCGAGCCGAACGAGCTGAAAAAGTCGCCCATCTGCGCCCCTGTTCACCGAGGACCGGGATCTCCGGTAGCAGCCCGCTTCGAGCGAGAGTGTAGATCGAACGACCCGCGAACGCACAATGCGCATTTCACGCTGCGCGCCGGCGCGACCACCGAGCGTTCACATATTCCTCGCGGAGATGGCGTGGTGCTACGTCACCGATGGCCGAGCGCAACAGTCAGCCGAGAACGCGAGGCAGAGAAATCGATCAGGCCAAGCCGGGGAAGAAGATGCCGATTTCGCGGGTCGCGGATTCCGGTGAGTCGGATCCGTGCACGAGGTTTTCGGTGAGCTCGAGGCCGAGATCGCCGCGGATGGTGCCGGGCGCCGCGTCGCGCGGGTTCGTCGAGCCCATCATGGTGCGTACGACCTTGAAGGTTTCCTGAGGTCCTTCGAGCACCGCGACGAAGGCCGGGCTCCGGCTCATGAAGGCCACGAGGTCGGCATAGAAGCCCTTGCCGACGTGCTCGGCGTAGTGCTGGTCGAGGGTGGCCGTGTCGAGCGAGCGCAGCTCCCCGGCCACGATCCGGAGTCCCTTACGCTCGAAGCGGGCGAGAACCTCGCCGAGGAGGCCCCGTTCGACGGAATCGGGCTTGCAGATGATGAACGTGCGATCCATGCGGCCGGAGGGTATCGACTCAATCGAGCAGATCGACACCCGGCGCACCGTCCTGACTCGAGCGGCGGTCAACGATTCGAGCGACGCTCCGCTTGCGATTCGAGCAAGGCCCGGCGCGCCGGGCCGATGACATAGTTCGACCCGGTGACGAGCACGACATCGTCGGGGTCCGCCAGGGCGATGGCCCGTTGCACGGCATCTTCGATGGGTCGGACGATCTCGACCACGATGCCGCGTTCCGCGGCGACTGCCGCTATGTCCTCGGCCGGGATGCGCCGAGGCCAGTCGGCTTCGCACACGATGACGACATCGGCGCGATCCGCCCCCAGCGCGTCGAGCATTTCGCCGATGTCGCGGCCCTGCAGCAGGCCGAACACCAAGAGCCGCCGCCGACCGACGCCGAAGTCTTCGTCGAGCGTCTCGGTGGCCACCAGCGCGCCGTCGGGATTGTGGGCCGCGTCGAGCACCACCAACGGATGGCGACGAAGGATCTCGAACCGACCCGGCACCTTCACCGCGGCGAACGCCTCGCGCACGACGTCATCCTCGAGGGCCGACGCGAAGAAGGCTTCGGTGGCCGCCAACGCAATAACCGCGTTGTCGGCCTGGTGCGCTCCGTGCAACGCGATGAACACGTCGTCATATCGTCCGTGGGGGCCTTGCAGCTCTGCGGCGCGACCGCCGACTGCAACGCGGTTCGCCGTGAGGTCGAAGTGCACGCCTCGCTCGAACACCCCAGCCGACGGCTCGGCGAGGAAGACATCGCGAAGCTCGCGAGAAATCTCGCCCAACACCAACGTGGAGTTGGGCTTGATGATGCCGGACTTCTCCTCGGCGATGGCCCGGCGCCAGTCGCCGCGGCCGTCGGTGTGGTCGCGCCCGATGTTCGTAACTACGGCGACCTCGGCGTCGACCACGTTCGTGGCATCCCACCGGCCGAGCAGCCCGACCTCGACGACGGCGACGTCGACTGCGTGCTCGGCAAAGCAACCGAACGCGGCAGCGGTGAGCACCTCGAAGTACGAAAGCGTGCCGTCGACCAGCGATTCGACCGCGGCCACCTGGTTCACCGCGAGGCCGAACGCGTCATCGTCGAGCGGCTCGCCATCGAGGCGGATGCGTTCGTTCACGCGCTCGAGGTGGGGGCTGGTGTACGTACCCACGTGCAGACCCCGAGCCTTCAACAGCTCGGTGATCATCAAGGTGGTCGAGCCCTTGCCATTGGTACCCGTGACGTGGATGACCGGGTACGCAAGGTGGGGGTCGCCCATGACATTGGTCAGCGCACGGATGCGATCGAGCGACAGACCTTCCCAACGGCCGGCCTTCGCTTCGAGATTGACGTGTCGATCGAGGTGCCGCAGCGCTCGGTCGTAGCTCACGACAAGAACGGCGCCGGCCGGCGAAGGCTCACGACGCGGCGCGGCGCGGCCGTTGCGCGGGGGCTTCGGTGCGCGGCACGAGCGTGGGATTGACCTTCTCGAGCACCACGTCGCGATCGATGACCACCCGGGCCACGTCGTCGCGACTGGGCAGGTCGTACATGGTGTTGAGCAACACCTCTTCGAGGATGGCCCGCAACCCACGTGCACCGGTACCGCGCAATAGCGCTTGGTCAGCGATGGAGTCGAGCGCATCGGAGGTGAAATCGAGCTCGGTGTTTTCGAGCTCGAAGAACTTCTTGTACTGCTTGACCAGCGCGTTCTTCGGCTCGGTGAGGATCTTGATGAGCGCCCCGCGGTCGAGGTTCGACACGGTGCCCACCACCGGCAGACGGCCGATGAACTCGGGGATCAGGCCGAACTTCATGAGGTCCTCGGGGAGGATGTCGGCATAGATCGCGCCGAGATCCTTCTCGTTGGGGCGGCGTATGTCGGCCCCGAAGCCGACGCCGCGACCACCGGCGCGGGCCTCGATGATGTTCTCGATGCCGGCGAAGGCGCCGCCGCAGATGAACAAGATGTTCGTGGTGTCGATCTGGATGAACTCTTGGTGCGGGTGCTTGCGGCCGCCCTGCGGAGGAACCGAGGCCGTGGTGCCCTCGAGAATCTTCAGGAGCGCCTGCTGCACGCCTTCGCCCGAGACGTCGCGCGTGATCGAGGGGTTCTCGCTCTTTCGGGCGATCTTGTCGATCTCGTCGATGTAGATGATGCCGGTTTCGGCCTTCTTGACGTCGTAGTCGGCAGCCTGGATGAGCTTGAGGAGGATGTTCTCGACGTCCTCGCCCACGTAGCCGGCCTCCGTGAGAGCCGTGGCGTCCGCGATTGCGAACGGCACGTTCAAGAGGCGGGCCAGCGTTTGCGCGAGGTGCGTCTTGCCACAGCCGGTGGGCCCGATCAGCAAGATGTTCGACTTGGCGAGCTCGACCTCGTTGTCTCGGCTCGAGCCGACCTGCACGCGCTTGTAGTGGTTGTACACCGCGACCGAGAGGATCTTCTTCGCGAGGTCCTGCCCGACGACGTAGTCGTTCAGGAACTCGAAGATCTCCCGAGGCTTCGGGAGATCGCCGAAGGAAACCTCTGTCGACTCGGAGAACTCTTCCTCGATGATCTCGTTACACAGGTCGATGCACTCATCGCAGATGTACACGCCGGGGCCCGCGATGAGCTTCTTGACCTGCTTCTGCGACTTGCCGCAAAACGAGCACTTGAGGAGCTCGCCTCCGTCGCCGAACTTCGCCACGTCGTTACCTCTGTCTGTGATGCTGTTCGGTGGTCGACTTAGCTGACCGCGGTTATGGGGCCAGAATTGTCGACGAAGTTGCGAACTTCGATGACCTCGTCGATGATGCCGTAGGCCTTTGCCTCGGCGGCGGTCATCACGAAGTCACGGTCGGTGTCCTTGTGGATTCGCTCCACCGACTGCCCGGTGTGCCCGGCGATGATGCCCTCGAGCTCGGTGCGAAGCCGCAAGATCTCCTTGGCCGCCAGCTCGATGTCGGTGGCCTGGCCGCCAGCCTGGGCGTACGGCTGGTGGAGGAGGATGCGGGCGTGCGGCAGCGCGAGGCGCTTGCCTTTGGTGCCCGCCGCCAACAGCACTGCGGCGGCCGATGCGGCCTGGCCGAAGCAGATGGTGGTTATGTCGGGCTTGATGTAACACATCGTGTCGTAGATGGCGAACAACGCGTTGATGTCGCCGCCCGGCGAGTTGATGTAGATGTTGATGTCCTTGTCGGGGTTCTCCGACTCGAGGTGCAGGAGCTGCGCACACACCAGGTTCGCGATCGTGTCGTCGATCGGCGTGCCGAGGAAGATGATGTGTTCCTTCAGCAACTTCGAGTACAGATCGAACGCACGCTCGCCGCGGTTGGTCTGCTCGACCACCATGGGGACCATGTAGTTACGCACACTCTCGATGCTCACTCAATGCCTTCCGGTCAGGACGCGTCGTCGGGCGTGCCGGCGTCGGTCTCGGTGCTCTCGCTATCGGTGATGGCGGGCGATTCGGGCACGGGATCGTCGGCGAGCAGTGCAGCGCTATCGATTGCGGCACCGCTCTCGTCAACGACCTCGACTTGTTCAAGCAGCCACTGCAACGCCTTGTTCTTCTGCAACGTGGAGCGTAGCCCCGAGAGCTGCCCGCTATCGCGGAACCTCGTGCGCACGGTATCGAGGTCCTGCTTGACCTGGGTGGCGAATACGCTCAGCTCTTCGTCGATCTCCGCGTCGGCGACCTCGAGCGCTTCCGCCTCGGCGAGGGCCCGCAACGCCAGGTCGACCTTGACCGATTCGGTCGCGCCGACCCGCAGCTCCTCGCTCACGTCCTCGGGGGTGCGGCCCATCATCTGGATGTACTGCTCGAGGCTGATTCCCTGAGCCTGCAGGCGGCTCGAGAGATCCTCGATGCGGGACTGCATCTCGTTGGCCACCATGGCCTGCGGGACGTCCTCATCGACGAGCTTGGCCAGCTCCTCTTGGGTCTTGGAGCGAAGGGCGACCTTGGCCTGGGACTTCTTGACACCACTCAGGCGGGTGTTGATGTCGTCGCGCAGCTCGGCGGCGGTCGTGAACTCGGATGCCTGCGTGGCGAACTCGTCGTCGACCTCGGGCAGGACCTTCTCCTTCACCTCTTTGACCGTGAGCGTGAAGACCAGTTCTTCTTTTTCGTCGGGGTCGGGGTGTGCCGCCCTGAACTCCTTGACGTCGCCCGCCTGGGCGCCCCGCAGGTTCTCGTCTATCTCGGCGACGACCGCACCCGAGCCGACCTCGTACAGGTAGTCCTCGGCGGTGAGCCCGGCCACGGACTCGCCGCCCAGCGTGCCGGCGATGTCGATGGTGACGTGGTCGCCGTCGGCGGCTTCGCGCTCGACCACGACGAGTTCGGCAAACTGGTTGCGCAGCCGGTCGAGGTACTGCTGCACATCGTCGTCGGTGGCGTACGGGGCCGGGATCTCGATGCGCAACCCGCGATAGCCGCCGAGGATGATGCGCGGTCGCACCATCACGACGGCATCGAAGACCACGGCGCCGCTGTCGCGACCGGCGGTGATGTCGATCTCGGGCGGGGCGATGACGTCGACATCGTGCTCGATCACCGCACGCGTGTAATAGGAGGGCAAGGACTCGCGGATCGCCTCCTCGCGCCCTGCCGCGATGCCAAGCCGCGCTTCGAGCAGGCGCCGTGGCGCCTTCCCCGGCCGGAAGCCCGGCAGGCGGACCTCCTTGGCGATGCGCTTGAAGGCCGCATCGACCTCGCGCTCGAATTCGGCCTCGTCGACCTCGACGTTGACCTTGACCTTGTTGTTCTCGAGGACTTCGACTGAGCTCTTCACAGTTCGATGAGTGTATCGGCGCCCGACCGTAGCCACCCGGCCCGGGCCACTCAGGTCAACGTCGAATCTCGAGCAGCTTGTCCCGGCTCCGTTCGCCCTGGATGATCGTCACCGCAGGCACGCGAACGCCGAGGTGGGCGGCGACGACCTCGCGCACGGCGTCGTTGGCCCGCCCGTCGACTGGTGCCGCCGTGACTCGCACGATGAGCCGCCCGGCGCGCTCACCGGCCGCCTCGTTCCGGCGGGAGCACGGAATGACCCGCACCGCCAGTCGCTCCGGCTGAGCGGTCAGCCCTGGTTCAGGATCCACACCGCCATCATGGGGTGCGCGAGCCTCTAGAGTGGTGCCGCTGTCGAGGGCCCGGAGGTCCGCCGCCACCCTGCGGGTGTAGCTCAATGGCTAGAGTCCCTGCCTTCCAAGCAGGCTATGCGGGTTCGATTCCCGTCACCCGCTCTCACCAGGACGAACACCGACACAACGCCTCTCGGGGCGTTGCTCCGGAAGCTTCGCGTGGGATTTCGATCACACTCGCGTCGTGCCTGCTCGTAGCAGCAACGAGTCATCGACCGAGCGCAGGGTGTGTTTCGGCGGGCCGCACCACATGACCGTTGATCACGCGGGCCGACCGAGGAGGATCGCCAGGAGCTTCGGCGCGACGGTTTTCGCCGACGCGACGACCTCATCGCCGCGCAGCTCAGCGGTGGGATGTGGGAGCGTGACGAAGGTGTAGTCGGCGCGACCGTCGAGCGACGCCATCGCACGGCCGGCACCGACGAATGGCTCGGTGAGGATCACGCCCGTGGGAACGCCACGCCGTTCGAGTTGGATGCCGTCATGCACACTGCATGAGCTACACGAACCTCAATCGCCCACTGCTATGAGCACCGCGTGTGCCTGCTCGGCGAACATCGTCATCACCTCGTCGGATGCCGGCAGGCTCGGGTGCGGCTTGGTGTGGCGGATGATGCGGCCGATACCGAGATGGGCCGCAAGCTCATCTGCAACGCGGTCGAGCAACTCGACGCCGTTCGCCTTGCCGTTGGAGAGCAAGCCGAGTGTGATGCCGTCGACCGTGTCGAGCCGCTTCGCCGCACCCCGCGTCGTAGTGCTCCCCCAGCCCGTCGGCGGCACCAGCCACACGTCGCGCGTTGTCGCGTTCGTGGTGGCGGGCGGGTCATTCATCGTGGCCTCCCATCGCCCAACCCGGGTGCGTTGCCGGGGCCCGGGGTAGACCCCACGGGCGCGCCGTCTCGCTCATCGATCGGTGCGGTGACCGCAACGCTGCCACGACCACGCGCCCACGTGGGTATCCACGCCGATACCGCCCCCGCGTCGCCGCCCGCGTGCACGACAAGGATGTCGTCGGGGGTTCGTCCGCGAGGCCGGCTCGCGATCTCGTCGGACGGTTCGATGCATCCCTCGAGCTTGCCGCTGCGCTTGAGCTCGGCGAT
>WLNW01000229.1 GCA_009699605.1 Actinomycetota bacterium | reverse complement strand
GTGTCGACCCGGGCGAGCAGCTCCACCGAGGCGAGCTCCTTCGTCAGCGCGCGGCGCCTTGCCAGCCCGAGCGCGCCGGCCACGAGTGCGATGCTGGTGAGCAGCACCAGCCCGCTTGGCACCATCGCCACGCACGCGGCCACCATGCCGGTGATGGCCTCGCGCCAGTGGTCGCTGCCGGAAACCTTCCGTACCTCGTCGGAGTTCCACAGCCGGACGAGGAGCAGTATCGCGGCCGGCGGGATGATGAGTAGCTGCCAGCGCAGCACCGTGTTGATGCTGCGGCGCAGCTCGCTCGGTGCGAGCGAGAACTGACGCGCCTCGGCGGCCAGCTTGCTCGAGTAGGAATCGGCGCCGATGCGCACCGCGCGGTAGCGGCCCGAGCCGGCACTCACAAAGCTTCCCGAGAGCACCTCGTCGCCTGCGCCCTTGTGCACGGGCTCCGCTTCGCCGGTCAGGAGCGACTCGTCGATTTCGAGTCCGTCCGCGCCGGTTACCGTGCCGTCGACGACGATCTGGAAGCCGGTGCGCACCTCGAGGAGATCGTCGGCCACGACCTCGTCGACGGCGATACTGAAGGCTTTCCCATCGCGCACGACGCGTGCTTTTGGTGCGTTCAGCAGCGCGAGCTCGTTGAGCGTCTTGCGGGCCCGAAGCTCCTGAACGATGCCGATCACCGCGTTCGACACGATGACCGCGGCGAACACGGAATCCTTGGGTCTACCGACCGCGAGGATGAGGACGAACAGGACGCCGATTATTGCGTTGATGCGTGTGAAGACGTTCGCCCGGAAGATCTCGCCCAAGGTGCGAACCGGCGCGTCGGGGACGATGTTGCGGCGTCCATCGGTAATGCGCTCGCGTACCTCAGCGTCGCTGAGACCGTGGTCGTCAGAGGCGACCACGGTGGAATCAGAAGGGGACGGCACTGTCGTCGAGCACCCATCCATTGACGCCGACGGTGATGCGATGCCGAGGGCCGGCGGTGTCGGGTGGAAGGTTCGGGTAGGCGGCGTCGCCCTGCCAGACGAAGTGCATGTTCTCGTCGTCTTTCATCATGCGGGTCTCGTAGAAGCGCGGCTCGTGAGCTTCGAATGCCGCGAGCGCGTCGGCCACCGTCGCGGCGCGCGTGAGGTAGTGCAACGTGATCCAGGTGGGCGGGGCGAGCTGGACCTCTTGTTCGCGCTGACGCCGCAGTGCTGCCGCGGGGGTCATCCATTCGTGCTCGTGGATCTCGCTGCCATCGATGGTGACCTCGTCGCCCAGCGATCGGCAGGCGAAGAAGAACGTCGCGAACCTCTTCGGCGCGTTGGGCGGTGGGCACCAGTGGGCGAACCACACGAGCGAAGCGACGTCGACGAGTTGCGCTGCCTCTTCCTGGGACTCGCGTACGGACGCGTTGCGGGCCGCCCCGAGCAGGTCTGTCGTTCCGTCGTGATCCTCGGGGTCGATGCGCCCACCGGGAAAAACCCACATTCCGCCGGCGAACTCGACCGCTGCGTTTCGGCGCAACATCAGGACCTCGACGCCGTCGCCGTCGCCGTTGGGCGCGTCGCGCATCAGCACAACCGTGGCCGCAGGGACCATCGGCGTGCCGGTCTCGGCTTCGCGCTTCATCCAGTCGATGTAGGTCTGGTCGAAGTTCGAGACGTTCCTGACGGGTTTGCTCATGAGGTGCGTGGACCGTGGATCTGTTCGAGGATGGCCGGGTTGGTGAGAAAGATCGGGGTGCTGTCGTCGCCGAGGTGTGCCCATTTGACGCTGGTCCCGCCGTCGACGGGCAGACACTGCCCGCTGACGTAGCTCGACAGGTCGGACACGAGGAACAACGCCGCGGAAGCGATGTCGGCCGGCGTGCCGCGGCGGCCGAGAGGTACACCTCGGCGATCGCGCTCGGCGTCTCCCACATCGGCCCCCGAACGCGGGGTGGAGATCGTGCCAGGTGCGATGGCGTTGACACGGATGCCGTGGATGCCCCATTCGACCGCCAACGTGCGCACCATGGCCACGATGCCGCCCTTCGCCACGCCGTAGGCCGAGTGGAAGGGGGATGCGCCGATGCCGCTGGTCGACGACAAGGAGACGATGGATCCGCCCGACCCCTGCGCGATCATCTGCTTGGCCACGGCGATCGACAAGAACATCGCGTAGTCGAGGTTGACGTCCATTACCTCGCGCCACACCTCGCGAGTGACGTCTTCGGCCTTGCACCAGGTGTGGGGCGCAGCGACACCGATGATGTTGATGAGACCGTGCACTCCGCCGTAGTTCGAGACGGCTGCACCGACGATGGTCGCGACGCCCTCATCGGTGCGGGCATCGGCCACGAGTGGCGTGATCGGGTACCCCTCAGCGGTGAGGTCGGCGACGATCTGATCGAGCGCGGCCCCCACGATGTCGACCGCGACGACGTTGGCGCCCGCCTCGGCGACGGCGCGAGCGGTGTGCGAACCGATGCCGCCGCCACCTGCACCTGCGACGATGACGGTTCGTCCGTCGAGTCGTAGTCGTTCGACGATCATGCGGGATCTCCTTCGCGAGGCGGTTCGTCGGCTGGCGCAGCCGAGCCGTGGCGGCCCCGTCCGTGAGCAGCATGGCATAGCCTCTGCCGTTGGTATCGAAAGGGGACCGATGCGCGAGCTCGAGGGAAAAGTCGCGGTGGTCACTGGCGCGGCCAGTGGTATCGGTAGGGCGCTCACGGAGCGGTTCGTCGCCGAAGGCATGCGGGTGGTGATGGCCGATGTGGAAGAGGCCCGTCTCGTGCACGAGGCCACCCGGCTCGGCGCGAGCGGCGCCGACGTGCTCGCGGTGCTCACCGATGTCACGAACCCCGACGATGTCGCGCGTCTCGCCGACCAGACCATCGGCCACTACGGCGCAGTGCACGTCGTGTGCAACAACGCCGGGGTTGCGCCGGGCGGTCCCATGCTCAAGACCACACCCAAGGACTGGCAGTGGGCGGTCGGCGTCAACGTGCTCGGTGTCGCGTACGGCGTCACGACGTTCGGCCCAATCCTCGTCGCTCAGGGCGAAGGCCACATCGTCAACACCGCCAGTGAGGCCGGCCTGGTCACGACCAACGTGCTCGGCATGTACTGTGCGACCAAGCACGCAGTGGTCGGGATGAGCGAAGCGCTTTACCGCGAGCTCGAGGGCACCGGTGTGGGCGTGAGCGCTCTGTGCCCCAACCTCGTCGACACCGACATCTTCCTGAGCGAGCGCAATCGGCCCCACGGCGCCGCGCTGAGCACCGACGAGAACGCGACGATGGCGCCGCTCCGCGAAGCGATCCGGGCCATGGGTATCGCGCCCACGCAGGTCGCGGACAACGTGGTGAGTGCGATCCGTGAAGGCCGGTTCTGGGTGTTCACTCACGAAGCGACCCTGCCCGCGGCACTCACCCGCTTCGAGGACCTCCGCGCCGGTCGCGACCCCACATCTCCCTACTCGCGCTGAAGAGGATTTCCATGGACGTGCTCGCGCACTTGCGCGTGATCGACTTCACCACCGACATCGCCGGCCCCTACGCGACGAAGCTGTTCGTCGACGTCGGAGCCGAGGTCATCAAGATCGAACCCGACGGCGGTGATCCTTCGCGTCGCGTCACGGCAGTGGGCGCCGAGCTCGGTGGGGCGGATGCGGCGCTGTTCCAGTATCTGAACGGGGGGAAGCGCTCGCTCTGCGGCGCACTCGACGACGCGGACGTCGAGTCGCTCGTGGCCACCGCGGACCTCGTGTGCATCGACGAGGCTGCGCACATCGATGGGGCGAAGCTGCGCGCGAGGCACCCCCATCTCGTCGTTCTGAGCATAACGCCGTTCGGCCTCGAGGGACCGTACGCCGGGCGCGTCGCCAACGAGTTCACCGTGCAGGCTGAGAGCGGTTCGATCCTCTATCGCGGTCGTCCGACGAAGCCGCCGGTGTATGCCGGGGGCCGCGTCACCGACTACCTCGCGGGGGCGTATGGGGCACCGGCCGCGCTCGCCGCGTTGCTCCGCGCCCGTCGCACCGGCGTCGGTGAGCTCATCGATCTCTCGATGAACGAGGTCATGGCGATCGCCGGTTCGACGTTCGCCGATCTGTCGGCCCACCTCGCAGGCCGGCCCCCGCGCACCACGCCGGCGCGCAGCCTCGAGACGCCGTCGATCGAGCAGGCCAAGGACGGGTTTGTCGGCTTCAACACGAACACCGCTCAGATGTTCCAGAGCTTCCTCCTGATGATCGAGCGGCCCGATTTGCTCGACGACGCGGACCTCGCCACGTTCGGTGGTCGCGCACGGCGGCCCGAATGGCCCGGGATCATGGCCGCATGGATGCGGGAGCACACCGTCGACGAGATCGTCGAGCTCGCGAGCTCGCTGCGCATCCCGGTGGCGCCCGTGCTCGACGGGTCGAACATCCTGCAGAACGAACACCTTGC
>WLNW01000228.1 GCA_009699605.1 Actinomycetota bacterium | reverse complement strand
GGGCTCCAGCGGTATGTGCCACAGCTCGCGCACTGTTGTACGCGCAGCTCATGGGCCTGCGTGCCGAGCCAGAAGGGTGCGTCGAGACCATCGGCGAGTGGGATCGGTCGGGCCAGCCCGGGAGGGAGCACGGTGCTCATCCGAGCGCCTCCGTGGACCCGAAGATCAGGTCGCTCGCCGGGACCACCATGGGACCTGAGGCCACGAGCGACACGTCGACGCCGGGAACCTGGTTCGTGGAAGTGCCGCGGATCTGGCGCACGGCTTCGATCTGGAGCTCAAAGCCGTGCACGTAGCACTCGGCCAGGTTGCCACCGCTGGTGTTGAGCGGCAGTGCGCCGGTCGGCGCGATCAGGTTGTCGAAAGTGAGGAACGACCCGGCTTCGTCGTAGGAGCAGAACCCGTGCTCGATGAGGCTCATCACCACGCCCCCCGTGAAGTTCTCGTACGACTGCACCACGTCGACGTCGCTCGGCGAAACGCCCGCCATGTCGTACAGGCGTGGCGCGAGCGAGGTGAAACACGCGCTGGCGTAGTTGGGCGCATAGTGGTTGGTGCCTTCGCGGAAGCCTGCGCCTTGCGCCGCGCCGAGCAAGTAGCAAGGTCGATGGGCAAACTCGTCGGCCCGCTCGGCCGCGACAAGGATGAGCGCCGCGGCACCGTCGTTCTCCATGCAGCAATCGAACAGGTGCCAAGGTTCGACGATCCATCGGGACTCGTCATAGGCCTCGGGGGTGAGTGGGCGTCCGTGCATGACCGCTCGCGGGTTCTGTTGCGCGTGGTGGTACGAGGCCAACGCGACGGCCTTCTGGGTGCCGAGGTTTACACCGTGTTCGTGCACCAGCCGCGGCATGCGCATCGCGAACTGCTGGGCCGGTGAAAGGAGGCCGTAGGGGTAGCTGAGCGCGGCGCCGCCGCTCACGACCGGTGTGGGCGGTGCGGCACCGAAGCGTCCGAACTGCCCCTGGGCGAGTGCGCGGAACACCACGATGCACTCGGCCATGCCGCACGCGATGGCTGCGGCGGCGTTGGCCACCGCCGCGGAACCACCGGCCCCACCGCCGCCCCATTGCATGTTCGAGAACCGCAACGAGTGGCAGCCGAGCGCAGAAGCCAATCGCGTCGGCTCGTTGCGATCGCCGGCGTACGAGGCGAAGCCGTCGATGTCGTGCGGATCGATGCCGGCGTCGGCGCACGCCGCGAGGATGGCCTGCAGCGCCATGACGAACTCGGGGTCGGGCGACTGTCCGCGTTTGTGATAGCCGGTCTCGCCGATGCCTGCGACCACCACGCTGCCGCGCAGCGTGCGTGCGCTCATGGCCAGTACCTCCGCGATGAGTCGTAGGCGCGCCGCGCGAACTCGTATTGATCAGCGGTGCGCCACGAACCGTTCAGGATCTCGATGCTCACCACGCCGTCGAAGCCTTTCGCTCGCAGTCGTTCGCAATAGCCGGCGAGGTCGAAAACGCCCTCGCCGGGGAACGTGCGCCGCTCCAGCGTCTCGTGCACGAGATCATCACCGATCATGGGCTGGGCATCGCTGAACTGCACGTACGCCACCGTGTCGGCCGGTGCGGCCTCGAGTTCGGCGAAGGTGTCGGGGCCGCGGAAGTGGTGCCAGACGTCGTAAAGGATCTTGGCCCGCTCGCGCCCGACGTGGTCGATGAGCGGCAGCGTCGTGGCGATGGAGTTGGCCGGCGTGAACGGCAGGTACTCGATCGCCGGCCGCACACCTGCGCCCTGGGCCTCGAAGAGCTGGCAGACCTCATCGAACAAGTCGAGTCGCTCGTCGTCGATAGGGGCGCCGACGTTGGTGAGGATGTACTGCGGTCGCAGCACGCAGGCCTGGGCCGCGATCAATTCGGCCTGAGCGAGCGTTGTCTCGCGCGTGCCGAGGTCGAACGCCGCGATCTCCCACACCCTGAGCCCATGGGCATCGAGCAGATCAGCGAGCTCCAGCAGCGATCGGCCACTTGCCTCCCACGCCGCGAGCGAGAACGTGTCGGGGCCGAACCACGTGAACCCTGCGGCAGCAGCTGCCGCGATCTGGGTGGGCAGGTCGGGATCCTCGACGAGGTAGGCGGAGCGGTTGAAGGTGTTGAAGCACAGCTCAGCCACGGCGTGCTCTGGCTGCTTCGGTGATGTGCGGCTCGACGGGCGTGCCGTCGAAGAACGACGGATTGAGTTTGGTGAACATCTCGATGGGGTTGTCGCACACCACGTGGCGCCACTGCGCCGCGTCGAGCACCCCTTTGTCGATCATCGCTGCGCTCTCGGCGACGACAGAAGCAATGTCGGTGACGTCCCAATGTCCGATGTCGCTACCAAGAACGGTCTTGAGCGTCGCGCCCTTTGGGTTCGTCGGCAGGAACGCAGTGACCACGCCCCGGTCATCGGCCTCGACACCGAAGTAGAACGAATCGACGTAACGATCGACGATGTCCTGACTCGATGAGATGCCCATCGCCGAGAACTCGTCGGGGTCGGCCGGAACGCTGCCGTGGATGGGGAACTTCTGCACGAGGTCGTAGACGTCGCCATCGATGAGATCGGCGAGTTTGCCGGCGTACGCGCGGTAGTACTGACCGAGCGCATCCTTGTCGAGGCGGGCCGGGTCGAGCAGCTGCATCGCGTCGATGTTGCGCTTCTCCCAGTGCTCGATGGTGTCGGCTAGCAGCTGCATGCCCCACGACACCCCGCACTCGAGCAGCACGAACGGCAGCGCGGGGAATCGGGTGGTGACCCCACCGAGCAGCAGGTTCTTGGCCAGCGGGTACATCTCGGCCGCGAACTGACCGATGTGGTTCGCCACGTAGCTGCTCGTCGAGAAGTGAAGACCGGGGCGCACGGTGAGCCCGCCGTGGAATGTGGCGGCATACCCGAGGCGCTCGCACGCGGCCCACACCGGGTCGTAGTCGAAGGGGCTGTCGAGCCCGAACGAGTCGAACCACGTGCGTTGCCCGGGGATGAGCCACGGCGAACAATCGTCGCCGGGCACCTCATCGAAATCGCGTGGGACACCCTCGGGAAAGCACACGACCTTGATGCCGATGGCTTTGCAGTGCTCGAGTTCTGCCACGGCTTCGGCGGGCGTGTGCATCGGGATCATTGCCGCGGCCGTCATGCGGTCGCGGAACTCTCCGTACACGTCGGCATAGAACTCGTTGAACCCACGACACAGACCTTGACGCAGGTCGTCGTCGCGCTCGGCGCACGTGAGCAGCGTGTTCGTGGGGTAGAGGACCGTGTAGTCGAGGCCGATCTCGTCCATGCGCTCGTGCAAGAGCGCAGGCAACGTGGCGGTGGCCCGGTCGCGCACGTTCACGGTCTGCGTGCCCCACCATGCTCCCTGCGGGGTGCGCGTGCGACGGCGTTCCTCGGGCGTGCGGGGGCGCTGGGAGAGCTTGGCGATCGGGCCACGGTCGAGCCATGCCTGGAACCGTGGGGCCCCGAGCGACTCCCGTAGATAGGGGTAGGTCGCGTCGAGCACTTCGAGCATGTGCCCGTCGGCGTCGATGATGGGATGCCCTGCGCTCGCGCGCACCTCGGCACTCGTACGGTCCATGCGTCCTCCCCTAAGCCCAGCGCCGATACTAGGTGCCCCGATCGAATCGGCGAGACTGGACGAGCGCCGCGTGCGGCACCTCCCCGATCGAAAAGGAAAGCCCGATGAGCGAGAAGCCTGTTGTCAGCGTCGACACGACTGCTGCACCACCGACCGAACTGCTCTGCGAGGATCTCACGGTCGGCGAGGGCGACATCGCCGCTGCGGGCAACACCGTCGACGTGCACTACGTGGGCGTGGCCTGGAGCACCGGCGGGCAGTTCGATGCGTCGTGGGACCGCAACGACGTGTTCTCGTTCCCGCTCGGGCGTGGCTACGTCATCAAGGGGTGGGACGAAGGCGTCGCCGGCATGCAGGTCGGCGGCCGCCGGCGCATCACCATTCCCCCACACCTCGGCTATGGCGCACAGGGCGCCGGTGGCGCGATCAAGGGCGGCGAGACCCTCGTGTTCGTCGTCGATCTCCTGGGCGTGCGCTGACCACTCGTTTCCTACGCGAGTGTCGACTGATGCACCGCAGAGGTGCATGAGTCGACACTCGGCCTCTCTGATGGTCGCGGTCAGCCCCAATGGGCGACGACGCTCGCGGTGTCGGTGAGGTTGCACATCAGCGACAGGCTGTGGCGCACCACGTCCTCGGCGTATTGACGCGGGTACCCCGCTATCGCGTCGGTCGGCAGCACGACGCGATATCCGAGGTTCGCGGCCTCGATACAGAGACCGAACACTGCTTCGTTCACCGACACCCCCACGGGGATGATCGTGGAGATGCCCTCGTTCCGCAGCCACGAGTCGAGCGACGTGCCACCGAACGGTGACATACCGTGATGACGCATCGACACGAGATCGGTCGGTTCCGGTCCGAGCTC